>JARRQD010000263.1:0-11084 GCA_037382205.1 Candidatus Thiodiazotropha sp.
ATTCTCTGCGCATTGCGCCTTGTCTCCTGGCCTGAGCGGGCTTCTATAATCGTCAATTTATATGAAGCACCACACTAGATTTGAATTCCGAAACTTGAGTTATTAATAAAGCTCACAATGTCATTGTGGCACTTTCACTTGGCCATCTATGGAATGAGATACTTTCTATCAATAGCATCAGGGTTAATAGTAAGGCTTTTAGCCCAACATGGTGCGGCAAGCCGCACCATCTAGGGTTAAGAGTGGTCTGAAATGGTTTGTTGCTAGCTATTTTTAAACAACATAAGGGTTAACTCATGCGGCAACCGGAACGTCCTCGGTCTCTACTTGATGAGTTAACAGGTATTCGAAAGCGGCCAATGAGGCCTTGGCCCCTTCACCCATGGCGATCACAATCTGCTTGTAGGGGACTGTGGTTACATCACCGCAGGCGTAGATGCCCGGTGTTGAAGTCTCGCACTTCTCGTTGATCACGATCTCGCCCCAGGGTCTGGTATCCACCAGTTCCCCGACTACCTGACTGTTTGGCACCAGACCAATCTGGATGAACACCCCGGCCAACTCATCCTGTTCTATTTGGCCGCTCTCTCGATCTTCAAACTCAATGCCTTTGACCTTGCCGTTTTCGCCCAGAATCTGCTTGGTGGCCACGTTTTTCTTGATGGTGATGTTGTCTCGCTTCTCTGCCTGATCCACCAGCACTTGATCCGCCTTCAGCTCTGGCAAGAACTCATAGACCGTGACATCTTTAACGATGCCTGCCAGATCCAACGCCGCCTCGATGCCGGAGTTACCGCCACCGACCACCGCCACCGATTTGCCTTTGAAAAAGGGGCCGTCGCAGTGGGGGCAGTAGGCCACCCCATTGCCGATATGCTCCTTCTCACCGGGTACGCCCAGTTCCCGCCAGCGTGCTCCTGTCGCAACGATCAGGGTACGGGTACGGATCTGCTCACCGCTGGAGAGGGTCAGGGATTTGATGTTACCTTCGACAACCCCGGTTACCCGCAGATGCTCCTTCAGGGTGATGTCGTAATCATTGAGATGATTTTGTAGTGCACCGGCTAACTCCGGGCCAGTGGTCTTGGGTACTGAGATCAGATTCTCGATGCCCATGGTGTCTTTCACCTGACCACCGAGACGATCCGCAATCAGGGTAACCGAGAGTCCCTTGCGTGCACTGTAGATGGCAGCGGCAACACCGGCTGGGCCACCACCAATGACAGTGACATCTTGCAACGGCAGGGCAGGTTGCTCACTTAGAGCGGCCTGGGTGATCTCTGGTACGGACTCGATCAGCTTGTCGAGCAGTTGCGCCGCATCGACCTTACCGTTGGCGAACAGTTCGCCATTCAGGTAGACGCTGGGTACGCCCTGAATATCCCGCGCTTCGATCAGTTCCGGAAAGAGGCCGCCATCGAGCATCTCCGTTGAGATATTCGGATTCAGCAGGGCGAACTGGTTGAGGGCCTGGACTACGTCCGGGCAGTTGTGACAGCTGAGGCTGATGAACACCTCAAATTGAAGTGGTTTGTCCACCTGACTGACCAGATTGCGAACAGTGTCATCCAGCTTCATGTCACTGCCGGAGGCGTGCAGGATCGCCAGAATCAGAGAGTTGAACTCATGCCCGCCGGGGATTCCGGAGAATACGATGCCAGTGGGCTGACCGTCGGCTTCCAGGGTGAAACTGATTGGGCTACGCAGACCTGTGTCACGCTCCTCGAAGTTAACGTTCTCTGATATGGCGGCGATATCGGCAAGAAAGCCAGCCTGCTCGATACGTTTCGTATGTTCGCCGGTCTGCAGTACCAGGCTGACCGGTAACTGCATGGCGGCAAAGTAGCCGCTGAGGGCCTGTTTGATTTCGGGGGTAATCATGATACAGCTCCTGAATCTTTCTGTAGTGGGCCGGGTGATCGCACCCGACCGTCTCGTGACTTAAATTTTGCCGACCAATTGCAGGGAGGGGGCCAGGGTCTCTTCACCCTCTTTCCATGCAGCAGGGCAGACCTCGCCCGGATTGTTGCGCACATATTGAGCGGCTTTGACTTTGCGCAGCAGGTCCTGGGCATCTCGGCCAATACCTTCAGCGGTCACTTCCACCGCCTGGATGACCCCATCCGGATCGACCAGGAAGGTACCTCGATCCGCCAATCCTTCATCCTCACGCATGCATTCGAAGTTGCGGGTGAGGACGCCCGTCTGGTCGCCGAGCATGGGGTAGTTGATCTTGCCGATGGTCTCGGAAGAGGCGTGCCAGGCTTTATGGGTGAAATGGGTGTCGGTGGATACAGCGTAGATCTCCACATCCCGTTTCTGGAACTCCTCATAGTGATCCGCCAGATCACCCAGCTCGGTCGGGCAGACGAAGGTGAAGTCGGCTGGATAGAAGAAAAATACGGCCCACTTGCCTGCTACTTCCTCATCAGTGATTTGTATGAAATCACTCTCGCCAGCCTTGAATGCAGTTGCGGAAAAGGGTTTGATTTTGGTGTTGATTACAGACATTTAAGTTCTCCTGCTTGATCTAAAAAGTTAAAGGTTAAAAAAGTTTTTGCTGCGTCGTGTTGAGCAGATGGAAGTAAGGTACCGGGATTGTTATGTTCAGGAAATTAAAATAAATTGATATTTGCGTTCAAAAAAAGTGAACATGGAGATTGTTTAAGTTAAACTCACCCAATGATTTCTCTGAAACAGATCCACTACGCCTTGGCGATCGAACGCACTCTCCATTTCAAGAAGGCGGCAGAGGCCTGCGCCGTCTCCCAGTCGGCACTCAGTACGGCCCTATCAGAGATGGAAAAGCAGCTCGGATTTCAGATATTCGAGCGCAACAACAAACAGGTGCTGGTGACCCCGTTAGGTAAGCAGGTGCTTGAGAAAGCCCATCAAATCAAATTGCAGGTGGATGATCTGACCCGCCTGGGCGAGTCTCAGCGGGAGCCACTCCACACCCGGATGTCACTGGGGATCATTCCCACCATCTGCCCCTTTCTGTTGCCGGTGGTATTGCCGCTGTTGCAGCAGCAATACCCGTCGCTTCAGTTGCAGATCTCCGAAGAGCAGTCTCACGAATTGGTGGATCACGTGCGAAATGGGGAACTCGATGCCGCGATCCTGGATCCCCAGCAGTTGATGTTGCTGAAAGAGGGGCATTGTCTGAAAGATCATGCGTTGGCGGTCTGTCATCTGTCAGAGATTGCAGCCCATCACCTGAGCGCCACCAGTCTCAATACTCTGGTACAGTTGGTGGCCAATGGTTTGGGAACCACCCTGGTGCCCGAGATCGCCCTGCCGCAGCTGGTGGATGAAAACCCAAGAATCGCTAAAGTACCGTTGGCTGAACCCGGACCACACAGGGAAATCGCTTTCATTGTGCGCCCCAATTACCCAAGTCTTGGCAATATTGAGCTGTTAATGCGGCTGTTTCAGCATGAACTCAAGCGCGTGAGAGGCACCTGATCGAGGGCGGCGCGCTAAAGCCAACGGCCTTGAACCTAAAAAAATCAGTAATCTGCTCGTAGAATGGAGCGGTCAACTGATTTTTTTAGGTTGAAGCCGAAGAATGGGCCTTCAAGCGTAAGCGTGATGTACTTTCCGAGAAATTCCTGAATGACTTGCACAAACGCATGTTCGGGCGGGTCTGGAAATGGGCCGGGGAGCACCATCAGACTGGCAAGAACATCGGTGTCGATGCTTACCGCATTCCTGTGGAATTGCGCCAGGTTCTGGACGATGTGCGATTCTGGATCAGTAACTATACCTATCAGCCGGATGAAATTGCCGCACGATTTCATCACAGTTAGAAACGGCGCGCCCGGAAGGATCAACGGCTTTCAGCCCGCTCTGCGGCACTGACGTGCCTGGTCGAACCAGCCATTTTGATTCGAAGGTTCGAATTATCTCAAGTTCAGCAGTTTGGAATTCTATTATGCTGGATCGCATCAGTTAGAATTGGCGCGCCCGGAAGGATTCGAACCTCCGACCACCTGGTTCGTAGCCAGGTACTCTATCCAGCTGAGCTACGGGCGCGTATTTAGTGAAACGCGGATTTTGAAGATATCCGGGTCTTTTGTCAATGCTCAGTTGCAAATAAACAGGCCAGGAGGCTTTGGCCCCGATTTCTACTCCTCTTCGTAGCCTGTAATCATCGCTTTTACATAGCCAAACGGCTCTTTACTGGTGGTGATTGCCAGGTAGAGGTGGGCCACCAGGAAGGTCAGCATGGCTGTGACAGCTCTCGCAACCCAGTGCTTCTGCCTTGGGGGCGACCATATGCGAAAGTGGCCAGTGGTAGGTGGTTTCGATGAAGCCGTATTCACTGCTGTATTCGGCGCCCCCCGCATCCATGACGGCCCTGATCGCTCGGTTCCAGTCGAAAGATCGCGCCATTCCCTGCGCAACGCGCCTAGCGGCTGATCGCTTCTCTTCACGCTGAAATCGTCAAACAGTAGAGGGCACCACACTAGCTGTTCTATTAGATTGGGATCCCGGCATGCGCCGGGATGACAACAAGAAATCAGTCAAAGGCGGCTTAAATCATATACTGCTTTCTGCAGTAGCAATCAGTTGAGGCTCGGTTAAATCTTCCGGCAGGTGTTTAAATTTTTCTACCAGTGCGGGCCATAGCAGATTGTAGTAGAGCTCACCGCGTACCAACTTCACCCCTTTGGCGGGAATGTCGTAAACCAAAGTCCGCTCCTCATGGGGTTTGAGGCGTGAGTCCTTGCCCAAAGCGGTTGCGGTTGGCGGCATCGCTGGTTTGCCTTCACTATCAGCCAGTGCGTAGACGAAGTAGGCTTTGGTATCGCCATCCTTCGGATGTCCTTTGGCATTTTCCCAGACCACATTCCCTTCTGCATCGTAGGCTGTCAATTTCATGTAGATGTTTCGGAAAGGCGCCCCGGTGGGCAGGCTGTGGGGTTGGGGGTTTTTCAGGAATGCCGTGGTCCGAATAACCTCACCAATAGTTTCGGTGGAGACATCAAATACCACTGAACGCTGCAACATACCGCTTTTGTGGCCACCCCCCATGGAGTGGTCAGCGATGCCATCATTGATTGGCATATGGCAGGAGAGGCAGTTAACCTGGGAGTGGCTGATGGAGTACTCATTACCAGTCTGGCAAAGGGGTACGCCATGCGGATTGTTACGCTGATCATGGCACCCCATGCAGGCGTCTGATGTCTTCATCAGTTTTGGGTTGCTCTCCATAGGCATGGAGGGGATCTCTACACCATCAACAGTCACACCCTCACCGAGATGGGGGTTGGGTTTGCTGTCGTCACTCATGTCACTGTCACCGAAAACGTCACCCGCTGCAGTCAGTTTTTGCAGTGCCACATTTGAGTATCGCCCTGGCCCCTGTACAGTCTCTGTAGAGTAGTCATAGGCCTTCAATCCAAGCTGTAATTTACCATTCGGCGCCTGGATGCCGTTATACTTTTTCAAGGTATGGCAAACAATGCAGTTTACCCCTTCCGAGTAGGCCGGTTTGGCATCCAGTTTGGTGGTTTTATCCTTTGCGGCATTGGGTGCATGACACTGCAAACAGATTGGGTATTTTCCGGAAGCTTTGTGCTTTACCCCTTCCTTGGTTGGATCGCCTGCCACCTTTTTATAAAAAGTGGCGTGTATGGGATCGTTGATCGCAGAGCTGTTACCATGCATTGATCCAATCCACTGCTTGTAGATCTCTTTATGACAGGTTTTACAGGTTTCGGCTGAGATGTGATGAAGTGGCTCGGCTAAAGTGAGTCCATGAAAACTGAACCAGCCAAGTAAGACGAACAGCAGGATTAACCATTTATGATTATCCATCAATTTTCTCCCTTTTTATATTTATGTTTCGCAACCGTATAACCCTTACTGTTGCGAATTATTTATGTGCCATAGTCACACTTTTGGGATTGCATCTTCAATTGGGGAAAACACTAATTTAATAAAATATAATATTCTTAATTAAACCTAAAAAAATCTGTTGACCGCTCCATTCTAATAGCAGGTGTTTGATTATGATGAAAATCGCTTCGATGGTTATGGTCACCTTCTGGGTGAATCACGCTGTCCAACTGATCTTTTTAGGTTAAAGGTGGCTTTGTGTAAGACGAACAGCTTTCCATATTGATCATTAAATCTAAAAGCTGCATAGTGATTAGAAATGATTGCATCTGGAATGCGTCAGAAAAAAGAGAAAAGACTGATCTCTGTAACAGCACCTAATTTCCTACCAACTCTCTCTGTGATGGATACGTCGGGAGGAAAATTAAAAGGTGTTATATAGACTCTTTTGAGTGCTTGTAAAAAAACTAAAAACGCAGACTTCAAGGGGGAAGCATGCTCACAAAGCAATCACATGGACGGGCTGTTCTTTGGCGCGTGTATACACTCTTAGTTTTGTTTGTCTCAGTTCCTCCAGTTGCCGCAGAAAAAGTAAAACTTGATCCAGCCAACTGGGGTTTGGAGGCGGGCAAGGAGTGTGTCTCCTGCCACAAAAAATCTTCAGCGGGTTTAACCCATGAGTGGCAGAACAGCGCCCATGCCGAGGCCGGGGTGAATTGTCTCGATTGTCATCAGGCGCAACAGGTCGATGACGATGCCATTGAGCACGAAGGTGCGATCATCGCCACCATTGTTTCACCCAAGGATTGTGGCCGATGTCATACTAAAGAGTTTAAAGAGACCGAAGGATCGGTTCATACAAAAGCGCTGAGTATCCTCAAAAACCGCTTGCCGGCATTGGCTGACAACTTGAGTGGAAAAGCGATGGTGGCCGCAGGGTGTGCTCAGTGCCATGGTTCTAAAGTGGAGGTGCGAGGTGATGGTACTCTGACAGCTGAGAGCTGGCCCAATAGTGGCATTGGGCGGATCAATCCAGATGGTTCCCATGGTTCCTGTTCCGCCTGTCATGGGCGTCACAGTTTCTCCAAGGCTCAGGCCAGGGATCCGAGTGCCTGTACCTGGTGTCATACTGGCCCCGACTCGCCGGACGACAAAGCCTATTGGAGCTCCAAGCATGGCATGCTCTATGAAACCAACAGATCGAGAATGAATCTTGAGAGTGATCGCTGGGTGCTTGGTAAGGACTACAGTGCAGCGCCAACCTGCGTCACCTGTCACATGGGAACCACCCCAGGGGTTAAAGGAAGTCACGATGTCGGTATGCGGGATGCCTGGAGCCTCAACAGCCCGATATCTGAGCGTCAGTATCTGGTGATCTTTGATGATGGGGATAGAAGGGAGTTGCCAGCGTCCCAACCGGCGCCAAAGCGAGGTTCTGAGTTAAGTAAATTGGATGGCAGTAAGGGTAAGGTTAAGGCGGTTGCCACGCCCAAGCGGCGCAGACAGATCATGAATAAAGTCTGTCTTGAGTGTCACGGTAAGAATTTCGTCACAAGCTACATGAAGCAGTTTGATCAAGTTGTAGAGCTCTATAACGAGAAGTTCGGAAAGCCAGCTCAAGCAATCATGTCGGTGCTCTATGAGAAAAAACTGCTGACCCCGGCGCCTTTTGATGAGCCGATCGAGTTCAGCTTTTGGCGGCTCTGGCACGGTGAAGGTACGGCCGCAAGGCATGGGGCGGCAATGATGAGTCCCAATGCGGCATCATGGGAGGGAATGCATAAGGTAGGGCAGAATTTCTATGGTGAATTTCTACCACAGCTCCGTGAACTCGCTGGTGAGCGGATTGCCGATGAATTGATTGAGGCTTATGTCACTCGTCTGGATCAGCATAGCTGGTTGAACCAGCCTACAGAACTGAATCCGATTCTTGGTTATGGTGTGGGGAAAGAGCACCATGATTAAGTTTGCCCTGCCTATGCTCATTACTCGTCATGTTGTGATCGCACTACTGATTGGTGGCTTGGCCGGCATAGGTTTTGTGTTGTTTCTCACCGAGTTCGATCATCTCACCAGTACAGAAACTTTCTGCACCAGCTGTCACTCAATGGAGCTGATTGCCGAACCCTATCGCCAATCTTCCCATTACAAACCGGTTTCTGGTGTGCGTGCAAGTTGTGGTGACTGTCATGTCTCCGAAGGTGTGTTTGCCGCAACCTGGGATCACATTGTGGGGGCGAAGGATCTTTTTCAGCAGCTGTTTGGCCCTGAATATGATGACCCGGTAATCAGTGCTTTACATCTGCCGGATGCGGCCTTTAATGCGCGCGAGTGGTTCAAACGACAAGACTCTGCGACCTGTAAACGTTGCCATGTTAAAGACGCGATCTATGGTGCCCGGCCCGATACGCTCCAGATCCATACAGAGGATGCAAAAGATAAGAGCTGCATCGAGTGTCACTACAATCTGGTACACCGGGCTGTACCGGATAAATCAGTATTCAAAAGAGACAAGTGGAACCGGATGATTGAGCAGGAGTTTGGTCTGCAGCCCGGTGAGGCTGATAAGCTGATATCGACACCATCACCCTAGTGGGCCGTTTGATAAGTTCGGTAACGCTCAGCCAATCCACAAGCCGACCTGGTAAGGCGTGCAAACGCAGGACTGGCCGTAGCCAATTCAAGCTAAAAAAATCAGTTGACCGCTCCATTCTACTAGCTCACCTGCTGAGTGAATCACGCTGTCCAACTGATCTTTTTAGGATGATTGCTTGTGATGGAGCGGGTGTTCTATGACTCATCAACAGATTCAACACGTAGGTTTATTGCTCGATATTAGCATGGCTCAACACATCACCATCCGTATGATTGATGAGATAGGCCATCTTCTGCGGCGAATCGATACTGCCACCAATACGGCAACCATTGACGGCGGGCCGCGCCTTGTCTTGAGTCATTTGCGGGCCTCTGAAAACGTCAGCCAGTATAGGACACCACACTAGAGAACTCCCAAGGAAGGTTATAAGGAAACTGCTCTGAGTGCCTTTCAGTCAGTTGATGACATGGGAGTCCGTATAGAGGAGTAACATCGAATTTGTTGATACTGGTCTTGGGAGATACGAGTCATCGGCTGGAAAGTAGCTTGCCACTCACTCAGTTGTCGCGAAAGATTGGCATACACTTCGGTTTTTGTTCGTTGCTTAATGATCCTGCTAACCCCCTGATATAAAGAAACTTAATAAACATGGCATAACTGTTGCTCATGTTGGGAAAAGTGCGGCAAGAAGAATAACACCGCATAGCCCCTTTATACGACCTGGAGGCGCAGGGTGATGACCGAGACCTTTTACCAAGTCATGCGACGGCAGGGGATTACCCGTCGCAGTTTTCTGAAGTTCTGCAGTTTAACAGCTTCCGCTCTGGGGTTGGGACCTGCCGTGGTACCTCGCATCGCCGAGGCCATGGAGACTAAACCTCGAATTCCTGTAATTTGGTTGCACGGGCTTGAGTGCACCTGCTGTTCTGAGTCCTTTATCCGTTCAGCGCATCCACTGGCAAAGGATGTGGTGTTGTCGATGATCTCTCTCGATTACGACGACACCATCATGGCCGCTGCCGGGCATCAGGCAGAAGCCATCATCGAAGAGACCATTGAAAAATATGACGGTAACTTCATTCTGGCTGTTGAGGGCAATCCGCCTCTCGATGAGGATGGCATGTACTGCATCATCGGCGGCAAACCTTTTGTCGAACAGCTGAGAATGGCTGCCGAGCACTGCAAGGCGATCATCTCCTGGGGCTCTTGCGCCTCCTGGGGTTGTGTGCAGGCTGCACGACCCAATCCCACCCGGGCCACGCCGGTGCATAAAGTACCCGGTCTGGCGAACAAGCCGATCATCAAGGTACCGGGCTGCCCACCCATTGCCGAAGTCATGACGGCGGTGGTGACCTATATCCTGACCTTTGAGACGTTTCCTGAACTCGATCGGCAAGGTCGGCCGAAGATGTTCTACAGTCAGCGCATCCACGACAAGTGCTATCGACGCCCCCATTTCGACGCGGGCCAGTTTGTCGAGGCTTGGGATGATGATTCGGCGCGCAAGGGGTACTGCCTCTACAAGATGGGTTGTAAGGGCCCTACCACCTATAACGCCTGCTCAACCATCCGTTGGAATGGTGGGCTCTCCTTTCCAATCCAGGCGGGTCACGGCTGTATCGGTTGTTCGGAAGATGGCTTCTGGGACAAGGGCTCGTTTTATCAGCATGTCACCGATACCCATCAGTTCGGTGTTGAGGCCAATGCGGATAAGGTTGGTCTGGCCGCTGCCGGTATAGTCGGTGCAACCGCAGCCGCCCATGCGGCGGTCACTGCCTTGAAGAATGCGCAAAAGAAAGGAGACCGTGATCAATGAGCACCAAGACAACGCCTAACGGTTTCAAGCTGGATGATTCAGGTCAGCGTGTGGTGGTCGATCCGGTCACCCGTATCGAAGGCCATATGCGCTGTGAAGTGAATCTGGATGAAGAGAATATTATCCGTAATGCGGTTTCAACCGGCACCATGTGGCGCGGACTTGAGGTGATCCTCAAGGGGCGGGATCCCCGTGACGCCTGGGCATTTACTCAAAGGATCTGCGGTGTCTGCACTGGCACCCACGCTCTGACCTCAGTGCGTGCCGTGGAAGATGCGCTGAAAATCGAGATACCGGATAACGCCAATTCGATTCGCAATATCATGCAGCTGACCCTGCAGGTTCACGATCATCTGGTCCATTTCTACCATCTGCATGCCCTCGATTGGGTCAATCCGGTAAACGCCTTGAAGGCGGACCCCAAGGCGACTTCCGAACTGCAGCAGAAAGTTTCACCAAAGCATGCCAAGTCCTCACCCGGTTATTTTCGCGATATCCAGAATCGCCTGAAAAAGTTTGTCGAGAGCGGTCAACTTGGGCCGTTTAAAAACGGTTATTGGGATAATCCAGCCTATCTGCTGCCGCCCGAAGCGGATTTGATGGCGGTAACTCACTATCTGGAAGCCCTCGATTTCCAGAAAGAGATTATGAAGATCCGTACCATTCTCGGTGGCAAGGATCCTCATCCGAACTGGTTGGTCGGTGGTGTACCCTGTCCGATCAACCTGGATGGGGTTGGTTCAGTTGGCGCGCTCAACATGGTCAACCTGAGTCAGATCTCCCACATCATCGACAGCTCCCGGGAGTTCATTAAAAATGTCTATATCC
>JARRQD010000264.1:0-12194 GCA_037382205.1 Candidatus Thiodiazotropha sp.
GCAACTGCTCAATCTTCTCCAAGCCGTAACGCTCCAGTTTACTGCGCAAGCCAACCCTGGAGAGTCCCAGCTCTTTCGCCGCCTGACTCTTGTTCCAACGGTTTCGGATCAGACACTCTTTGAGGATCCGCGCCTCCAGGGATTCGACCCGCTCTTTCAGGGTGCCATTGAGGTCATCCAGCAAATCCACATCGGCCTCATCCGCCTCAGGTGCCGCTCTCAACACCCTGGGTGAGAGCAGATCGGCACCCAGCAACTCACTCTCCCCCATCACCAGCATATGGCGGATCTCGTTCTGCAGCTCCCGCACATTGCCCGGCCATTGGTAGGCCTGCATACAGGCCAGGGTCTCATTGGTAAAACCCTCGACCTGTTTGCCCAGCTGCTTCATGGAAGCATCCAGAATACTGTTGGCGATCAGGGGAATGTCCATCTTGCGCTCACGCAGTGCCGGTAGCTGAATGGTGACAGTTGCCAACCGATAGTAGAGATCTTCACGGAAGCGCCCCTCTCTGACCTCCTTCTCCAGATCCCGGTTGGTGGCGGCGATGATACGAACATCGACCTGCCGGGTCTGACTGCTTCCCAGCGGGCGGATCTCCCCCTCCTGGAGCACCCGCAGCAGTTTCACCTGAAAGGCTGCGGAGACCTCCCCCACTTCATCGAGAAAGACTGTGCCCCCATTGGCTCGTTCAAACAGTCCAGCCCGATCCTCGACGGCCCCCGTGAAGGCGCCCCGCTTGTAACCAAACAGTTCGCTCTCCAACAACTCATCGGGCAATGCCCCGCAGTTCTCCACTACGAAGGGTTGTTGCCAACGATTGCTGTTGTAGTGCAGCGCCCGGGCCGCCAGTTCTTTACCAGTTCCCGACTCACCGGTCAGCAGAACCGAGATATCATAAGGGGATACCCGGCGGATCTTTTCGCACACCTGATTCATACAGCTCTGCGGGCTGCGCACGATCTGATCGTCGCAGTTGTAGTCCTCCCGCAGCCGCTGACTCTTGTCATCCGCGATGCTCTGCAGTCGACTGGGCGACATCTTCAACTCAACACTGAGGATCTCGTTTTTACGCTGCAACTCGAACAGCTCAGCGGCATTTTTCAGCAGCAGTATCAAACTGTCTGGATGCCAGGGCTTTGTAACGAACTGATAGATACCCGCCTCATTTACCGCGCCGATGATATCTTCCGAATCGGTATAGCCTGAGATGATCATGCGGATCACATCGGGCCACTGCTCACGCACCTGTTTGAGAAACTCCACTCCGGTAATATCCGGCATACGCTGATCACAGAGAATAATCTGCACCCATTGACTCTGCAGAATGGCCTTCGCCTGGGCCACCGTCTCTGCAGTCCGGATGTCGAACTCATCCTCCAGAATCCGCTCCAGGGTCTCCAGGCTGCGGATCTCATCATCCACAATCAATACGGTTGGGCGATGACTCATCAGGCACACTTCCATTGGTTGTCGGTTTGGCGGTGACGGGCAATCGTCAACGGGGTACGGGATTTGGCAATCTTGTGTACAAAGTTGTATCGGGCAATATGGTAGCTTGGGTCAAAACCGTAGAAGTTACCTTTCATCTGTTCCAATTCCTCCTCCCTTGTATTCACCCCATCAGTTGAGTGGTGCGTTAAAATCACACCGACTAGGCGATCTGTTTCGGATGTCCGATCAACGCCGTCTGCCGGGTAGAGACGATCCACTGATACCACTCATCCATGCCTTCACCGGTTTTCGCGGAGAGCTCAAGCACACGAATGCGGGGATTGACCTGTTGGGCGTAGGCAATACATTTTTCAATATCGAAATCCAGGTAGGGCAGCAGATCGATTTTGTTCAACAACATCAGCTCGGCGGCATGGAACATATCCGGATACTTGATCGGTTTATCCTCACCTTCAGTGACGGAGAGAATCGCCACCTTATGGGCCTCACCCAGATCAAAGGCGGCGGGACAGACCAGGTTTCCCACATTCTCGATGAACAGCAGACTGCCATCCTCAGGTTTTAGACTCTCCACCGCGTGCCCTACCATGTGGCCATCCAGATGGCAGCCCTTACCCGTATTGATCTGAATCGCCTTGGCGCCGGTAGCCCGAATCCGCTCTGCATCGTTAGCGGTCTGCTGATCCCCTTCAATTACAGCAACACTGAAATCAGCCTGCATATCCTCGATGGTTCGGGAGAGCAGACTGGTTTTACCAGAGCCGGGACTGGAAACCAGATTCAACACATGAATCCCATGCTCACTGAAGAAGTTTCTGTTGGCCGCTGCATATTGATTGTTCTTACCCAGAATATCCTGTTCGATCTGCACCATGCGCGCCTGACTCATCCCTGGCGCATGGGCGTGTGCTGGCCCCTGACCATAATCATGGGTGTGCTCGTGGCTAGACTGATGATTATGGTCATGATGATCATCGATTGTTGTTTCACCTTCACTGCAACCGCAGACTGTACACATGGTTTTATCCTCTAAACTATCACTGTATTCGCTGATATTTGGGGTCAGCTGGCCGCTCATTACATCGTCTAGTTCATCAGGGTCGGTTATTCCACTTCCAGCTCTTTGACCCGCATCTCATCCCCGCCAGTTACTTGCAGTTGATAACTGCCACAAATGGGACAGGCATCGAACTTGGCAGCCACCTTCACCTGTTTTGAGCAGGGCATGCACCAGGCCTCACCGGGCAGATCGATGATCTCCAACTCGGCCCCTTCCGCCAGGGTCTCTTTCATCACCACATCGAAGCCGAAGCGCATCGCCTCTTTCTCCACACCGGAGAGTTCACCGATTTCCAACCAGACCCGTTTCACCTTACTGAAACCCTGACTGGCGGAACTCTCTTCAAGTATCTGCAGCACCCCTTCACAGAGCGACAGATCTGATATTGGCTGATCGTTCCGTCTTGCTGCACAACCCGATGGAAGAGCCGTCCTCTGGCGGCTTCCACTTCACCCACCCCCTGTTGAGCAATTTCGTTTTCACTGTTGTTTTCAACCGGCTCTCCTAAGCGCTGCAGATCACTCAGCTGTTGGCACAGCGTGGCGGGTATGGAAGCCAGCTCCAACAGTCTGGCAACCAAGCGCGGTATAACACCTTGACCATAGTACTGCTTCAGCTGTTTCAATAGTGGATGGGCTTGCTGTCTGGTCAGTGGACCGGTCTCGTGGATCTGACCTTGCCATTCGGGGGCAGCAATAAAGTGATCCGCATCGGCTTCCGACAGGCGCAGACAAAGCTGCCGATGGTCCATTTGAGGCAGAGGCTCAACGCCCCAATCACCGGGATCAGTCTGAGTCTGATCACGTAGCTCTCGGAGCAACCCCGAGGCGAGTGTGTCGAATTTATCGATCCACCGGTTAAAGGCCTGCTGATCATCAATCTCATACCACTCAGCCGGAGAGATGCCGAAGATCTTTTCATGACAGAGTTTGGTGATTCGCTGAATGATGCTCTCGATGGCAGCAACATCGAATCTTATTTCAGGCCTCAGGGTAAAGCTGTCACCCTTTTCAAAGCAGGCCTGTCTCGCTTCACTCATCAAGGTGGCCAGGGTCGCCAGTTGGTCGCGACTCAATGCCGCCTCAGCCTGGCTCGACCAGTCACTCATGATCCGCCACAGATGTTCTCTGGCTGTCTCCACATTCACCAACATCTGCTCCAACAATTGAATCGGCCAATCCGTTGTCACAGCGGTTGCCTGACGACAAGCCTTGACCGCTGCGGCCGACTGGGCAGTTGCACAGACACTGTAGAGCATGGGTATCATGGTCAACAGCTCTTCGACCGCTTTGCCTTTAAAAATCTTAGGCAGACTGAGCGGCCTGGTTGAGTTGATCAGCACCTGACTTACCCGCTCATCCTGACACTGCAGCCCAATCCGGATTTCACCCTCGATACTCACTGCTCGCTATCCTGGTCGATGGCGCCACGCAACAGATCGCGGCGCGTCATGGGCTGCTGCAGACGATCACTGATGGCAAAGGATCGATCCGGCTCGGTAGTTTCGGACTGTTTGTTCTGATCAGATTGCGCTTCCCCGTGCCAACGCCGATTGATCTCGCTTTCACAGGTGGATAGACCATCCTGGTTCTCCTCATCCATAATCTCAAGCATCACCTGTTTGGCCGTGGTAACCGCAGTCTGTTGATCACTGAACTCAAACATCGGAGAGAAGAGTGAGCACATCTCATAACGGCCGACACCCTCCTCTTCACCCAGAATAAATTCGTAGGGCCCGGAAGGAAACTGATAGGTCTGTTTGTCACCGATCTGCCGGTCGCGCCAGCTATCCCCTTCATGGGGAATCAACATCAGGTTCATGAACCAAGGCGTGATCAAAACCCCAAGACAGAGATCTTGCCATACACGAAATCCAACCGCTTCAACCTCTAGCGCAGAATTCAACAAGGGCAATCCCTGCATACGTTGCCGTTCAATGCAGCGAAATTGCACCTCCAAGCCTTCGATGATGTAGTCGGGGCAGATCATTATCTTAGAATCCATGTAGCGTTTTTTGGTTCACCCATTGAGTGAAGATGGAAATCATAAATAAATAATTCAAATCTTTACCTTATGTCAGGTTTTAGCGGTCAACGGCGGAATCTAGTGTAGTGTCCTATATAAAGCGTGCATTTAGAAAGCCACTCAAGCCGCGAGTGCAAGGCGCAGCCCGTCGTCGATGGTTGCCCCATTAACAAGGGCTGCAACGCAGGATTGAGTCATTTGCGGGTCTCCCTTCGGGCGCGATGAGAAGCCATCATCCGCGTTGTTGCGTTGCTTGGAAAGGGCGCGCCATTCCCTGCGCAACGCGCCGAGCGGCTGATCGCTTCTCGTCGCGCTGAAATCGTCAAACAGTATAGGACACCACACTAGGATGATTCCTCCTGTAGCACCATAAACTCCTGCCTCTTACCGTCACAGTTGGGACAGCTCCAATGATCCGGAAGTTGAGAAAAAGGTGTGCCTGGTGGAATCTGCCAATAGTCATCCCCCTGTTTGGGGTCGTAGACATACCAACAGATCTTGCACTCCAGGCGACTCTCATCCTGCAGCTTGTCATTATCACCGCCGTAAGAGCCGGCAAAGAATGCTCGGTTCACAGATAGGCCTCCAAGATTTCACTCAGCCGTTCGGCGCTGTCCTGAATATCTTCATGGGCTGCCGCTGCCACAGCCGGGATTGCACCGATCTCGATGGTATTTAGAATATGCTTGTCCTGGGAGTTGAAGTACTGCACCCACCAGACATTCTCTACAGCAGTACTGGTGATCCGGCAGTTACCATAACCCCGTGAAAGTATGGTAAGCGGCCCTTTGCCCAGGGCATTATCAAGGAACTCGATATCCGCTTCGGTTTGCGGCAATAGGGTCAGGTTGATGATGTGATTCTCGAAACCCGGTCTGAATTCAGCAATCTTATCATTGATCTCTGCCAGCAGCGGCGGCGCATTGATCACCCCGTTGGGAATTGAGTCTCCCGGATGTTCAACCCGATAGGCCGCCTGTTTAAAGACATACCGCTGACTCAATCTCGGCACATAGGCCACTTCCACTGTATCGGCGGTTTCCATTCCCGACGCATCGTAATAGCGCACACGCCAGAGGCCGGCCATAACCGACTCCTGAATCCGCGCTTGGGTCTCTGACGACTGATAGACCATACTGACTTCACCCTCTCCCAGCACCTGATCGATCAGCTGTTTGTTGGGCTCGTCCAGATGATCAATGTCGATCAGTTCCGGTTTCACCTGCCTGGCTTTCGCTTGTTGCTGTATGGTTGCATCAAGCTGTTTCAATATGGCCATGCCCTCCTGCAATTTGCTTATGTCTTCAACATCATTGAGCGAGGGCATGCGAAAGGTGGACATCTCATCTGGCAGTTGTAGGATGTCCAGGTTTGCCCCATCCTCTTCTACCGGCTGGGAGCCGGGACCACTGACTGTCACTGGAATTTTGCTATCGTTCATACTGGGTTTTCCGCTTTAGTGGCAGTGGGAATTCGCACGAACCACTGGAATATTGATCGGCTTGATTGATGCAGGCTCCGCACTGAGCAGACGCTCAATCTCAGCCTGATAGACATCCCAATCCTGCATCTTCGAAATGGCCCCCACATAGGCGCCATGCTTGAGGAGCACCAGTGACGGCCAACCATCGAAAGGGAAACGGGCATGCAGCTGATGCTCAGCCTCACGCGCCACCACTGCGACCTGGAATCGACCACCGAAAGCATCCATCAACAGAGGGATGACCACCGCCACATCATTGCTCTCAGGAAACTGCTGTGGATTTTCCGTGAAGAACAGCAGTGTGTGGGTCTGCTTGCTGGCAAAGCGCCCAAGAGAGTGCTCATCGACCAGGGGAACACCTTGCTGCTCGATGAGTGCATTGATTAAAGCTGATGACATCGCCATCTCCTGTTTAAAGTTAGCTACGGCTTCTGCCTGAGATGTTCAGGCAATTGTGGTGTTCTATTGACCAGATCGGCAAACAGATGATCGAGCTGGGATTCACCCGACAAAGCAAGATCGAGCGCCTGCAGTGCCTGCCTGATCTGTTCGGCACGCTGTTCTGTAAGCACCTCTCTGGCACTGTTGAGAAACACCAGCAACCAGCTTCCTAGCGGTTGCTCACCAACCAGCAGGGTATCCACCCTGCGCTGCTCACCCATCCCCTGACACAACGCCGTTGCACCCTCTATCGAGACCACCTGCATGGGTATCCCGATGCACACTATTCCGACTCTCCCTGACGATATTTATCGAGATGGGCATCCACATCGACTGTCATACCACGGCCACAGAGATCTGCAGGTCGATAGGCGAGTTGATAAGCATCTGACTGCAGCACCCGCGCATCTCCTGCCCTGCAGGCGGATTCATTCGAAGGACGTTGCGCCTCATAGGCGTGTATATCCGATATCGCCCCCTGGGTCAGGGTATCGGGCGTGAGAGGTTGATCACGTCGCTCCGCCTGAATCCCGAAACCGGCAAGGTAGTCGAGCACAACCTCGATTGCCGGTTCAATCTGTTCACGCACCTGTGGCCGCAGGCTGCCACCGAAATCCTCAAGCTCAACGGGTTGTACGCCAACCAGCAGTAGATGCTCTGGGTAGTCACCCAGCATCTCCGCCATTGCCAGCACTTCCTGAAAACCAGTCTGGTGCAAACTCACCTTCTTCGCCCCCAGGAACTTCGGCACCTGATCACCTTCGACCCGCTTCAAACTGCCACCGGGCAGACCGTAGTCCACCGCATCGAACACCACCAACAGATTCGCTTCCCGGATAGGCTGTACCAGATAGATCCCCTGGGTGCCCCCATCCATCAGGCGCACATTGGCTGGAAAACGGTAGTTGCGCTGTAGGCTCTCTAGGGCGCGTACACCAAACCCCTCGTCGGCCCAAAGCAGATTGCCGATACCAAGAATCAAGACGGAAGGTGTTTCGCTCATATGCAGATCCTATGATTGCCATTAGAGTTATCAGCTGTGGTTTGCAAGCCACGCGCCAACACCCAAACAATCTTAATTAGTTATTGTTTTTATTGGATTTTGCACGGCTCTCTCTACCCTTCACTCCCGCCACAGTGGATACTAAAGTATCACTTTTGACGCATTTTGGATGAAAACCTTACACTTTAGACGCAAATTGGGGATTACTACCCCAAGTTTTGCAGCTCTCCAGAAAACAGGGTGGTAACTTGATAATCACCCCAATGGCTTTGTAGCCCCCCTCTTAAAGCCCCTCTCCCGCAAGGGGAGAGGGGAGCTACTCTATACACCATGTAGACTCACTGATGAACCCTCTGTTAATAGCAGAATATTAATAACTTACGGGTAACCAAGCATAGCCACCACATACTGCTCACTCCCCTCAATCCCTCACTGCGACACTTAACAATGACCAGCCATAGCCAGCTCGTCACATCTTCTCTTGAGTAGATGACAACACTCTGATATCAAACATAAAAATACAGCCCCACACTTACTACACCGCTCCACCTTAAAGGCCTCAGAGGGCTTTCCCTTTGATACTCGGTACGAGCGTCAAAACAGCCTGCCGTCTACCTGCTCGGGCGATACCCTAATCGCCGATTCAGCACCAACAACCGTATTTGAACATCTGTGGCACACCTTCAACCTAAAAAGATCAGTTGGACAGCGTGCCATTCACGTTGTAGCGTGATTCACCCAGCAGGTGACATAACCATCGAAGCTATTTTCTTTAAAATCAGTAAGCTGCTAGTAGAATGGAGCGGTCAACTGATTTTTTTAGGTTGCCCAATATGCTGAACTCCGGCCATTGGTGAACGACGATATGACAAATGAAGAACTGCTTGAGGTGATTGATAAACTGCTTAGGCCACTGGATGACGGACATGTGCTGCTGGCAGTTGACGATGACTTATGCGATGGCGATGACATATGTAATTTTGAAGACTACCGGGGCGCAGAAAGAGTGATCTATGAGAATATTCCTCTACAGACTGACTATGACGACTTAGAAGAGTACACAAACGCGATAGTAACCAACTACAAAGCGATTCGCGCCAGCTACCTCGACTCTGGAAGCATGAATTCGGTAGATGGCGCCGAAAGCGGTCAATTCCTGTGGGGCACAATCGGCGGCGTTGTCGGCTATCTACGTGTTGCCAGCATGACCGGATTGTCGGAGGATGAGTTCGATGCAGAGAGCGATCTGCCCGCCACAAAGGAGATCATGACATCAATCCTGACAGATTTAAAAAACACCCACGCTATGATTGTCGATGTACGCGTCAACGATGGCGGGGAAGATGCAGTCGGCTTAACCATCGCCGGCTTTTTCACAGATCAGAAACGACTCGCAGTCTCGAAGTTCGCCCGCCCCGCATCCGGCCCAACAGAGCTGGTCGATGCTTATATTAAGCCGTTAAATGACACCCCCTACTTGAACCCTGTCGCAGTCATCGGCGCCCCAGACACGGCCAGTGCGGCGGAGATTTTTTTGATGGCGATGAGTTTGCTACCACAAACCACCCTTGTCGGAGAAAACAGTAACGGCATATTATCTGATATTTTACCCAAAACACTGCCTAACGGCTGGGAGGTAGGACTTTCCAACGAGGTATATCTGGACGCCAATGGTGTGAGTCATGAGGTCACTGGCGTGCCGCCTGCAGTTACAGCACCGACCTTCTCACTTCAAGCGATAGAAGAAGGAAGAGACGCTGCGATCGATAGCGCACTGGAAACTCTGGGCTATGCAGAACTGAGTCGCCACTGACCCGAAACTGCAGGACGCAACAGCGTTACTCACACGGCTCGCACTTCGACATCAGGGCAGATTCGCCTTAATTCGCAAGATGCGAGCCGGTTTGCCCGCGAAACTCTCCCGGCGTCATACCTGTGTGTTTTTTTAAATGCTGTATAAAATGCTGTCTTTGAGTTAAAACCAACATCTGTGGCGACCGTGAGTATATTTCTATGCCGCTGGTCCACGGCTTGCAATTGAGCTTTGGCCTCAGCAATGCGGTATTTGTTGACGAAGTCGAAAAAATTCTGTTGCAGCTGTTCATTGATGATTTGAGAGAGTTGATTCACGCTGACATCGAGCTGCTGCGCCAACCCTGGCAAAGATAACTGGCTATCGAGATAGGGTCTATCGTGGTGTATCAACAAACGCACGCTCAGCCAAAGGTAGATTGTAAGATGCAGGATTGCGGTTGAAATTTCCACATTCAGCATCGTCTCGACCAACCCCAGGTAAGGCATAGCCGAATCGGCTTCCAGGGTGAGGATTGCATAATGAATAGGCCCATTAAAAAACGGCAAAGACCAGAAGAGAGCGGCATGAATCATGGCGGGCAAAAAGTGCAGCCACTGCCAAGAGTTGGATGAACAACTCCTGGGGCGTGTCATTTCGCGAACGTAGAAATAGAGTACTGGGCCATAGAGGTAATCTCTAGGCCAAAGCACAGACCGGAGAGCCAGAATCGACTCTCCCCCATCAGCGTTGAACAGAGACGCATCCGCTACCGTAATCGCGACCAACAGGGTAAAAAAACCCAGATAACGGTTAGCCAGCCGATTATTGTTCTTGCTGAATATCAGAGCATAAGCTAAAAACAGGCCCTGACCGGCGCAAAGTAGAAGTAAGATGGAGCATAGAGATAATTCTGAATTCAATGTCTGCTAAA
Source organism: Candidatus Thiodiazotropha sp. (assembly GCA_037382205.1). GTDB lineage: Bacteria > Pseudomonadota > Gammaproteobacteria > Chromatiales > Chromatiaceae > Thiodiazotropha. The sequence goes on from JARRQD010000264.1 coordinate 10,195, forward strand.
GCTTTCCTTGCAAAGGTTGTACTCATCAGCCTGAATCAATCAACCCGCATGAGCACACACCCAGAGCTGCCCAAGGATTTTTCTCCAACACTGATTATGCGATGATTTTCTCCAATTGGTTCAGAGAAGTCCATCTTAAATGATGCTTTGCGACCATCCCTGGTCACGCTGGAGGGTTTAAAAATCAGGGTCGATCATCTTTGAACATCCGCCAACCGCTGATCATGGTACTGATCAGACTTTGACGGGAGACAATATCCTCACGGATCGCCACATATATATGGATGATAACAAACACCATGATGATCCACATGCCCCAGTGGTGCCACAGACGTACATCCTGACTCTGCCCAACCAGGGGAATCAACCAACCAAACAACTGATCCTGCCAACTGCCCAGACCGGTCTGCTCCGCATAGAGAGAAAAACCGGTCAGTACCATCGCAATGCCACCCACTGTAATAATCACCACCATGGTGATATGCGCCAAGGGATTGTGGCCTTCATACTTCTTCGGCTGCTTTTCCAGAAAGGCGTACCAACGCACCTCATGAAGCAACTCTTTCCAAAACGAGATTCGATAGAATGGCAGATGAAACAGTTCACGGGCGTGCTCATTACCAACAAAGGCCCAATAAATTCTACCGATGAAACCAACGGCAAAGATGTAGGCGGCAGCAAAATGTGCAAACCGCATATAACCCATCAGAAAATGGTCGCTCGCCTCACCCGGCATCGTGGGCAGCGGATTGGCGATAAAGTAGCCGGTAATTGCAAGCACAAATATCGCCAACGCATTTATCCAATGCCACAACCTGACAGGGGCTTCATAAACATAGACCGCGGTGCGCTTCATGGTCGTTTGCATTGGCGTCTCTCCTGAATCAATTTATTATGAACATCTTTTCAGTACCGGATATTCGTTTGGTGCAGTAGGGCCGCACCCTAGCTGCCGCCGCACCAGCAAGAGCACCAGTCGTTAATTTTTTCGCAACCGGGTCAGGGTCACAAACCCCAGCACCCCGGCGATCATCATCATTGGTAGCGGGTGTTCAGTCATCAGATGAAGCATCACGGATAAAAATGCCATATCACTGTGCTCACCCGCATGAGCCAGCAGCGGCCCACTTGTCATGAGCCCGCTTAAACCAATCAGTACCTTTCTCATCTCAACTCCTAATACAACTTTAACAAAACATAAAAACAGACTCGGTCTACTACCGTACCTTCACCTTGGCCAGCTCCTCACCCGCTTCACTCATCACATGGGTTGAGCAGGCCAGACAGGGATCGAAACTGTGCAGGGTACGAAGAATTTCCACCGGCTCTTCGGCTCGGGCCACCTGGGTGTTCATCAATGAGGCTTCGAAGGCGCCAATATTGCCCTCGCTATCCCGGGGCGAACCGTTCCATGTAGTAGGAACCACACACTGATAGTTATCGATGCGGCTATCCTTGATCTTGATCCAGTGACCCAGGGCGCCACGTGGGGCTTCACTGAAGCCGACCCCTTTGGCTTCTTTCGGCCAGGTCTCCGGATCCCAGTTATCCACATTGGCGGTGGATGAATCCCCGGCCTTGATATTGGCAATCAGCTTATCCATGAAGTAGCGCATCTTGTCGGCCGCCCAATCCGCTTCCAGACCACGTGCCGCAGTTCGGCCCAGGGTGGAGAAGAGTGCTGTGACCGGTACATCCAGCGTCTTCAGAACAAAATTGATCTGCTCGGTAATCTCTTCATGGCCACTGGCATAGCCGACGATATAGCGGGCCAGCGGCCCCACCTCCATGGCGTGTCCCCGCCAGCGGGGGGCCTTGATCCAGGAGTACTTGGCATTCTCATCGATCTGCTCGATATTGGTCTTGGTGCCCTTGGCATTGGGACCCAACTCATAGTTGGGCTCAGTTACTCCATCCCAGGGATGCAGACCTTTGACCCCATTCGGATAGTTGTACCAGGAGTGGGGAACATACTCCTGAATCTCATCCGGATCGCGCAG
>JARRQD010000265.1:0-7743 GCA_037382205.1 Candidatus Thiodiazotropha sp.
AAAACAAACGCCATGCGATAATGCTCTTTACCGCAATATATTTCTTTAAACGTTCAGCATGTCGTAATTGAGCTTGCACAACCGCACAACCTGACTTTAAAACCTTATGAAACAACTCGATATTCCAACGCAATGTATACTATTGGAATTTTTCTATGGCCTCATCTAATGTAGTGATCGGTAAATCTGTCAGTAACACCCAACATAAAGCATCACATCCTTTCGGTGGATTTCTCTCTATAGCCATTACTGAAAATAACTCTAACAAGGGTAATTCGCCATCTTTACTCCTGGTTCTGCTCGGTGGCGGAAGCATGGATATTGGGCTATAAATCACTGATAAGGTAGCTTGACGGTATATATTTTGTTCATTGATTCAAGGTTTATCGTTATTTTGCCTTTAGCATGTTTGTTTTTCAGGTAATCGAATAAATGTGCTTCGGGTTTAGCCCGCCGGTTATCTTTATTTATTGAGCGATTTCTTGCTGCTCGTATTAGCACGTGATCACCTAGGGCTGATGCATCTCTAAAAAACTCGTAAAAGTCGCATTCCCTGTCCGCGATATGGATAACTTCTGTATTGCCCACATCGAGACTTTGAGATTCTTCTACCTCTGTTATCCATCGCTGATTTTCTTTTTCTGAAACATTGTTATTTAAATGACGTCGCTGGCGCTTTCCCTTTCGAGTACCTTCCTGTAGTTGTTTTCCTAAAGGTATACCCTCAATCGCTGAACTGCCGGACTGGTGGGCTTGTAACAATTAAACCTAGATTCCGCTTCTAGGTTTAACGACCGTTTGCCGGTAGGTTGTTGAGCACCTTGATATCATCCTCGCCGGAGAAGGCCTCGCCACTCCAAGTGTCGCCAATCAGCTTCAACGTATTGTAGTCACCGATGATCAAGCCATCGAGTAACTTGACCTCACCCATCAGGAACTTGGCGACGAAGTTGCCACGATCGTCGGCCTTCCATGTGTTGATGGGAACGCTGTTAAGAAATACCGTGTAGACGTCCACCGAGCCATAACTGATATCGGTATGCACTGTGACCACATTACCCTCACTCTGGATATTCAGCACGTTTGGTGAGACCTGGATATCGATGTCGAAGGCATGGGCTAGCATGGGAGCCCCCAGTAACAGAAAGGTTGATACGCTTAAAGTCTTCCCAAGTTTCCTGAACAGTCGTGACATTTTCGTTTCCTCCATTAAACCTAAAAAGCACCAACCTAGTGGTTGATCCATAAAGGAAGTATATTGTGCAGTTTTCAGTCGATTATAGGAGACGGGCGTTTTCTGTTGTAGGAGAAGCGGCCGATCTAAGCTGGGCACTTCTCTTACAATCGGGAACGGTTGCTCAGTCCTGCCTTGCCTGGAACGGCCAACAGTCGCTCACTCGATCAATCCCTGCTTGATGGCGTAATAGGCGAGTTCCGCGTTGGTCTTAATAGCCATTTTCCTCAACAACCTGGTGCGATTGGTACTTATGGTCTTGATGCTAAGTGAGAGCTCTTTGGCTATCTCGCCCACGGTCCTGCCTGATGCCAGCATCAGCATGACCTGATACTCCCGGTCGGAGAGGGTTTCATGGGGCGGATTTCCGCTGCGCTCCAACCCATCGGCCAACTTCTCCGACAGGTCGGATCAGTACAGGTAGCCTCGGATGTTCCCGTTTCAGCCGACGCAGGGTATCCATGCCTCCGCGCCCGGGCATGGAGATGTCCAGCAGGACCAGGTCCACGCCGCCCTGCCGGACCTTGTCCAGCGCTTCCTGACCATTGGCGGCCTCCGCCACTACATTCATGTCGGCGGCTTCGCTGACAATCTGTTTCAATCCCCGGCGTACAATGGCATGATCATCCACAATCAGGATTCGGCTCATGGCTGCTGCTCTGAGCTAAGGGGTATGCGCACCTTGATGCGAGTTCCCCTGTCGAGTGCGGTATCGATATCTAGTTCCCCTCCGAAGTCGCGCACCCGCTCACGGATGCCTATCAGACCAAAGCTCTGGTGCTGTTCCTGCAGTTCAGCCGCCATTCCCCTGCCGTTATCACAGACGCACAGATCGAGTTTTCCCGAGGCGACGCTGAGGTCTATCCACACCTGATCCGCTTGAGCATGACGCATGATGTTGGTGAGCGTCTCCTGAAAAATTCGGAACACGGCCACAGACAGATCCTGCTCCAGCACCCCCTCGCTGGCTTTGATGTTGACCGTGCAGGGAATATCCGTCCGCTTAGTGAACTCCTCCGCCTGCCACTCAATGGCTGCCGTCAGGCCGAACTCATCTAGAATACTCGGGCGTAACTCCGAACATATTCGCCTGACACTATTTACCGTGGTGGCCACAAGCCGCAGCATACCATTGATTTCGTCTGCCAGAGTCTTGTTATCAGGTGGCAACTGCTTGCCGATCCAATGCAAGCCCATCTTGAGTGCCGTTAACGTCTGGCCCAGCTCATCATGGATCTCCCGGGCAATACGACTGCGCTCCCTTTCACGCACCAGATGGAGGTGCCTGGTCAGTTCCCGCAGATGTTTCCGGGACTCCATCAACTCTTGTTCCGAGCGGCGATATTCGGTGATGTCCTTGAAATCCTCCACGATACCCAACAACTCTCCATCTGGACGCCGGAAGGGGGTGGCAGTCACCATGCATGGTACGGAGCTATCGTCCGAGCGGATCTTTTCTGCATCATAATCCACCCGCTCCTCGCCTTTGAGTACCCGATTCAGTGGACACCCCGGGGTGTCGCACAGGTCACCACGGAACACGTCGAAACACCTGCTGCCCACAATGGCCGATTTCGGCTGGCCCACCAATTTGGCGAAGGTGTCGTTGGCTCGCACCACATTAAAGTTGCGATCCACGACCCGCATACCGTCCGCTGCAGTCTCGAAGATCTGGTTAAGTTCCGCATTCGCCAGCCGAGCGCTCTCCTCGGCCCGGCGTCGGGCTTCCAACATCCGCTGCGCGTAGACACCAAAGGCAATGAACATCGCCATCACCGTGAGGCGCATCCACACCTCGTGTAACTGTGGCCAAAATAACTGTTGCAGCAGCTCCGCTGGCCCAAATACTAGAACGTGCAGTAGTGCCTCCAGAAACCAGAAGACCAAACTCAGACCAAGTCCCACAAAGATCAGGCGAGTGTTGCCGATCTGGTTCATATGCTATTGCCTCCCAGTGCGGCCATCCCTTCTGTGCGGATCGCACCCTGATGGGTTTATCTCAATACTCTTAGCATAAATAACAGATTCAAAAAGAATTAACCACTACACAACAATGGAGATATTAAAGTAACTATTTGATTATTTGTTATTAATGACTTTCTCTTGAACCAGTAACGCACAATCGCCAAGCCCTCCTTGCTCAATATCATTGTAGCTGACTCCATTTCCGGCTATCCCAAACATCATCCATGATGGATCAGGTTCGGGAAGATTGCGTACAGAGGTGATCTGCGTCCTGGATGCTAAAGAGAGACCAGGAAAGGTTGGTTCATTTGAGGTCGGATTCTCATACGGGCGGTTATAGTTTGCTCCAGTATTGCCTTGAGCTGCATGCACTCACCACATCAACTCAGCATGATCACCGGCTGCAAAATCATAGACGACTCTAAGGGCATTTTAGAGCACCCCACCGAGTTGCTGCCTGCAGCACGGGCCTCACCCGATTCAGACTGGTTTGTATCGTTATGGGTTTGACACTTCTCTAAGCGGCTAGCAACAGAAAGATAGGCTGCCTGGAAGCCTGTTGCCTGAACTATGCTGGAAGGCTAGAAAGGCCGTGGAAGAGGGCGGATTCACCACCCTGGATTTCCGGCTAAATACCCCCTCTTCCACTGCCATTCGGCTTAATTCGGGCAACAGGTCACCAGGCAATCTGTTCGATTCAGTTGCCGTGGTACGTAGTGATAGTGAGTGCGAAAACCCGTTGCTATGCAAACCAGTCCAAAGTAGGTGACGCCCGCGTAACAGGTAACAGATACGGCGGTGGGGCAATGCGCCCTTGGCTCGTAAGTGCTGAAGGATCTTGTTGATGGCCTCCTGATCCTCGATACTGGCGAGCACTTTAGCTTCGCCACCACACTTCGGACAGATCGATACATGACGTGAAGGGATTCACTAATGCCGCGAGTGCATGAATGCGCAGGACGATCGATGTTGAACACGCGCTTGAGGCGCTGCGCCCAGATCATGGTCTGGTGGTGGTGTTCTGGTGTTTTTTCTTCACCCTCTGGATGGGAGCAACCCTTGCCGCGTGTGGCGGGCATCACTTCAACACGGTACTTGCTGTTGGGCGCAAACACCCCGTGGAACCGAGTCAGGTTTACTCTTGGTTTGGGCGCCAGCGCAGCGAGTTTGGCATAAACATAAAACATAATACGAGGCCACCGTTTACTGATTGTTGTGAAAGCGCTATCATTTGAATTAACCACCTGATTTTGAATGGCTTTAGACTATCCCAAACGATCACTATCCCGGTATCTTAGGTTATCTTACTGGCTCTAGTTCGTTCCGAGATTGCGGTAAGGAACAAGAAATTGATTATGAATTTTCAGCACCAGAACTTGAATTGTCCGAGTTAACCCCTTGGCTGGGCCTTAAAGATGAACACCCATATGCTGAAACATACAGTTATCACAAGCACCTGCACAGGAAAACCAAAGGTTAGCACCTTTGTTTTCCTGTGAGGTGACCGTTAGGGCTTGGAGAGATTGATGGATTCAGGAGTAAAAAAGATATTTCAACGTTATCTTCCTCAATTAGAAACTATTGTGACTAAGACGCCACCAGAGGTTTTTCTTTGACCCTGTGTGAAGATATGCTGTCACTAGAAGATAACGCTAAGATAGCATCAGATTTCGCATTAGGTGGCTATTGCCCTTTGCTCGATATCAATTCTGTTTCGTTGTTCAGTGAAGAACCAGGTAAAGCTGTTGTCCAAAAGCAACTTTCAGATACGCTAGGATATCTGAATGAGCTACCCGATATCACACAACTGGTTGACGAGAAAACAATAAAAGATAAAGCAGGTGTTGCTGAGGTAGAGTTCTCTCAGTCGGTGTTCATACATCAATACATTGCCTAATTTTATTTTCCATATCAGTATGGTGTACGCGATAGCGAAGACGAATGAGGTAAGCCTTGGTAAGAGGGATTTTGATGGAATTCATTTGTAGCCAAAAAACTTTAGCTTTGAATAGTGGCCCTAATAAACAGATGTTGTCAGACTGTTTTTTCGCTACGCTCAAAACCAGCCGCAATTGCAAATGTTAGGCATCATGGAGGTCTCTTTGGAACGTGAAAAATTAGCAATGGTAGCTAGTGGAATTCTTTGTTGGCTAGCGATAGTTGCTTTGCCCAATCAATTTTTATTCTCAAAGACTGTGCCGAATTCATTTTGGACTGAGTATTTCCCTCTACCTTTTGGGGCTGGTTGGTTCATTGCATTCCTTGTGTTCACCCCAGTCGTCTGGATGAATAAGTCGGTATTTGGCTCCATCAAAAACTCAATCTTCTCCTTAGTACCCTCAGTATTGGTAGCCGTACCCATATCGTTATCTATTATCGGCGGTACGCTGTCGCCAACTAACTTGCTAAGTCAGTATCTTTGGGTTGGTGTGATCTGCACTCCTCCTCTACTTTTGCAAATTATTTTACGGTGGTGTTCATATTTGTACGCGAATAAATGGCTAACAAAGCGCTGATGGCTGAAGGCTATGAGGATCTCAAAGGCAGTAAGTATGATTGGCTCTATAATCCAGAGAATATGACACGGAAGCAGAAAATTCGATTTAAATCCTTGCGCGAGAGTACGCTGAAAACAGCGCGCGCCTGGGCGATCAAGGAACTGGCGATGTCACTTTGGCATTATGTGAGTAAGACGTGGGCGCGCAAGGGCTGGGAGCAATGGTTGTCGTGGGCGGTGCGCAACTGCTTGGATCCTATCAAAGAAGTTGCGAAAACGATCAAAGCATATTTATGGGGCATTCTCAATGCCGTTGTACTAAAAGTCAGCAATTGTCCCGCAGAAGGGCTTAACAGCCGGATAAAAATGATCAAGGTACGCAGTAGAGGCTTTCGTAATAAGGAACGGTTTGCTAGCGCTATTTACTTCCATCTTGGCGGACTGGATCTTTATCCTGAAAAGGCAGGTAATTGAAGGGAACCCACTCGATTTGGGGAAGAGCCGATAATCATATCGTTTCATTAAAAGCTTAGCAGGGTTTCAGCAGGGGATTTACGCACTGGAATATGGGTGGAAAACAAAAGAGATATCGGGTACTAATTCTTATGCCTCCCTTCTGCTGTCCAGTATGAAGTACAGCTTAAAGTAAAGCGTGACAGCTGAGCACCTGATAAAACCAAACCATCTTCTCAGTTTTAGCCAGCGCAGACTCATCGTTCGTAACAAATGGATTATGTGGTAAACATCGCTAAACATGTGATTGAACGCCGCATTCATGGTATTTTTTGGTTTTTCCTGTTATTTAAACGACATCTAAACTCTTAATCAGCTAGGTCGTCCGGTAGACTTAGAAAAATATGACGGTAAGTATCTATCAAACAAATGAAGACTGATTTGGTATCAGCTATGCAAGTTTCAATAAGATCACTAACTAATCGTGTTAGACCGATGATTTTCAGCCTCTTGAACTTGAATGACTTTCATATATGCTTAGTGAAAGATATCGTTTCCTCACCCTCTTCTATTTAACGTATTGTCAATGCCTAAGTCAGGGGTAATTCTATGCTTAAACAACACCTTGCATTCATTTGCGAAAATAACTTCTTCATGCAGCTGTCGAGTAAAGCGTTGTCACGTGCTATCAGTTATGACTCTGTGTGTGTCGTGTCTGACCAAGATATCTGATTAGCGCTACCAATTTGATTAGTGAATGTCACTCCTTCCTTAGTGTCTAGTTGAACATAGTTTACTGAGTAATTACGGAGAAAGCCATGAAAGCTAAAAATATCTTTTGGTTGGCAGTTAGATCTAATTATTATTTTATTAATATCTGATCTAAAAATCGCGGTTGATAATGAAAGTGTTGCACATGTAGTTGGGATATCTAATAACACACTTTATTATGCCAATTCAATAGATGGTTGGTTACCGGTATCAATTACAAATACAGCTGTTTCTGAATTTTCCATTTTCGTTGATAAACATAATTATATTTATATAGCTTGGGTTGATCGCAGAAGTATGCCTGACGATAACAGTTACGCAGGAAAGGAGATATATTATGCAAGCTCACTTGATGGCTGGGTTAACCATATAGTTACAGCTGGCCAAACAAAGTTGTGTTATAACCCTTCAATCGCGGTTGATAATGGTGGAGACATTTACATAACCTATACACGCACTAATGATAGAGAGCCTTATGGCAAGCAGCTATATTTTACTAAAAAAAGTACTAACTGGTCGGAAAGGAGAATTTCATTTACAGGTTACAATCACATTGCGTCGTCAGATATGGATATCGACAACAATGGTATCGTGCATGCGGTTTTTTCAAATAGCGCTGTAGAAGATGATCCTAGTCATAATAGCCATATTTGGTATGCGAATTCTGCAAATAGCTGGATTAATGTCCAAGTAGACTCAAATTCAACACTCAACAGTTGGGATGATAGAAAAGCACCAAGTATTGAGGTGGACTCGAAAAACACTGTTCATGTTGTGTGGCAAGATCACAGAAACACCGCACTCCCTGGAGATCCTGCATACC
>JARRQD010000266.1:0-7335 GCA_037382205.1 Candidatus Thiodiazotropha sp.
CGAGGATCAGGCGGTCATCGACAAGATCCTTCATTACTTACAGGCCAAGGGCATTTTAGAGCGCGCCTCCGAGTTGCTGCCAGCAGCACGGGCCTCACCCGATTCAGACTGGTTTGTATAGTTATGGGTTTGACACTTCTCTAAGCGGCACAGCAACAGAAAGATAGGCTGCCTGGAAGCCTGTTGGCTGAACTAGGCCGGAAGGCCAGAAAGGCTGTGGAAGAGGGTGGATTCAACGTAAAATCCGGTAGATTGAGGTCGGATAGACGGTTGATTCAGGCCCCAGTTTTCTGCCTTGATATACATGGGTGATAGCGGTTATTCTTCTTATACTTGGTAGAGATGTGATTGTATCCCCAGCTATCACGCGATGATAGTAGTATGCTGGTCTACAGATGGCTATAGAGTAGTGCTGCTTGTATTCAAGTATGGCTTCTTTGTTTTGTTTTCACTTATCTGTACATGCACATGAGTTTTTGAGTGGTGTTATTTTGGATTAATAATTATAAAAGGAATTATGTCTGAAAAATCTGACTTCAGAATGCTCCAGGCTCTAACCAAGCATATTCTGAAACACCGGCAAACTTCTTATCTTGCGATTACCGCTACTCAAACCCTGATTGTGATTGGTTTATGGGAAGCGTTTCCGCACCATATACTGATTGCTTGGTATTTAGCTATGCAGGTTATTGCTGTTCCGCATCTGATTGTATGTCTTAAATATGCGGGCAAGGAATTATCGGCGGATGATGTCCAGTACATAAAGGTTGTATTTATTTTATATGCGCTGGCAAGTAGTGCGCAGTGGGGGGGCATAACCTGGTTTTTGAGTGAGACTTGTGATATTTACGCTTTCATCATTTGGTTGCCACTGCTTGGTATCATTGCGGGCGCAATTAATTTAGCTGCAATTCTTTCTATCTATTTCTGTTTGGTTGGGCCGATTCTAGTTCAGTCTTTGGTGGTTTTGGTATTTACCGAAGCTGCGAATCCGTTAATTGCAGGATTATTTGTTATCTACTACGTAGGAATGATTAAGTTTGCACTTGATCTTAATAAAATGTTGGTTCACACCTATAGTATGCAGGTTGATCTTGAGTCGGCGAATACTGAGTTGGTAATACAGAAACAAGCCGCCGAGAAAGCAAATAAAGATAAATCCAGGTTTCTTGCTGCGGCCAGCCATGATTTGCGCCAGCCTTTGTATGCGATGGAGTTGTTTATTGGGGGATTGAGCAAAGAGTGTGGTGTGACTGAGGGTAAGAATCGGGATCTGTTAAATAGATTGCGTAATGCCATGGATAGTATGAAAAATATGTTCAATTCTCTGTTGGATATGTCACGTTTTGATGCGGGTGTAATTGTCCCTCAAAAACGAAATGTATCTGCAAATCAATTGTTTGATGTGCTCAAGCAAAAATTTCATGATGAGTGCGATAAGAAGGGCATCAGTCTGGTTGTTCGACCAACAGGTTATTGGCTATATACCGATCCTGTACTTATTCAGAGTGTCTTGGAAAATTATATGTCCAATGCTGTTAAGTACACGGACTCAGGTAGTATTTTATTGGCGTGTAGAAAACGAGGTAATAATGCTCAGTTTGAGGTCTGGGATACAGGCAGAGGCATAAAGCGAGAGGATATAGGGAGTGTTTACGACGCCTTTCATCAGTTGGATAACCCAGAGCGTGATAGAAGAAAAGGGGTTGGGTTAGGGTTGTCAATCGTATATCAGATTGCCGCTCTTTTGGATGCGCCGCTATCAGTCCGCTCAAAATATGGCAGAGGTTCAGTTTTTACCATTAAGGTGCCTTGTGGTACTGCCCAGCAAGTGTTGGAACATGAGTCGAATGTTCATATCGAGCATAACGCACAGCTTGAATCATGGGGTGCAATAACACGTACTTTTCAAACACCAGAGCAGTTGCAAGTGTTACTCAATAAGCGAATTGAGTTGCCTGATCTCCTGATATGTGATTTGCGTTTGCGAAATTATCGGAATGGTGTAGAGGTGATAGAGATGGTTAGGCAACAGAGCTTTCACAAGATACCGGCAGTTCTAATAACAGGAGATACGGGGCCGGCAGAATTGCAGGCAATCAAGAAGGTCGGAATACCCTTGCTACATAAGCCTGTCACTTCAGAAAAGTTGCAACAGACTATTACCCGGGTTATGAATGACACGAGACTAGTTGAATAGACACGTTTTCGTAGCAAGAAGTTGGGATCTGTTTTTAGCTCCTGTATTTTTTAATACGGTACTGACGTGCATCTTAACTGTGCTCAGACTTATATAAAGTTCATCAGCAATCTCCTGGTTCGTTTTGCCCTGCATTAGGAGTAGGTAAATTTCTTTTTGCCGTTTGGTTAAGCGGTTGGGCTCAGTTGTAGCACTATTTGCAAAAGACAGAGCCTCTTGAGGTATATATTGAACTCCACTGAGAACTAGATCTATGGCTTTTTGCATAGATTCAAAAGTGTGGGTTTTGGGGATATAGCCGGAGATTCCGTAGGATAGTGCTAATTGTATGATTTCAGGTTCGCAGTGCATTGAGACAACGATTAGCGGGATCTCGGGGTAGAGTTGCCTGATCTCTATTAAACTTTTGAAATTATCCATACCAGGCATTTTAAGGTCCATGAGAAGAAGCTTTGCATCTGGATGTGTCTTGAGCTGGCTAAGCGTTTGCTCGTAACAGTCTGCCTCGTAGCAAGTGGCCTCAGATTCTAGCATGCTACGTATTCCATCGCGAAAGAGTGAGTGATCGTCTGCCAGGATTATCTTCATGATAAAAATTCCTTAATATGACCCTATATAGATTATCCAGTTCTGTGTTAAGAAAGTACAGACTTAAGTATGTATTGTTATATTCTAATGGCCTATATGTTAAGTAGTTTTTCGGATGTATGCTGTCGCTGTAACTGAGTTTTGCAGGCTAATGGCGACTCTTTGTTATTGCATGATCACAGCTGATGACTAATTAGTAAAGTCACCAGGATAAATTTATGGCTAACTGTTTAGCAGTTATTTTATAGAACCAACTCTTTCATACAAATAATCTATCTATAGATAATTGCCATGAATGTTAGAATCTAATATTTGCAGATAGTCTAAGTATTATAGAGTTAATTACCTGCCTGCTAGAGAATTACAAAGCAATTGATTTATATGACCATCGGAACTTGAGCTAGATAATCATAATGTTTTCGTAATATTAGCCTATTAAACATTGATTTTTAGGTTAGATCTAAAAAGCCATAAAATAGAAAAGATTGATATAAAGGATAAACGCCCTGTAAGGCTGGAGAGATTATGCAATATTTAATATCCGCGCGGAATAGTCAGTGTCAATCGTAGTGCATTTGCCCTGAGGTAACTATGGATAGTTCGAACCATTTAAATTACATTTTTCTATCTTTCCTTATTTTAATGTTAACTGCATGTGGTGGTGGAGATAGTAATGACTCCGCTGCTTCAGATACCGTGCCTGATGTCTATACATTTACTGATCAATCCAATGTGGCGTTGAGTACAATCATTACCTCAGATAGCATCATAATAACTGGGATAGATGCTACGACAACGATAAGTGTAACAGATGGTGAATATTCTATTGATGATGGTGCCTTTACCACTACAGCGGGCAGCGTAACTAATGGTCAGGCGGTTCGGGTGCGGCATCTATCATCATCACTTAGTAGCACAACAACCACTACATTATTACGCGTCGGCGGCGTCACTGGCACCTTTACATCCACCACTGGAGCAAGTGGTATCGGTTTTAATAAAGCACGGAGTTTTAATGACTCTGTCGACGTCATCAGCCCCGCGACTGACGGTAGTGGCGATCTTTATGTAGGGGGAGACTTTACCACCTACAACCGTACTAGTAGCAACCGACTGATACGCCTTAACAGCGATGGCACGGTGGATAGTGCGTTTAATGTGGGGAGCGGTTTTGATGCTTGGGTATACAGTATCAGTCCAATCGATGATGGCAGTGGCGACCTCTACGTGGGAGGGGCATTTACTACGTACAATGGTGCTGGCAGACGCCGGTTGATACGCCTCAATAGCGATGGCACGGTGGATACTTCGTTTAATGTGGGTGTCGGTTTTGATTCCGTGGTCACGAGTATCAGTCCAGCCAATGATGGCAGCGGTGATCTCTATGTGGCGGGTTGGTTTACCGCTTACGGAAGCACTAAGAGCAGCCATGTGATACGCCTCAACAGTGATGGATCGGTGGATACTGAGTTTGATGTAAAAGGCGTTTTTGATGACTTTGTTGCGAGTATCAGTCTTGCCACTGACGGCAGTGGCGATCTCTATGTAGGGGGTAGGTTTACCACTTACAATGGGACTAGTAGCAACCGGTTGTTACGCCTCAACAGCGACGGCACGGTGGATACTGCGTTTAATGTGGGTGGCGGTTTTGATTCCGATGTTGACTATATCGTCCCGACTATGGACGGCAGTGGCGACCTGTATGTGGGTGGCTTGTTTAGCACTTACAATGGTACTGACAGCAACCGGCTGATACGCCTCAACAGCGATGGCTCAGTGGATACGACATTGAATGTGGGCAGCGGTTTTGATTTTACTGTCTATAGTATTAATCCGGCCACGGACGGCAGCGGTGTCCTGTATGTGGGGGGATGGTTTGACACTTACAATGGTACTGGCAGCACCGGATTGATACGCCTCAACAGCGATGGCACTGTTGATACCGCATTTAATATTGGTAGCGGTTTTGATGACGTTGTTGTGAGTGTCAGTCTGGCCACGGACGGCAGTGGTGACCTGTATGTTGGAGGGCATTTTACCGCTTACAACGGTACTGGCAGAAACCGGTTGATACGACTCAATAGCGATGGAACAGCGGACGCCGCATTTAGTTTTGAGGGTAGTGGTTTTGATTACACGGTCAACAGTATCGTCCCTGCTACTGACGGCAGTGGTGATCTCTATGTAGGCGGGGAATTTCTCCTTTACAACGGTACTGACAGCAATGGAGTGATGCGCCTCAACGAAGATGGAACGGTCGATGAGGCATTTAATGTGGATAGTGATGCTGTTTATCACGCTAAATGTATCAGTCCCACCACTGACGGCAGCGGTGATCTCTATGTGGGAGGGTGGTTTGCCACTTCCAGTACTGGAAGCAAAGGTTTGATACGCCTCAACAACGATGGAACGGTTGATGAGAGATTTCATCTGGGTAACGGTTTTGGTGATGTAAATGTCAAAAGCATCAGCCTCGCCACTGACGGTAGTGGTGATCTCTATGTGGGAGGTGGCGGGTATAACACTTTCCATAGTAGTGGTAGCAAAGGGTTGATACGCATCAATGGTGATGGCACGGTGGATACTGCGTTTGATGTGGGTAGCGGTTTTGATGACTTGGTTATGACAATCAGCCAAGCGACTGATGGTAGCGGTGATATCTATGTGGGAGGGGCGTTTAGCACTTACAACGGTACCAGCGTCAACGGGTTGATACGTCTCAACAATGATGGCACGGTGGATACTGCATTTAATGTGGGTAGCGGTTTTGATTACTCGGCCAGCGATATTCTTGATTACATGATTGGTAGTATCAGCCCAGCCGTTGACGGCAGCGGTGACCTGTATGTGGGCGGTAGGTTTAACACTTACAACGGTATTGGCAGCAACGGGCTGATACGCCTCAACAGCGATGGTACGGTGGATACTGCACTTAATGTGGATGGCGGTTTTGACTACACGCCTGGCGTTAGCGTTGATTACTTGGTCTATAGTATCAGCCCTCTCACTGATGGTAGCGGTGATCTGTATGTCGGGGGCATGTTTAACTTATACAACGGTATTAGCAGCAACCGATTGATACGCCTCAACAGCGATGGCACGGTAGATGAGGCATTTGATGTGGGTAGCGGTTTTGATGACTTTGTTAAGATTGTCAGCCAAGCTACTGACGGCAGCGGCGCCCTTTATGTGGGGGGAGGGTTTAATAGTTATCAATCCACAACAGTCGGTAAAATTGTACGTTTGAAATCGGATGGTAGTCTCGATTAAGTACTTTGACCAATATGTTAATAATGAAGTGAACAAATAGTTCCATCTCGAAAGCGGAGCCAAAATAGATTGGTTCCGGCCGCAAGAGCCACTGGCGATAAGGGCTCTATGGTCGTGTGGATGTAATATCAGAAATGATAGATAAACCCAAGCTATATGCTGATAAGCAAGACCAAAAAATTGTAGTTTTGCCTTAATATAATAGAAAACTAACCTAGATTGGGAAATAGTGTAGACGCCATTATTTCGAGTTGTATGATCAACTCCGGAGGAATGAAAGTATAGGCTTAAGTATGTGTTGTTATATTCCAGTGGTCTATATGTTAAGCGGAATTTCGGATGTATGCTGTAGGTGTGAGTGAGTCACTATTTACGGTGTGGTGAAACTAGTAGTAAACCGATAATTGATTAAAAAATGCACCAGGAAGAAATTTATGACTAAATATTTATCAGATTCTTAGTTGTACTAATTCTTTCATGCATTCATGGTTGGAATGTATTTTAAGGAACACTAACAGCAATTTGCAGGAGTACGCTATTCATGAATAATTTTAATAATATAAACAATTCAAACTTTAATCTAATTGGAGATAAAGGAGCTTTTAGCCACTCAGCTCCCTTTTCGACGCAAATGATATCGCCTGCGGGGGTAGATACTCTTCGATGGACTATGTCGAGTTCGGCGGAGCGCTTATCGATTATGGAAGAGCTTGCTGGACCGGGCATGCATACTTTCAGCAATGCAACAGGATTTACAAACGAGGTACTAATGAAGGGTATCAGTGCCTTCGAAACTCTTTTCGAGGGTTCTAGTCCATTAGCATCATTGTCCATGATTATGGGGTTGTCCAGTAGTGCGGCGACAACACTATTGGGTGGAGCCATGAATGCGCAGATGAATCTGTATCAAGGCATGGTTGATGCTTATCAGGATGTTTTGGGTGGCGTAAAAAACTCGGCGGAAGTACTTATTGAAGGGCAGGTAGATGCGGCTAAAACAATGATTGGAACATTAGATAAGGCTGGGTCGGAATATGTTGAAGGATACTTGGGCGCGCATAAGAGTTTATTTGAAGGTTTGACCGGTGCGGTTGATGAAGTGGTCACCGGGCTAAAAAACTCTTTCGGGGAACTTATGCAGGGTGATCTATTTGGAGCAGGAGAGGCGTTATTACAGACAGTGGTTGGATCACACCTTGAAGTACTTGATGGTTTAATGAAAGCCGGAGATCAGCTTCTGAAAGGAAATGTCAAGGCGTTTGAGACGCTTGTTAAAG
>JARRQD010000267.1:0-12447 GCA_037382205.1 Candidatus Thiodiazotropha sp.
CGTCGTTGCGCGCCGTGCAGGGATGCACAAGTGTCGCGGGCACATGGATGTGCGGGAGCGACCCTTGCCCTGCACCACCACAAGCGCACCCTTCACGCTGTCCAACTGATCTTTTTAGGATGATGGAACCACACATGTCATTTTTGAGCCGTTGGACTGCATTGGTAAGCTGGGCATAGTGCCTCAAATCGATATTCAACATTGATGTGTCGATCTGCCCAAAGTGCGGAGCTGAATCCAAGGTGATTGGCTGTATTGAGGCGCAGGCGGTCATCGACAAAATCCTACAGCATTTACAGGCCAAGGGGATATTAGCGCAACCACCTGAGTTGCTAGCGGCAGCACCGGCCCAAGCCGATTCGCTCGGCTTTGCATAGCTTCGGTATTTAACAACATGCGACAAGGTACAGCAACAGAAGGATAGGCCGCTCGGCGGCCTGTTGCCTGAACCAAAACCTTGGAGACATAGAAGGAGAGGAATCCGGAATTGCTCGATGAAAATTCAGTTTCATCGCACACGAATAATGGCAAAGTTCAGCTCTCTCCCGGGATGTGCTCTATCTTGAAATCGGGGATCGAACCCCAGGCGATGAAGTTGTTTACCCTGACGATGATATCCAGGCATCTCTGGTCGATGGGGAGTGGGCCTTTTCTCACAAGGATGGAACTCCATATGGATGATTTCTTCTGTTATGTTTTTGAGTGACAATAGGCATCTCACTTCCCAACAGAAGGAATAGTTATGCCGGAATACAAACCGTCACAACCGCCAGATGCAGAAGAATGGCTTGAAATGGATGAGGCAGAGCGAATTCGCTTGGTAAGCGAGTTTCACGACGAAGAGGGAGACGATTTACTGGATGGCGCTCGCGAGCTGCATTCATCATTTCATGTAATCGTTGAAAATCAAATAGCTATGAAGGAAAGCCTCGTCTCGGAGACCATTGATAAATTGACCCGACAAGGGCTTGACCGGCATGAAGCGATACATGCAGTGGCAGCGCTGTTAAGTGAAGATATTTTCGATCTTTACAAGGGTAATATCGAAAAGTTTGACCAAAAAAAGTACAGGCGTAAACTGGAAAAACTGACGGCCAAAAGATGGCGTAAGGGGCAATATTAATGCTGCTTCACCCCATCATGTTAGTTGACCGTCAATAGCGGCCCAACAGCCCTCAAGACCATTACCCGTCTGAGGAATCGACATCCGAATCTGCCCATCATATCCCGCGCCCGGGATCTGCAAGCCTGTGGCCATCAGCTCAGTGCTGGTGCTACACAGACTTTTCCGAAAGCCCTCGAGAGCAGCCTGAGGCTGGGCCATACGTGACATTAAAAAGGGCGAAATCGAGCGCTATTTTACGCAGATTTCACAACAGGTTTGTGCCTTGGCGAATGATCGCATGGTCATCGAAGCCATGCCCCGATTCATCGACGGGTTCCATCGATTTCAACAAGAGAGCAACCTCTCGGGAAACGCCGCGCTGCGAAAGGCTTTAGCCGGCTATTACCAGGGGAGTTTTGCAAACCACTACGCAGAGGTCAATCCAGGGCAGACGATTGCGGCGGCCTCGCTGTTGGATACGCTGGGTGAAGAGGGTACCGCACTGCAGTATCAGTACATCAAGGCGAATCCCAATCCTCTGGGTAATAAGCATATATATGATGGGGCAGAGGACAACTCCTCGTACTCTTCCACCCATCGTCTCTACCATCCGCACATCCGTGACTTCCTCGAACGTTTTGGTTACTACGATATCTTCCTCTACTGTCGGAGAGATCGAAAGTAATTCCGATCTTACCCGACGTCTGGATCGTATCACCAACGATGAAATCGGAAACATCCTCAGCGTCGCCGAACAGACCAACCTGCTGGCCTTGAACGCCGCCATCGAAGCCGCTCGCGCGGGGGAGCATGGCCGGGGGTTTGCGGTGGTGGCCGATGAAGTGCGAACGCTAGCGAGTCGTACCCAGCAATCTTCGGGAGAGATTCAGGATATGATCGCCAGCGAAGGCGCGAACCAGACCGCAGCGGCCAGTGAGCAATTGACCGGGCTGGCGAGTGACCTCCAAGGGTTGATTCAACAGTTCAAGGTTTAGTTCCAATACACACAATGTAAGTCAGAGATGTAACTAGCCACAATCTGCTGCCTACAGGGTGCCTGGCTTCGACGTTTCGTACTCGAGACAACAAAGCTGCGTTACCACTTCGGGTTGCCAGTTTTTTAGAACGCCAGGGGATTCTCGAAAGAGTCCGGTTTACTATGGGTCTCCTGCCCTCCGCGCCAGCTGAAGCTGTTCAAAATCGTTCCTGACGAACTTGTCAGCCTGCATGCCGGAGGCGCGGCACAAGCTACAAGGTACAGCAACAGGAAGCCTCATCCACTTGCCGGATTACTGGTGGTTCTAATCGATACTCGGTTGCGTCCACTGTGTTTGCTCTCGTATAGGGCCTCGTCGGCGATGCGAACTAACATGGAAGGCTTGGTGTGGAGGTCGGGCGTGATGGATGCCGCACCGATACTTATTGTGACAGCCGATCTGCTGGGCGAGGTCGTATGGAGGGGCTTTTGCAGTTCAACTGCCCTGCGAATGGATTCAGCGATTGATGTGGCCTCTTTTATGTGGGTGTTGGGCAGTATGACTGCAAACTCTTCGCCACCATAACGCGCTGCAATATCCGAGGTTCTTTTGCAATGCTGTTGAATAATGTTGGCCACAGATCGGATGCACTCATCTCCGGCTAGATGACCATAATTGTCATTGTATTGCTTGAAATTATCGATATCGCACATCAGCAGTGACAAGGGTGTGGCGGTGCGCTGGAGACGATTAATCTCTCTTTCCAGGGTGCTGTCGAAATGGCGTCGATTATAGATCTCTGTGAGGCCATCAAGGTTTGAGAGTCGTTGTAACTCTTTGTTCACTTTCTCGAGCTCCAGTGTCCTGTCCTGAACCTTTTTTTCAAGTTCCTCGGCCAATCTCTGCTTTGCTTCAAGGGTGGTGTGTTCTCTGCGGTATTTCAACCAAAGGAAAAACGCGATGGAAAAAGAGGTCAGGGTAATGCCTATGAAAAAGCCCCTGTAACGTTCCCGTGTAGAAGGAGGAGTATTGATGACTACACTATTGCTTGGTAGAGATGACCTTTCGATGCCCTGTTTGGCCAGATAGTTGTAGTCGAACATATACTGGGTCGGGCTGTCCGTGACTATGGGTAGGCTGTTTGCCTGCTTACCATGGAGAACTTTGAGGGCAAGTTTTCCCACCTCCTGGCCTTGTAGATAACCCGAAGTGATTCTGCCGCCGACAATGCCCTTGCCCAGATAGAAACCCCAGGATCCGTAGATTGGGGCATTTGTGTTGTTGGATATCAGCTCAATGCCTTCGGTATAAGAGATAAAATTATTGTTGCGGTCGCGGTTGAAGGTTGTGATATAGATTTGGCTTTTATTGTCGACGCTCTTGAGCTCCATCGGGATTTCGTCGAGTGTGAATTCCCGTAAGAATTCAAAATCGATCTCTTTGTCGTAGTGCTTTTCGATCTCCCGGAACTCTTCCCTTATGGCGTCTCCTGTCGGCGTTCGATCAATAATGACGATTATTTTGTTGCGCTCTGGATGCAGCTTTCGCATAAGGCCGATCGTCGCCCGGTGATCTGTCTTTTCAACAACGCCAGTAACTTGGTCGAGGTTGGCGATCAGTTCCTTGGTGAAATTATTGATGCCGCAAAAAATCAAGGGTGGGTTGCCGGGGAACTGAATGAGACCCTCATTGGTGAGTTTCAGAGCGGTGTTATCGGCGATGATGACAACTTTATACTGACTGTGGGCATTCTGTGCCTGCAGGAATTTGATCATTTGGTCGAGATATTCTTTGCCTGTATTTCGCTTTGTATCGAGATATTCGTAATAGATTTCGTACGCATCCTGGTGCTGTGAAAAGGCAGATTGAATACCTTTTGTTACACTATCGGTCCACTCCAGTCCCTGGTGATAGGAGTGGAGGACAAGCACTTTTTGCCTTCTGTCGGCTCGACAATCCAGGCTTGTCAGGGTGAATAAGGTTACTGCAAAGATTGCGAGAAACAGCCTGCAGCCGTTCCTCGCTGTTGCTTGGACTCTGCTCAACCGGCGGTTGGTTGACATGGATCTGATCCGATTGACTGATTCACTGATCCTTCGGAGGATTTGTTGCAAATAGCCCCCAATGCGAAGTCCGGGCTCAGTGATTGCTCGATATGGTGTCGCATGTTGTAAGTTTATCCCATTCGCATGTTGTGGTCATTCAGAAAGCGATATTCAGTTGATGCTATCGTAGTCTTGCGACTTCGCGAAATGATCCTGCGCGGTGAATTGGGGGGGCGCGAACGCATGGCCGAGATCTCCATCGCCAAGTGGCTTGGGGTCTCCCGAAATTCCGGGACAATGTATTGATGGATACCTCTACGTGGTAAATTGTACCAACCCATCATAAGAACGGAGGCGCCTATGAATCAAAATGCAGTCTATCCCGGCCCTGTCACTGCTTAAAAGCGCTCAATAATATCCTGGCTGAAACCAAGTCGGAAGAGCAGGAAGGTCATGGAAGAGGGTGGATTCAGTCAGAAACCCGGGGAGTTAAAATGAAGTGGTCTTGAGTTTTTTTATGGAAATCACACATATCCTCTTTATTTTTTAATGGATTACCAATCACTATTCAGAATCTTATTCGGCTCTGGGTGATGTTTACTTCTTTAACTCCAACTCATAGAATTAATCGCCAGATAGATTAAACTGAGGCTGAGGAATAAAAACCCTAGAACTCAGTACACAAGAATTAGGCTTACTATAAAGGGAACACCAAAATGCAATTGATTAATCTCCTGCCAAAATCTCTTTTCATGTGGGGTGTCGCTGCAGTGGTAGTACTTACGACAGGTTGTAACGGTACCATGCCTGTGCTTGGGGGTGGCAGTGGAAGCACTGTCACTGGCGCTGCTGCGGGAGAAACAGCCCAGGGAGAAAACCAAGCGCTTGAGAGCTGTGATCAGTCACTGGGTACCCTGTCGGTATTTGAAGACACTTCTCTACCTTGGTGGGGCTACTATCGCAGACACTATCCCAAACTCGGCAGTACTATTCCAGTCATTCGTATGATGGTACAGCAGTCCAACTGTTTTGTGATTGTCGAACGAGGTCGAGCCATGAAAGCAATGACCCGCGAACGAGAACTGATGAATTCCGGTGAACTGCGCGACAACAGTAATTTTGGTAAAGGGCAAATGGTTTCCGCCGATTATACCCTCAGTCCTTCGGTTCAGTTTGAACAATCTAATATGGGTAGGATCGGTGGCTTTGCCCGCAGGCTTCTCCCCTCGGGTGTCCCTGGTCTTGGCTATGGAAGCGTTGGCGCAAAAAGTAATGAGGCTTCCACAACCCTACTCATGATAGATAATCGCTCAGGTGTCCAGGTATCATCTTCGACAGGTAGCGCTAAAAACTTTGACGCGGGAATACAAACCGCAAACAGTCAAGGGGGGATTGGGTACTGGTGGGGCGCTCAAGGTCGACGGGGCGGTAGATGCAAAACCTAAAGCCAAGCCAAGCAAACCTCAAAGCTCTGTGGCACCGGCTACGACTGTTGCAACTAATGACGCAAGTTTTAATGTTCGAACAAGAAACAATAGTGTGAGTGTTGATGCCTATGACAGACGCGCTCTGGAAGACTATTACAAAGCGCTGAAGCGCTCAGTTGAAGGGTTGTCAAATTACTCAAATTTCACCCCAGCACAGATTCAGTCCATCGAATCGCAATCGAACTCTGCTGGAATCGGGGGGCTATGGGCACTGATGTGGGGCACCTACTCCGGCAAACTGGAGACCTCTAAAATTGAGCTTGAGGCTTGGCCTTACGATGCAAAACAGAAGGGTTGGGATATATATGGTAAACGTATTGCTAAATACAACAAACTATTTGAAAAATATCGTACCGCGATTGTTGCTAATGAAGCCTGGGATAAATCGGTACGCAACAAACTAGCTGGTGTAGAACTGCTAACCAAAGAGAGTCTGTTTGCAGAATAGATCATAACAGGAGGGCGATACAGTTGAGTCGGGCATGTTTCTAAATGTCTGATTCAACCACATACCATGGCGCCTGTTTGATATCGGTATGGGCGAACATCTCGTCTTCGGGCTTCGAGTACTCCAACCAACGTGAACGGGGCTCCAGATCCATGGGGCTCAGTTTCCAGCGTTTGTGGGGCTCTTCCAGGCGGCTCTGGAAGCGGCGCTCCTGCTCTTCGTCAGAGACTGAAAACCTGTACTTGAGGAGGATGATGCCTGAACGTACCAACATCCGTTCGAAAAACACCGTCCAATGATGGAACCACTCATGTCATTTTCGAGCCGTTGGACTTGATTGGCAAGCTGGCCGCCCTGGCGCCGAAGCCGCGAGTGAACCTAACCCGGTGAAGGATGATGTTGAGTGGCTTGCCACGGGGCGAGGCAAGGGATTTAAGCTCAACTTCATGATAGGCCTCGTCTGAATGTATGATTTGTATAGGACACTACACTAGGCTGGTACCGTACGATTCCCCGCCCAGCTTCTCAGATAAGCGATCTTCTCCGCCATCAACACCGAGAGCGGTTTAGTTTGTTTGATCTCCCGCAGTATATGCGTTGTATCGAGCGGCTCTTTCGCCGCGTGTGAGGCGTAGAGAGCGGCCACCACCGCCTGCTCAATCTCGGCCCCGGCAAACCCTTCGCTGGCCATTTGCAGTTGTTTAAGATCAAAGCGGGTTGAGTCTTGTTCGCGTATTTTGAGATGGATGCGAAAGATCTCCTCGCGCACCTCGGGGTCGGGGAGATCGACAAAGAAGATCTCGTCAAAACGCCCTTTGCGCAGCAGTTCCGGTGGCAACATTTCGATGTCGTTGGCTGTTGCCACCAGGAAGACCCGGGATTTTCGCTCGGCCATCCAGGTGAGCAGGGTGCCGAGTATGCGTTTCGAGGGGCCACTGTCTGCGTCTCCCGAAAGACCTTTTTCTATCTCGTCAATCCACAAGACAGAGGGGGACATCGACTCGGCGGTTCGTAGCGAGTCACGCAGGTTGCGTTCGGTTTCACCGTAGTACTTGTTGTAGAGGGTGCCGAAATCGAGTCGCAGCAGGGGAATACCCCAGCTGCCGGCAACCGACTTGGCCGCCAGACTCTTACCGCCGCCTTGCACCCCCAGGAGCAGTACCCCCTTAGGCGGGTCGAGCCCAACGGGTGGCTGATCTGCAAGGAAAACGCCTCGGCGCTGTTCGAGCCAGCGTTTCATATTGTGCAGACCGGCGACCTGATTGAATTTGGCGGTATCAAGTTCCAGAGAGAGCACGCCTTCACCCTCGAGAAGCCGGTATTTGGTCTTTGCCAGTGCATCAAGGTCCTGCTCGGTGAGCATGCCATCGTCGTAGATGGCATTGCGAATCAGCTGTCTCGCGTCACTGAGCGTGAGTCCGGCGAGGTTGCCAAGTAGGGCGTCGACGACTTCCCTGCGCGCTTTGACGCTGCGCTTGTTCTGTCGCCCCCAGGCCTGACTCTCTTCCTGCAGAAGCGCTTCCAGGGCTTGCCGGTCGGGTAGGGAGAGCTGAAATTTGCTTGACAGAGCGCGCAGCTCGTCTGGTATTTCTACCGCATGGCTGACCAGCACAAGGGTCAGTTCGGGGTTGCTAAGGGCAATTTCTTTGAGTTGTCGTAGGGTGAGCGGATCATCGAGCCAATGGTGGATGTCCATCAACAGATAGATGCCACGGGCGGTGCGGCCTGCTACCTCGGCAAGGACCTTGGCCGGTTCCCGTATGGCACGATGGCTGGTCTGATCGTTTTGCATGTTCTTCAGGCCGCTGGCGACGGACCAGCGCCATAGCTGTCCTCCCAGTCGGCTGGCAAGGCGTTCAAACAGGGTTTCGACCTGCCGTTCATCGTCGGTTTCGATGAAGAGTAGGGATGCGCCGGAACGGATAATCAGTTCGATGTCCTGTAAGTCACTCATTTGGGCTATGGTTTGTCTGCGTTGATATAGATCATTACAATGCTTGTCGGCCTGGCCAATCTATCTGCTCCTTGGTGTTAGTTCAACCTCGCACTGGCTAAAGAGACGGGGCGCCAGCCATCCTATTGCGTCACTTCAGGGATTTAAACATGAAGAAAATGCTAATGTTACTGGGCTGCCTCTCGCTGATGTTGGGCCTGCCACTGCTTGCCGCTCCGCACACGGTCAAGTTTGAGGCGATGAAAAACCAGCTTGCCGGGACTCCTGTGAGAGAAGTTCAGGCGGGATCCACCATTAAGCTGCCATTGATCACCTGGGGCGGTGACATTGCCACTATTCTGGCCAACGGCGATGCTCGCAAAACTCGCCAGGGCAGTATCTTCGCTAAGGCGGGGCTGAATTTTGAGCTGGATCGGGAGGATGTCTTCGCCAACCAGGTCAAAGCCTACATGAAGGGTGAGACCCCCTATCTTCGTGGCACCATAGGTATGATCAACATGGCCAGCGAACTGCTCTCGAGCGATCCTCGCACCAAACCGGTGGTTGTCTATCAACTGACCTGGTCCGCTGGCGGAGATGCATTGGCGGTCAGTGATAAGATCCGCACCGCGTCTGACCTTAAGGGTAAGACAATTGGCGTACAGGCCTACGGTCCCCATGTCGGTTACATGAGCCGGCTGTTGGCCGATGCTGGATTGGGCTTGAAAGATGTGAATTTAAAGTGGTATCCCGATCTGACCGGTACCGACAACACCCCGATGGCGGCGATGCAGGCGGGTCAGGTGGATGCCGCTTTCGCCATCACCCCGGATGCCATGCTACTGACCTCAGGCGGTACCGTAGGCACCGGCGCTGAGGGGTCTGTGCGTGGTGCTCGAATTCTGCTCTCCACACGCACTGCCAACCGGGTGATCTCCGATGTCTATGTGGTGCGCAGTGACTACTTCAAGCAGCATCGAAAAGAGGTGGAGGCGTTTGTCGGTGGTTTGATGAAGGGGGCTGAAAAACTGCGTGAACTGGCCGCGGTGAAAAGTGGCCGTGCTTATAAGAAGACCTTTACCGCCGCTGCCGAGCTGCTGCTCGACAGTCCACTGGCGCTGGCGGATGCTGAGGGGCTCTACGCCGATTGTCAGTTCGCGGAGTGGAAAGGGAATGTGGATTTCTTTGCCAACCCGAACTATCCCCGTTCCTTGGAGAGTCTCTCTTCAGAGGTTCAGTCCAGCCTGATCGGCTTGGGTCTGTTGAGTGGAGCGGTGAAGTTGACTCAGGCGGGATGGGACTACAATCTCTTCAAACAGGGATTGCAGTCTGCTGATCGCAGCGAGTCGCCGCGTTTCGATAGCGCACAGGTGACCTCAGTGATTGCCCGCAGGCAGCAGCAGGGTACACTGCAGGAGGGGGAACTCTTCTCCTTCGAGATCTTCTTCGAGCCGAATCAGAATACCTTTTCGGCCGACCTCTATCAGGGCTCCTTTGATAAGGTGATTCAGTTTTCTGCCACTTATGGCGGCGCCTTGATCACCGTTGAGGGTAACAGCGATCCGCTGGGTTATCTGCGTAAGAAAAAGGCCGGGGAGTCGGCCGTGGTACTCGGACGGGTTAAGCAGGCGGCGAAGAACCTCAGTCTCTCTCGTGCGATGGCGGTACGTGATAGCATCACTCGATATGCAGGACAAAAGGGGATTACTCTCGATCCGAGTCAGTTTGCGGTGGTGGGCCACGGGATCTCAAAACCGAGGAACGGCATCTGTGGTCAGGATCCCTGTCCGCCCAAGACAGAGAAGGAGTGGCGCGACAACATGCGGGTTGAGTTTCGCATCCTTCAGGTCGAAGCCGAATCCTCGGTCTTTAACCCACTCTGATCCCGTCGCCTAGGAACAATACAATGGCAAAAAAGCGAAAAGGAAACTGGCTCGGCATGCTGATCGTTGGGACGGCTGTGTTGGTTTATGTTTATCTTTCTGAACAGGAGAGTCAGACCAATACTGTGGCCAATCAGGCTCCGGTCATTGACAACTTTGGCACGGTCGAGCGCAACGCCTACGGCCTCAACGCCGTGCGGGACGACTGGCCCAAGCTGGCCGATGCCAGCGTGATTACTATGTCATCCTCGATGACTCAGGCAGCATGAAGAGTCATATCTGTGCCACAGGCCATAAGTCGCGACTACATGCAGCCATTGATGCGCTGTCTGCTTTTGCTGAGGGGCTGCCGCAACAGGCCAATCTGGGGGTGATGTCTTTTAACGGCGGGCGTTTTACTGAGTTACTGCCAATCGGTAAACAGAGCCCCGAGGCGATCGATGGTCTCACTCAGCGTATGAATGTGGGGGGCAGCACACCGTTGGCGACGGCAATTACCCGTGGTTATGAAGCCTTGAGCCAACAGGCTGCGTTGCAGCTCGGTTATGGTGAATACCACTTGGTGGTGATTACCGACGGGGAGGCCACTGCCGGAGAGTATCCGGACAAGATCATTCAGAAGATCCTCACCGAGTCTCCGGTCGATGTGCATACCATCGGTTTTTGCATCGGCAAGCAGCATGTGCTCAACCAGCCTCGCTATCTCTCCTATCAGGCGGCGGACAATGTGCAGGCCCTGCGCCAGGGTCTGCAGGATGTGCTGGCTGAGGCGCCGACTTTCACTGTCTCCAGTTTCGAATGAGTGGTTGATCGTTTGGGTCATAGAGGGTTAGAGCAGGCAGGAATAAGCACCTCAAGATCTTTCTGGGTCTGATGGTTGTCGGTGTGGTGGTGATCGGGGCGCTGCGTTTGTTGCTGCCCTATTGGACTGCATCCCAGCAGCGCTCGACTTCGGATGCCGCCGCGACCCGAGGGGTGTTGCGCATCGGTGTCGACAACTGGATTGGCTACTTCCCCCTCTGTTCGTCCGAGATGCGACGTAACCTGCGCAGCCGGGGTTATACCCTACAGTGTATCGATGATGCGGCAAACTATTCCGAACGTTTCGACAAGCTGGCGGATGGTGAGCTCGATTTTGCAGTTGCCACCGTCGATTCCTGGTTATTGAATGGCTCACACAGAGGTTACCCCGGGGTTATTGTATCGGTCATCGATGAGTCGAAGGGCGGTGATGCAATTGTTGCTCGGGGTGAGCGCATCGCCGATCTCAACGCCCTGGCCAAGGGCGAGGGATTGAAGGTTGCCTTCACCCCAGCTTCACCGAGTGAGCATCTGTTGAAATCGGTGAATGCTCATTTCGATCTTGGTCTCTATGAGCGCGGTAATGACCAGTGGCAGTCACCGAGTGATGGTTCATCTGCCGCTCTTAAGAAGTTACTTAGCGGTAAGGTTGATGCGGCTGTGCTGTGGGAGCCTGATGTCTCTCGGGCGTTGGCTAAGGAGGGGGTGGTTAAGCTGGTTGGCACTGAAGATACCGACAAACTGATTGTCGATATCCTGATCGCTGGTCGGCGTCAGGTGGCAGAGGATGCGGATTCGGTTCAGGCTCTGCTGGATGCCTGGTTCGAGACCCTTGAGAGCTATAGCAGCAGCCGGGGAACCCTGATTCAGGATATTCTGGATGAGACCGAACTGAAGCGAAACCAGGTTGAGCCTATGTTGGAAGGCGTAGCTTGGGCAGGATTGGCGGAGAACGGCACCCTCTGGTTTGATGTGCTGCAGCGTCAGGCAATCGGAGGTGATGGACTGATCGAAGCGATCCATGCGGCCGCCCAGGTATTGGTTGAGAATGGGGATTTTGATCGCTCACCGGTGCCTGGAGACGACCCCTATCGGTTAACCAGCAAGCAGTTTATTCAGCATCTCTATCAACAGACCTATCCCAACGGTGCAACGGTTTCACGGGAAAACTCACTCAACGGTGATTTCAAACCTCTGAGTGATGAGGCCTGGGCGGCAATGCGCCGGGTGGGCACCCTGAAGGTTGAGCCGATCAGTTTTCGGCGTGGTACCGGGCTGCTCGATCTGGCGGGGAAACAGACCATCGATCTGATTGTGGAACGGTTGCGGCGTTATCCCAGTTTTCGTATTCTGGTCGAGGGGCATACTGGCTTGGCGGGTGATCCGCAGCAGAATCTTAAGCTCTCACTCGCTCGCGCTGAGGCCGTCACTCGCTATCTTCGGGTAACTTACAACATTGACGACGATCGCTTGAGGGCGATCGGCTACGGTGCGACAAAGCCCCTGCCGAAGCAGCCGGGCGAGTCAAGCCGGGCCTATTCCTACCGTCTGCCGCGGGTCGAGGTTTCCCTATTGAGCGGAGGTCGCTGATGGCGGGGGAGTATGAAAATGCGTCCAAAAACAGCCGCTCTTTGCCCGATTTTTCTCGTAGCGCCATTAACCGACAGGTCGCTACGGCCACCGCACAGAAACCCTATGTGCTCTATCCGCTGGCGGCGGGTTTGCTTGGGGGGCTCTCGGCCCTGTTGCTGGGTACTTCAATGCTGCC
>JARRQD010000268.1:0-8218 GCA_037382205.1 Candidatus Thiodiazotropha sp.
TTGTTGCGTGGAAGCTGAGCATGGAGAGATCGCCGAAACTGCAGAGAGACTCCCCATTCAGCTTGGCCCCAAAAACATGTGCGGCATCATAGAATATCTTCAGTCCGTAGGTGTCGGCGATGCGCTGAATTTGATTAATGTCACAAGGATTTCCATAGATATGAACAGGCATGATACAGGTAGTCTTTGGGGTTATCAGCGACTCGATTCTCTCTGGATCTATATTGCATGTATTTTTATCAATATCACAGAAGACAGGCGTACAGTGATTCCAATAGATCGCATGGGTTGTTGCTGGAAAGGTGTAGGGTGTTGTAATGACTTCGCCAGAGATCTTCAGCGACTGCAGCCCTACCTGCAGGGCCATCATGCCATTACAGAATAGAGAGACATAAGGCACGCCCAGATACTCAGCCAACGCCGCTTCAAATTTGTTGTGAAACGGGCCATTGTTGGTGAGTTGCTTAGTTGACCATATCTGTTCCAGCAGTGCGACAAACTCATCAAGTGGCGGGAGAGAAGGCTGGGTTACGTAAGTTTGACTCATGACTTGCAATCCGCTGTTTGGGGTGGCCACACTGGAAGTGCAACTTGTTGGTTTCACCGTTCTTAACTACTCAGATCCTGACTGTTACACAACATTTTCCAGCCTGACATCAAGGCTGATTCTACGTTCTCTGTAACTTGCTTAAAATTCATCAGGGATGAGTTTTCAATCTCTTGACGAAGGGTTTTACGATTGGAAATGAGTGCATCTACATCGTGCGCAAGTGCTAAAGCGATATCGATATATTCATCAAAGTCGTTGGCAATCCAATTCTGCCTGTTGATTGCCGACAGAATTCTATCTGAGACACTTGATGCGCAAGAACTGCCAGAACGGGAAACAACTGGCAGCCCCATGAGTAAGGAATGATAAGTGGTACTCTCTCCGTGGTAAGGATAGGGGTCTAAGGCGATATCGACTTGGTTGTGCGAGGCTAGAAATTCTTCCATGGAAAGTCTGGGTTGTAATGTCACGCGGGACTTGTCCACATCAAACCCAGCGAAAATATCGTATAAGTAGTCTTTCATGTATGAATTGCTATAGTCTTCAGTCATTAGTTTAATCATTGAACCAGGGAGCGAATTCAGTAGTTTGGCCCACACCTCCATGAGGCTTTTGTCTATTTTCCTCAAACCGTTAAAGGAACCAAATGTGGTATAGCCGTTTGCTATGCAAGGCGGTTCTGAAATATCCGGAAGTTCAATTATCGGGTCAAAGGAAGAGATGTTTTTGACGGGCAGAATCTTTTCCGATGAGTAAGCACTGAGATTACATTTATCTGCGGTGTATTGATCCCTTAGCGCATAGTCCATGCAATCCAGGCCAGTTGACATCGGTAGCCCCGTCATCGAAACCTGCATGGGAGCCGGCCTGTTCAAAAAAGCCGACAGTCGATTGCCTGCCGTGTTATTTGATAAATCGATTAGGATATCTATCTTGTCAGAGATGATTTTTTGATCTAATTGTTCATCGCTTAGTGTGTAACAATTGCACCAAGAATCCGATAATTCACTGTATGTTTTAGTTGTCGGATCGTGAATTATGCCATTGTAATATAAGTGCACAGAGAACATATCTCTATTTAGATTCCTCAGAATCGGCATAAAATAGTGAGAGATGACATGCTCACGGAAGTCGGCAGAAACAAAACCAAGATTGAGTTTTCGATCTGATCGGCAGTCTATCACTCCATCATATTTGTTTTTTGAATGGGCATTGAGTGCTTGAGTGATTTTTCGTATTTCAGGATAGATGACACTTTCATCATCATACGAGAATAGCAGCTGTACAAGATAATTCTGTTTTGCGACGGTGTTCTGAGGGTCCATTTCAACCGATTTTTTGCAGCAAGCCAAGGCCTCATTCTGGCGGCCTTGGCAAGATAGAGCGCGGCCTAGGTTGACATAGACTTCAACGGTTTCATACCCATGGGTTAAGCAGTAGTCCAATGCTTGAAGACCCTCCTCGTATCTACCTTGATCGATATAGAGCTTGCTGAGCGCCAAGTACGCTACATAGGCAGTGGGATTGTTGGCAATGGTTTTTGCAAAATAGATTTCAGCTTTTTCAACATCCTTTGTGACATTGGTGTGGTAACTGCCAATCACGTAATACATGAGGTTTTCTGTGCATCCAGCCTTCTCTGCTAGATCGTAGGATTTTCCAGCGTCAGCGAACTGACCAGCTTTTTCAAGCGCCACGCCAGCTAAGAAGATTAGGCAAGGATTGGCATTGCCTGTAGAAATGGTCTTTTTGAGGTAGTTGACTGCTTCCTCAAGGCGATTCTGACGGATCAGGCAGTCACCGAGCAGATATTGTGCTTCAGGATTATTTGGGTCTTTTTTTATTGCCCTGGAAAGCAGTTTGTGAGCGCCTGCCAGCCTTGATCAACGTATAGAAGCATAACTGCAACGTCCCTGCCTATCAAGGCAGAAAACTGGCGACATTCCAAGGCGTTGCAACGCCGCCATGCGCCGCCACAAGCGTGCCATGCACGTTGTAGCGTGATTCACCCAGTAGGTGACCATAACCATCGAAGCGATTTTCTTCAAAATCAGAAAGCTGTTATTAGAATGGAGCGGTCAACTGAATTTTTTAGGTTCAACTCACACTCAGATGTCGCAACTGACATGTGGTTCATTTGCTCAAGCATCAGGCATCATCTGCAGGAGAATTTAGAGCCCACCCAGATTCACAGCACAACTCTGGGCGATACGTCACTTTTTGTGCGCAAGGAATTCGAGCACCTTTTCCCTGTTTCGGAATTCCAAACTGTCGCGGGATGGAATTGTCTTTTCGACAATCCCAGACAAGGTAGCTCCAGAACGGCTGACATGTTTCACATCCGCCCCCAGTTTCAGCAATTTAAGCAACTCTCCATAGTGCTCCAGGCGAGCCAGATCCATTGCTGCGGTATTGCCGACACGGTCTGTCGCGTTGAGGTCGATTCCCTGTGCAAGCAGATAGTCCAGGTGATCCCAGTTACCGGCCAAATAGGTCTCGAACCAGACAGGTGACCCGTGCTGCTTGAGATTGATATCCATCCCTGCTTCAACCAACATCTGCAACCAACGGATATCTTCCATTTTCATCGCCAACATCCAGGGAGAAACCCCTTCAGTCTCGAGAGAGGGATCTGCGCCATGGGCCAACAGCACCCGAGCCGCGTCCATGTGATTGAGGGCAAAAGCCCAATTCAGGTAGGTCATACCCCGCTTGTGCGGCTGATTCGGATCCACACGGGCCAGTGAGGTTTCCAGACGAGCGAGATCGTTCGCTTCGATGGCCCTGGCCACAACGAGTGCCTCGGCTTCCTGGAAGAAGGTTTCGGCTTTCGGCATTGTTGAGTCTGTAGTCATATCACACCCCACGACTGTCGCACAGAGCATTCCCAAAATGAGTCGAGGAAGCAAAGA
Organism: Candidatus Thiodiazotropha sp.; assembly: GCA_037382205.1. Lineage (GTDB taxonomy): Bacteria > Pseudomonadota > Gammaproteobacteria > Chromatiales > Chromatiaceae > Thiodiazotropha. The sequence goes on from JARRQD010000268.1 coordinate 3,463, forward strand.
CATCAAGATCTGCCACAAGAACAATACCTTTATAGATCTCAACAACGACGTCCTGACTCATTCGAAGGAATCGAAGAGCATTTTCAGCGCTTCCGCTTCAGACTGCTCCGTTTTGGCATCCACTCCGCGTCTGACATAGTCCATGCCATGCCGATCAATGGGATCTGAGATGTCGTGATGACTCGCATCATGGAACGGACTGATCAATTGCGCCCCTTCGACCAGGGTCTCCCAAAGCATATGTCCCTCCTGGTTATCCGGCCTGATGGCGGGAAGCTTGATCACCGGACCTAGCGCCTTCATGATGACCGGGTCGGCAATCTCCTGCACGCCTGTCAGCACTTCGCTATCCACCTGGTAGTTCTGTACAAATTTATTCGCCAGTTTATGCTCGCCATGCAGCTCCAACCGCTCCCGCCATGTCGTTCCCTTGGGATTGAATGCGGTGGAGGAGACTGAATGTTTCATCCCAACATAGTTAGAAAGCCCTCCACCTAAGGAGTGGCCGGCACACTCAACCCGTTCGGTTCCGACAGATTCGGTCAGTTTTGCCATCAGCAAATCGGCTTTTTTGAACTGAGTCATCTTGAAACCCACGCCACTACCCAGATTAGTCAACCAGTCGGCACCGTTCTCGGTTCCTCGGAAAGCAACGATGTAACCTGCTTGATCACCCTGCCCCTGCTGATAAATCGCCGCATAGTAACCCGATGAGTCATCAATCAGATCATTTCGGCTTATGCCCAGCTCTGCGGGTAGGCGATCCGGGTTGAGCCGACGGGTCCCTGGCAGCAGGGTGTTCGGTGCTGCCGCCTGATCGAAATCCTCATAGACATCGGCCGCGAACCTCGCCATCTGATCGGCATGCTGCAAGCGCTCAAGGCCCTGTACGTGGATCAACAGGGTCTCTCTTTGCGTACTGTTCGGTAGTACTTCAGCTCTTTGATTCAACGCGGCTTGTACTTCGTCGGTCTCCATTGACCGACCTACTGAGTCCGCCAGTTCAGACCGAAGAGCCGAGCTCTCAAACGCTTGGTAAAGACGGCCAAGTTGAGCCACATCCAGCTGCGATGCGAGATTGCTAAATAGTTCGGTCCGTTCGTCCACATTCAAACCACCGTTACCGAAGAGTCCGCTACTGTCGATCTCATCAGCCCAGGTTTTCAGGGAATCATCGGAGAGGTGGGCTATAACCTCCTGGGTTTTGGAGGGTGGCAGGGATGCTAAGATGTCATTGATCTCGCGCAGCTCCCGGTGGGTGACATCATTGAAGAGCCCGCGCTGATCAAGGCGTTGCGTTATCTTATTGACCAGATCAGCCACGTTAGACTGAGATGGATGCCCTGGCTTGGCGAATCCCACGGGTATTTGAGATCGGATTCCAGCACTGCTGGCGGATAGGAAATTATCCATAATGAATTACCAAGCCCTTTGTTACTGCCCGACGAGCGTGAAAGTACTAAGAAGCATAACCGCAACATCCCTGCCAATCAAGGCGGAGAACTGGCAGCAGGATAAGCCTGAGATAGCCTTTTCTCCGACCACAATCTCTTCAACCCTCTGGGTTTCAAGCACAACCTGCCCTCTTACACAGTCTTCCGAACCTTCCTGATCAATTCAGGCAACAGGCCGCCAGGTGGCCTTTCTTTCTGTTGCCATGCCGCATCGAGATGGGGGAAAGCCCTGTGTTATACAAACCAGCTCGATTCCAATGAGGCTCGTGCAACCGGTAGCAACTCGGAGGGTTGCTCGAAACTGACAGACGCTGTGATCCTGCCGATAGCGGACCTAATGAGATTTCAGCAAATACATCGGGTAGTAGCCAATAACCGAACTCTTCATGTTTCGGTTCCATGAAATATAACAGCTTTATTAACGAGTCCCTTTACTGGTTATACATTTTTATGTGGTTTGAGCCAATGGCTGCTCATTGAACAATAGAACCAAGTCTTCAAGAGTTTTAACTTTTCCATAAACATGTTGGCAGGTAGTTTCAGCTTTGCAAGTTTGCGATAAGAAAGCGGACTGACCGTCCCGTTTTCTGCTCTATGATTGAAGCTCGCCTTGCTGCGGGGCGGCGAATAACGCTGTCGTCCCACCCGTGCACAGCTTCAGCGACCGTCGGCGCCCTTCACCAGATCCTTGGCCGGATCGTAGATCTCGCTCTCCACCTCGAACAATCCCAGCACGGTGTTAAACAGATTGTCGTGTGAAAACCGCTCCCCAAGCCGCGGAAGCAGCCGGTCCACGCTCACCTCATCCTCGAGATAACTGTCACTGAACCAGAGGATCATCGGTACATGTTTCTGCTCGTCCGGCGCCAGCATATCGGGCAGCCCATGAAGATAGAGATTGTTCTCGCCCAAAGACTCACCGTGGTCACTGACATAAAACATCGCCGCCTCGAAGTCTTCGTTGTTCTCCTTCAACAGCTCGATCAGCTGCGACAGGAAATAGTCGGTGTAGAGAATCGCGTTGTCGTAGGCGTTGTCGATGGCCGCCTTGTCGCACTCGGACAGTTCGTTACTCTCACAAACCGGCTTGAAGCGCTCAAAATTGGGTGGATAGCGTTTGTAGTAAGCGGGGCCGTGGTTACCCATCTGGTGGAGCACGACAAAGATGTCTCCCTGGGGATGCTCGTCGATATAGTCCTGCAGATACTTGAGCATCCCAACATCGCGACACTCACTGTCGCACACCGGGTTTACATCCGGCGATTTGTAGCTCTTATAGGGCACGCGCAGCGCCACCCCCTTTGAGTCGGAGTTGTTGTCCAGCCAGATCACATTGACGCCCGCATGCAGCAATACATCGAGCAGGTTTTCCGTCTCTGCCGCCTTCTGCTTGCTGTAGTCGTCCTTATCGTAGATCGAGAACATGCAGGGCAGCGAAGCGGCGGTGGAGGTGCCACAGGCCCAGGTGTTGGTGAAGCTGGCGATCTTCTCCCTGGCCAGCAGGGGATTGGTCTCCCGGGCATAGCCGTTGAGCGAGAAGTGATCGGCGCGCGCCGTCTCCCCCACCACCAGAACCACCAACTCTCGATCCTCATCCGTCTCGGGCAGTTTTGCGTCCTCGCCCACTATCCTGAGCGTGTGCGAATCGTGCTTGAAGGGCTTGGCAAGGGTCCGGCCAAGCGAGTAGAGGTAGTAGGACGGATTGGCATAGTAGCGCAACGACTTGTGCTCCCTGGCGAAGCTGGCGTAGAAGCTGCCGAACAGCAGTACCGAAGCCACGGCCAGCAGCAGCGCCGAGCTCAGCAGAATACCCCGCGAGATCAGTGCCTGGCGCAGCGACTGCCGCACGATCGGCGCCCGGTAGACCAGATAGGCCGGCAGCAGCCCGAGCAGCCCCAGATAGAGCGCCAGTTTGAAGCTGATGAGATCGATCGCCTCCGCCGTATCGGTTCTCAGCATGTTGTCGATCATGTCGTCATCGATCACGACCTGATAGGCGTCCATGAAGTAGGCAGCGGCGGCAGAGGTCAGCAGGATGGTTATGAGCACGAATTTCGTTGCCCGACCGTAACTGAGCAGCGACAGCAGGATGACGTTGACACTGGCGAAGATCACGCTCACCGACAGCAGGTAAGGCAGGTTTTTCCAGGTCAGCGGATAGACGTCCAGCAGATGAGAATAGAAGGAGAGGTTTCCCCCCACTAACAGAAACAGCGCCACCAGCAGAATCAGTTTTGAATAAGTCATGCAACGGCTCGATCTTGCATTCTCTTTTGCGAGAATGCTTATTGGTCTTGGTTGATCCCGTCACCTCGGCGCGGACAAGCCCGCCGCTGGCGAAGGCCAACAGCCCCCTCCCATGGAACCCCAGTGGAGGTGTGTAGAGAGGTCAAATCATGTTTTGGATGATGACTTCGCTGTGCCGATCCGCCCACCTGAGCGGGCAGTGTGTTGGGTCACATCCATCCCATTGATTATGGCAGCAAATCGGCAGAAATGTTTCCAGATGGGATTTTTCTGCAGGCCCACAACCATCGGCGAACAACCCTGTTGACCACATCCCTCTTCCTCAATCGGTGGCAGCGGTGGTCATTGGTCTGATCGGACTGACCGGTTTGGGCTGGCACCTCCATTCCACCCGTCCCGATGACTACCAGCCCGTGCGTTCTGCCCTGATGCTTGCAAAGCAGTGCCAGGAAGTCGAGGCACACGATTCAACCTAAAAAGATCAGTTGGACAGCGTGAAGGGTGCGCTTGTGGTGGTGCAGGGCAAGGGTCGCTCCTGCACATCCATGTGCCCGCGACACTTGTGCATCCCTGCACGGCGCGCACAAGGCGTTGCAACGCCGCCATGCGCCGCTACAAGCGTGCAATTCACGCTGTAGCGTGAGAACGCAACCGGAACCCCGAAATCACTACTGTACTATCCATGCGATCGGGGCAACCGACGTCAACGCCAGTGTATAGTCGAGTGTAAAACCATCGCAACCGTCATGTCCGCGCGGTCCGACAGCAACATAGACCTGGTCACCATCAACCAGTGCACCGAGATCACCATCGAACGCCATTGTTTCTCCCTGTTCCACCTCGATGCTTGAGATCAGATGATCATTGACATATACACGCAGGTCGAGCCCTTTGCTGTAGACGCAATCGGTGGCTACCTCACTAGCCTCGATCCGGTATTGTCCGGCGCTGTTGACCTGATAGGCCGCGATTGCATAACGGTCCACAGTCGCTTGCTGCTTGCTGCCACGCCCCGGATGACCACCGTCAGCACTCAGGCCTCCATAGTCAAATTC
>JARRQD010000269.1:0-5431 GCA_037382205.1 Candidatus Thiodiazotropha sp.
GTCATCCCTGCATCTATCGGGATGACGAAGAAAACCATCACGCCTAATCTGCATCTGGTGATGGCTAACACAGATCAGGTACTTTGTCTCAACCACCATGTCTGCTGCTCAGGCCATCCGGACAGTGTCAGTCAACATCCAGCCTACCTGGAGCTGTTTGGCACGGCCACTCAGTCAGAACTGGCCATCTATACCCATCACCATGACCATACCCATGACATCCATGGCAATGTGAAATCAGATCATGGATGACTTTCTGCTACGTGCTGTGATTGCCGGACTGGGGGTTGCATTGGTGACCGGCCCACTTGGCGTGTTTGTGGTCTGGCGGAGAATGGCCTATTTCGGAGACACCCTGGCCCACTCTGCCCTGCTTGGTATCGCACTGGGATTTCTGCTTGGCATCAACCTCAATCTTTCAGTGGTCCTATTGAGTATCCTGCTGGCGTTGATCCTGGTCGGCATGAACAGAAACCGTCATCTATCCCACGATACCCAGCTCGGCATTCTAGCTCATAGTGCACTCTCTCTCGGTCTGGTGGTGATGGCCTTTCAAACCTCGGTGAGAGTCGATCTGATGGCCTACCTGTTTGGTGACATTCTGGCAGTTGATGCCACCGATCTTTTCTGGGTTTGGGGAGGTGGTTTTGTCGTACTCTCCATTCTGGTATTGATCTGGAGACCGCTGTTGTCAATGACAGTTCATGAAGAGCTGGCGAAGGTAGAAGGCACACCGGTAGCTGCGGTTCGACTGGCATTTATGCTGCTCATCGCGTTGGTGATTGCTGTGTCGATGAAAATCGTTGGTGTATTGCTGGTCACTTCAATGATGATCATACCCGCTGCTGCGGCAAGGAGTCTCAGCCGCACACCGGAGCAGATGGCGCTGTTGGCTGCAGCGATGGGGGCCATATCGGTCATCCTGGGACTGGCCGGCTCTTGGCAATGGGACACCCCGGCCGGCCCCTCCGTAGTCGTCGCAGCAGCGCTGCTGTTCAGTTTGGTTAGAATCTTGATACCGGCCAGATAAATATGTTGTTGCAGATTAGGCGTGATGGTTTTCTTCGTCATCCCGATAGATGCAGGGATGACGAAACTGATAGACCGATGACTCTATAGCCAGATCTGCGTTCATTTGCGGACTGAATTTTTTTATTCAGCCGGCCAGTAATCCGTTGCGATACCTGCCCCCAGGTCTGCCTCAATGAGCCGACATCGAACCTCCAGCAGTCTCTGCAGAAGCGCAGTTTCGTCTTTTTCATAGGCCTCCGCATCGGGCACCCGTTTGACCACCACACCCAACAGTTCGGTGATCGCATTGCCGATCGAGTTCTGACTGATGGTAACGATCAGTTTTCCTGCTTCGTTTCTGTAGATCAGCTGTTTAAAGGCGGGCTGCCAGCGTACTGAGTTGGCATACTTGGCATCGACGATACAGCGGTCTCTGACCTTCTTGGCAGTTGCCAGAAAATCATTGTTAAACAGCAATATGCTCTCAACCTGATGAGGATAGTAGACATCCTTGGGCATTGGCGCATTGCGTGTCGAGACCTGACTGAAGAAGGTTCGGTAGAAGTCGATAAAGCCTTCCAAAATGGCATCATACTCATGCCAGAAGCGGATATTTTTCAATGCGGCTGCACCGCCTCGAATCTCCCAGCAGGGTAAGCCTTGGGGATAACCGGTCAGTTTGATCCCAGACTCTTCCGAGCTGATCGGCTTGAGCACTTTCAGCTCCAACGCACTGTCAAAAAACGCTCTGTAGACATCGCGCATATAGGCCTGAAACAGACTGTGCTGTCCGCCATCTGAGAGGTTGGGGTTTTTCGGATCGGCGAGTTTCGCCTGCCTCAGCTGAGCCATCGGGAAACTGATGAAATGGTTGTGCAGCATGCGAATGCTGGGGACACCCGGTGAAGTCAACGGCCAGGTAGCATCAAGACTGGCCTCACCTGCCAGCAGCAGATGGTCAGCCGGATCGGGATAGGTCTCCAGCATGTACTCGATGATGATCTGGTTCATCCGATTCCACACATGCCGTACATCCAGGGGAACCTGGGTGCGCCGCACAGGCCGACCGAGAGGGTTCAGGATCACCTTGGAGGTGTTGTAGATGATGGAGGTATCGAATTCAGTACTGTGCCCCAACGCTTTGCGATAGAGCAACAGATTCTCTGGATTCATCAATAGCCCGTTGTTATGCACCAGATCGTTGAGGTTTTCGGTACTGTTGAAAAACTCGTTGGGCTTCATCCCCTCCGGAACTTCCAGTGGTATAGGGCGAAAAGGTGTGGTGATCTCGCGTGGGCCGTACTCCATTAATCTACCTCCTGAGGGTAACGTGCCTGCCTGGTATTTACTAACCCGACTCAATAGACCAGATTATAACGACACCCTAAACAGGGTCAGCCTTGAAATCAAAATGAACACACCTATAGGGTCATTATTTATGCAGATGTGGCGTGCCCAGCGCTCCGCTATGATGGTGACTCTCTGCAAAGTGTGAAGAGAAGGAGGAGTATTGAGTGATTATCATCGTGATGGGCGTAGCCGGATCGGGCAAATCCACAATTGACGGTTGCTTGCAGAAAAGCTTGGCTGGCGATTTATCGAGGGCGACCACTATCACTCGGTTGAAAATCGGACAAAAATGGCCGCAGCTCAACCCCTCAACGACCAGGATCGGCAACCCTGGCTTGCCAGCTTGGCAGCCCTGGTGGAGAAACACCTGCAGATGGAGCGTTCTGCCGTGCTCTCCTGCTCTGCCCTGAAACGAGCCTATCGGGATCAATTGAGAAGCGCTGAAAAAGCAGTACGTTTTGTCTATCTCGAGGGATCCTATGATCTGATTATGGCTCGCCTCAATCAACGCACAGATCACTTCATGAGGGCAGAGCTTCTACACAACCAGTTTGATGAGCTGGAACGGCCAAATAAGGCCCTAACTCTGCCAATAGAGGTTTCCCCCGAAGCGATTGTCGAGCAGATCATTTCTACTTTTAAACCCTCAACAGGCCGAGTTGATACCGAGGTGCTGCTTGATCAACTGATGTTCCCGGAGGCCCCTCGCTGGCGGGACAATCTGCTCTGGTTTACCGACCAGCATGCGCAACAGATTATCCGGGTCGATTTACAGGGCAACTCAGAGATCGTGGCTCAACCGGATGACTTACCCGGTGGCCTTGGCTGGCTACCGGATGGGCGCCTGCTGGTGGTGTCAATGACCAAACGCCGAATACTTGCCCTGAACAACGGCGAACTCACACTCTATGCCGATCTTCACTCGCTGGCCTCTTTCCACTGTAACGATCTTCTGGTTGATCCTCAGGGGCGATGTTATGCCGGCAACTTTGGCTTCGACCTGCATAACGGTAAATCCCAGGCGCCTGCCGAGGTGATCCTGGTAAATCGTGATGGCAAGCCACAACTGGCTGCAGATCAACTCATTTTCCCCAACGGCTGCGCTTTGAGCCTGGATGGTAAGACACTGCTGGTGGCCGAAACCTTCGCTTCTCGCATCACGGCATTTTCAGTATCCGCAGATGGAAGTCTGAGTCAACGGCGGGTCTGGGCGGAACTGAATGGCGCCTTCCCTGACGGCATCACGCTGGACAGTCAGCAGAACCTTTGGATTGCCGCACCAAACCGCTCCCGGTTGCTACTGGTCAGAGAGGGAGGTGAGGTGTTGCGTGAAGTCATGCCGATTGGTGATCCTTATGCCTGCATGGTTGGTGGCAATGAGGGTGAGATCCTTTTCATTGCCAGCGCAGAGACGGATGATCCTGAGGAAGCAAAGCGACTGCGTAGCGGTCGAATAGAGACGCTTAGGTTGTCGGCTTAAATGAAAACTATTTCACTACTTTCCCATTAACTTTCAATCTCCCACGAAGCAACTTTGAAAGCCCCACTCCCTTTACGGGAGAGGGGAGTTGACACCAAAACAGTCAAAGTTAAGGGACAGCAGTGAAACTATTTAGTCGCCCAATCGAGCTTCTGATAGGTTTCGGCGCCCACCGCAGCACAGAGATGATTCATCCCCTGAATTGCATTTGCAGAGGTATCGCTGGTGTAGTACTCCACATCTTTATAGGTAATTCTCAGTCCCAAGCGATCTTTTCCTGCCATGATCCCGAGCATCACTCGAGTACCGGGATTTCGCTGTCTGAAATCGACAATCTCAACCTGAGCAACCTCAGAAGATGATATGGAACGGCCACTGCTCTGGGCTTCAGCCCGATAGGCCTGTCTAATCAGCGGAATGACCTTTGTGTTATGAGTACAAGCGCCACAGTTCCAGGTGATATTCAGCTTTGGCAGACTGGCTGCCTGGAGACTCAGATTGGTCAGCAGCAAAATCAAAAACAGTTTCATTTTCATGTTCAATTTATTCATTATTCTTCCTTGTCTACTCGAACTCTTAAGTTAAAGAGTCTATTTTGTATCTACTTTTAGAGATTTGAACCAACTTTTTGACATCTCAACCCAGTAGTTGCATGAATTGTTAGCAAAAAAGCCAATATTACCAATTAACTGTGACCTTTAAAGTCTAATGCTTACTGTTTCTAAATGTCGTTCTGTTTCATACCCTTCTATCAACAAAATGTTAAAGAGGGGTAGATAAGCATCAACGTAAAATAACTTATCGCCAAGGTTAACCAGGATAAATTACAATTACCCCTTAATCTTTCGCAACATGGCCATACCGTAGGGGTAGAGTGTGACGCAAAAACTACCACAGCGCACAGACAGTTTGCGCTCAGCGTCAATCAGAACATTGTTCTCGATTCTTCTGAGGTTGGTGGTCGATAGGTCGTTCTCCTCAAAATCGATATCGACAGTGGTGTTGTTTATAATAACTTTTAATGTTTCATCCATGACAGTCCTCCTAAAACACAGAAAGGTTGTGAAAGAGTGATTCCCTTGTTAAATACGCCCAGACACTCACAACGCAGGATTAGCGCAAAGGAGTGCGGAAGCAATGTACTGAGATGCATATATAAATTTGTGGCCAAAATTACTTGACCACTACAAACCCCCTCCCTATATTAACTGGCAATAATTTTAGTTTCTGTGACGATGCAAAATTATAGAGATTGTAGATAAGAAAATATACTCAGGTGTTATGCATGGTTTGGCGCGGGTTGATTGTATTATGCTATTCATTCTCTTGTGCAGAAACCTCGATATCTTCATGCTGAATATTTAAATTAACCCAATCACCACCTTTAACGTTTGAGTCACCTGGCTCTATCATTATTAGGCAGTCTTGTGACAATCGAAAAAATGCCATGCCATTCATAATGGGTTGAATCACCTTGTAGTGTAATGTCCTATATAAATCACACATTTAGACGAGGCCTATCATGAAATTGAGTTTAAATCCCTTGCCTCGCCCTGCGGGAAGCCACTCAAGCCACGATTGCGGCGTTGC
>JARRQD010000270.1:0-5416 GCA_037382205.1 Candidatus Thiodiazotropha sp.
TATCCCGAGCACCTGCCCCCCATCAAGTGGCCAGTTGTTTTCAGCCAGCACACTGGCGATATGGGCATGGTGGTGCTGTACCAGCAGCAACTCCAGCCCCTGGGCTTTTGCCACAGTCTTGGCATGCAGGGTCGAGCGATAGTTGGGATGGCGATCCGCCACCAGGTGGGTGGGTTGGTGATCGTAGAGACCGGCATAGAGCGTCAGGTTCTTCAGATAGTCCTGGTAGGAGATCAGATTCTCCAGATCCCCAATATGTTGGGAGAGAATCCCCTGCCCCTGACGCACCAGACAGAAGGTATTCTTCAACTCGCCCCCCAGGGCGAGCAGTTGTGGAGCCGACTCAAATCCCTCCGGTAGAGGCATCGGGGCCGGCGCATAACCCCGCGCCCTACGCAACACTCTGGACTCGCCATCGACCAGTCGAACCACTGAATCGTCCACTCGATTGATGATCTCCCGGTCGTGCAGCAGAAACAGGTCGGCGAGAGGTTGAAGACGCTCCGTGGCCTCCTGGTTATCGATGCACTGCGGTTCTTCGATCATGTTGCCACTGGTCATCACCAGAGGCCGTTCCCAGTTTTCCAACAACAGATGATGCAAGGGGCTGTAGGGCAACATGAAACCCAGCGAGGTCTGACCCGGAGCCAGATTTTCCGGCAGGCCGTTACCCGCCTTTTGTTCGAGCAACAGGATTGGCGCACGGCTCTCCCCCAACAATCCCGCTTCATTTTCACTGAGCTTGCAGTAGCGGCGAACCACCTCACAATCCCTGGCCATCATAGCGAAGGGTTTGTGGTGGCGTCTTTTTCGCTCACGCAGGGTAGTCACTGCCAGTTCATTGGTTCCATCACAGGCCAGATGAAAACCGCCAATACCTTTGATCGCCACTATAGCCCCTTGGGCAAGGCGCTTGCTCGCCTCATGAATCGCATCCTCACCAGGCTCAGACGGTTCAATCACTTCACCCTGAGCATCACATAACCAGACGCGAGGCCCACACTCGGGACAGGCATTGGGTTGTGCATGAAAGCGCCGGTCGGCCGGATTCTCATATTCGCTGCGGCAGGCATCGCAGAGGGGAAAATGGCGCATGCTTGTGTTGGCCCGGTCATAGGGAATACGCTCAACGATGGTCAGCCTGGGGCCACAGTGGGTGCAGTTGGTGAAGGGGTAACGGAAACGCCGGTTTTGCGGATTTCGGAAATCCTCAATACAGGCCGGACAGGTGGCGGCATCAGGCACCACCCCGGTCTGAATCTCGCCCTGCTGACTGGTCGTGATCTGAAAGCTTGACTGTTCCGGCAGGCTGTTGGTTGGTTGGCGCTTGAGCGCATCGATTCGCGCCAGTGGTGGTGGATCTTGCAACAGTAACTGGCAGAATCGATCGATCTGAGCCGCCTCACCAGCGATATGGATCTCCACCCCTTGGGCATCGTTCCACACCGAGCCGCGCAATCCGCACTCGCGAGCCAGGTGCCAGACTTTAGGCCGAAAACCGACCCCCTGCACCAAACCATGAACCCGGATACGCTCAGCTGATTCAATTGCCATTTTTCTGTTTCAACTTAAAAATGCCTGTTTCCAGCAACAAATTTATAACTTTTTAACACCGGGAAGTTGCTGTGCAGCCACATCGAAACTATAGACACCATTCATAGACTGATTTAACGATTCGGCAAGATAATTTGCCTTGTTGAGTATTAAGGCGTCAGGAAAATCCAGCACTTGCCCCCTTGTTGGTTTTGCCTTTCTGAAGTCAGATAAGGCTCTCCAGACTGTCCGATCGTCTTCAAAAGAAAGATTGGGCTCTTCAAAAAGTCTATTCAGGACTTTAATTAAGCCATCTTTACTTAATTTGTACTTTTTCCCTTTCAGCGTCCATAGAGTCTCAACCAGAACGGTATCTGTTATTAAGACAGTCTCACTCTCAATAATCAGTTTGGCCGCCCTTTTCGATTGCTTATCGTCATCATCAAGCAGATATCGCAGCAGTACATTGGTATCAATGGCAATCATTTGTTCAAGCTACTTTGCAGTGACTCTTCATCACTCAGCTTGGGGTCACTCTTCAACCCTTTCAATATCCCCCTAGCTGCACCGGGTACCTTTTTTATAATAGTAATATGCCCTTCCCCATCGACAAAACTCTGATACTCATCCCCCGGACCTATACCAGCAATTCTGCACTGTTCGATCGGTAGTGTAATCTGACGTTTCGAGCTGACTTTTGGCATGACACACCTCTTTACAATCGGTAAACATGTAAAGATTATATACAATCTTTACCAAAACCAGAAATGTAAAGACCATATAACAACAAACTCACACTTTTGTTGTTAAAAGACCAAACTCCATGTATTACAGTTAGCAACGATTCGTGGCATGCTTAATCCATAAATAAGAGCGCTCCAACAGATGCGCTGATTCCGATACAACAATCAGTTTCTAAAAGACTATCAATACCAATAGCACAATTACTCAACTGGCCACAGAGACCCGACATCAGGCTCAACAGAGCCGGCATCGTCATCTCCTGCACATCGCTGGTGAAGCTACCTGGTGTACTGAACAGGCCAAACAGATCGTCCAAACGATCAATGATCCCAACACACTGTGGATCGGCGACCATTTACTTGAAGGCATAGCGCACACGTGCAATCGCCAAGCACTGCAACACCTGGGGCGAGAATCGGGCCTGCTGGTCTACAACGCCTTTTCAGGCTTTGATCCGGATGCCTTCGGTGCGGTCAGCGGCACCCTGACCGGTGGTGGACTGTTGCTGTTATTGACCCCTGCACTGGATCAGTGGCCAGACTTTACGGATCCGGAGTTTGAGCGAATCAGCGTCGCCAACTATGACCTGCCAAAGAGCAGCCACTTTTTCACCCGGCTCGCCAGACTCCTGAAAACAGAACCAAACATTACTCGGATCACTCTGGAGGGCATCAAACCAGCGCAAGCACCCACCCCATTCAACCAACCTGGCATGGTAACCACCGACCCAAGCTGCCGTAGCGATGATCAGTCAGCAGCGGTTGAAGCCATTATCCATGTGGTTAAAGGCCATGGAAAAAGACCGTTGGTTCTCAGTTCCGACCGAGGCCGGGGTAAATCCTCGGCACTGGGACTCGCCGCTGCCCGAATGATCAAGGCTGGCTATCAACGAATCCTGGTGACCGCCTCACGACAGGCATCGGTGGAGAGCCTGTTTGCCATGGCCGCCCGTGAACTGGGGATGGAAACGTATGGTATGGAACTCCACCACCAGCAAGGGGTGATTGAATATGTGGCCCCGGATCGACTTATCCAGGAAAAACCCAAAGGGGATCTGCTACTGGTGGATGAAGCGGCATCGATCCCTACCCCTGTGCTGATCAAACTGCTGGCGCACTATCCCCGAATCGCCTACGCCACCACAGTGCATGGTTATGAAGGCACCGGTCTTGGGTTCACCCATCGGTTCAAAAAGCACCTGGACCAGCAACGGCCCCAATGGCGGGGGATTCACCTTAAGACCCCCATCCGTTGGGCAACTGAAGATCCCCTGGAACAACTGGTATTCAGGATGCTCGCCCTGGATGCAGAACCAGCACAGATTGATCCAGAGCAGAGCCTAGAGCGTGATCAACTCTGTGTGACATTCCCCACCCAAAATCAGCTGATGGAAGACGAACAACAGCTGCAACAGTTCTTTGGTCTACTGGTTCTGGCCCACTACAGAACCACCCCCAGAGATCTCTGGCACCTGCTGGACGGACCGAATCTGCAACCGGTAGTAGTGACATTTCAGCAACAGATCATCGCCGTCGCCCTGCTCGCTTCCGAAGGGGTGTTTTCACCGCAACTCGCAGAGCAGATCTGGCTTGGCAAACGTCGCCCCAGAGGCCATCTACTGGCCCAATCCCTCTCCGCCCATCTGGGTTTGAGAAACGCATCGACATTGAAGGGATTGCGGATCATGAGAATCGCGGTTCATCCAAACTTGCAGAACAGAGGTATTGGGCAACAACTGCTCAAGGTGATACGGGCCTACGCAACGGATCAGGCTTACGACTATCTGGGCGTCAGTTTTGGCGCTGAAACTAAACTGATCCGATTCTGGCAAGCCAATGGTTTGAAAGCCGTGCGTATTGGGGTACACCCAGGCGCCAGCAGCAGCCAACAATCGGTGATGCATATCCAGGCCCTAAGTAGCGCAGGCGAATCGATGCTGAAACAAGCAAGAACCAGCTATGCCAGACAACTGCCAGCCTTGCTTACTGAGCCTCTAAGCCAACTCCCAACAGAGATACTCATACCACTGTTCAAGGAAATTGAAGCGCCGCCTTTATCGAATCTGACAGAACAAGAGTGGTTGGATGCGATTGCTTACGCCTTCGGCAACCGGGGGTATCACTATACCCAGGGCACCCTTCAGACACTCACCATTAAAGCGCTTGTCGATGAGGTGTTAGATGCGGTGGAGAAAAAACTGTTGATCAAACGAGTATTGCAAAAACAGACATGGAAAGATTGCGCTGTAGCACTTGATCTGCCCGGTAGGAAAACCGCAGAATTGCAGATGCGTAAAACCTTACAAAAGGTGATTTCTATTTACGCTGACCTAGCAGTGATCGATCTGGTTCATAATATCAAAGGAGTGTCTGAATAAACCATTACTCAGACAACAACCTGTGAAAGCAGTTGGCCATAGAATCAACGACACGGCTGTCCCGCCTAATCTACTCGTGATACCGAAGCAAAAGATAAAGCGCCCAGTCGTCCTTGTGCAGGCGGGTAACAGGTACATTTCAGTAATCCCATTTTTGATACTCTTCATTTTGTGTTTTCATTATTTCATATAACCAAACCATACGGTCCAAATACCAACTTTTTCCAAGGTAGGCCAATGCAATACCCAACACAGCGCCCCAAACCGAATAGTAGATTATGGACCAAATCGCGATGATCATGCCAATTGAAGAGATAGCATGTAAAATACCATACAGCGGTGTCTTGTGAATATCTGGGATTTCAACGTTATCTCTATTTAAAAACACTCTTTCTCCCAACACAGATTTAGAAGCCCAATTTCTTGTTGAACGAGGCTTATTAAAAAATACAGGATTGAAGAACATCCACAACAAAGAAATAGTACCTGGTACAAAGCACCACAAACCTATCCAAACACGACTCCAAAACGCCAACACAATTAATGGCAGAACAGAGTATCTCGTCCACACACTCCAAGGGTTCGCATGTTTCATCCAGTTTTCATCCGTTAACCGGAATACTTTTGCTATTTTTCTTTCAACGGTCATTCTGTTCCTCAACCAGCTGAAGGCTTTACTCATAAGACCAGAAGTAGTTACGTGATTTTTGGTATGGCTGCGTAGCAGCCAATTATTGGGTAACTTAGTATAGCCCTCTTCCA
>JARRQD010000271.1:0-6653 GCA_037382205.1 Candidatus Thiodiazotropha sp.
AAAAATTGTTCAGTACGCCGAACAAATAGTAGATATGCATTTCAATCACGCAGAGCAGCAAAAGATATCTCGATTGAGTGGCGCCAAGCAGCAGAAAAGGATTGCTGTGTTGAGCAACAAAATTAGCCGTGATATTCGTAGCTATATTAAAGACGAAAATCTTGGTATTTATGGAAAAGCGAAATTACTAAAAGCAGTACAATCAAAACTCGAAGCCAACGGACTCGCCATGGATTCTGTAACAAACATTGTAAATAGATTGTTACATTGATTAAGAAACTATGACTCGATATAAGCGAAGTCTTACAGCATAACTTACTGGGACGTTTCATTGTGCAGTAGAAAGTCATACTTTCAATCTTAAATAAGCAGAAAAGTTTAGACAGAACACTTGAACCTAAAAAAATCAGTTGACCGCTCCATTCTACTAGCAGATTACTGATTTTAAAGAAAATAGCTTCGATGGTTATGTCACCTGCTGGGTGAATCACGCTGCCCAACTGATCTTTTTAGGCCTATTCTGCCTCTACACCCCTGATGCACAACCTTAGCCAATCCAAATAGGGACGAGTGAGCATTACTGAACCAAATATAGATTCAGCAGAATGAACAGACAAGCAAATAGTAAAGAGATGGTAAGTGAAATGAGCTAGTGTAGTGTCCGATATAAGCGTGTATTTAGACAGCCACTCAAGCCGCGAGTGCAAGGCGCAGCCCGCCGGGAATGGCTGTGCTCCCTTTCCAAGGGCTGCAACGCCGCAATCGTGGCTTGAGTGGCTTGCCGCAGGGCGAGGCAAGGGATTAAAGCTCAATTTCATGATAGGCCTCGTCTAAATGTATGGTTTATATGGGACACTACACTAGGGTTTTAAAACAGGCTATCCCAGGGGCACATCACCCTGACCCTGCCCAGCTAGAACCATTTTTACGCTAACAGATTGATAATAAATGCATTATTAAAAATAAAATGAAATCTTCACTGGGATTCTTATTGTTGACCGTCTAAACAACCAAACCGACTCATGTGCAAATATTGAGTATTGAAAATCGTCGAAAACTTGTTTCTAAATCTCAGTATCCACAGGTTTTGCCCTCAATCCTCGAGTTCAATCGATTCCCCCTAGTGTGGTGTCCTATACTGTTGAGCATGGAGCTATGCTTCTACAGCAAAATCAACCCCTTGTTCATTGATATTATTGCATTTTAAGGCTACATTACCCTAGGATCAGTGAGTTATCATTGCATTTGACAAGCAACTTCGATTATGTCGCATAATTTAGTAGGAACCATCAACTGCCGCAAAACATATAAGCACTAGCCTAAAAGCGATAGTACATCAGGATGGCAACTACAAAACCACAAATCAATCTCAGCGGGCTTGCGCGCTGCTTAATCCAGGATAAGCTCCTGACAGAGGATCAGGTGGCCACGGCATTTGAGGATTCACTTAAAAAGAATATACCATTTGTCTCTTATCTAACAGAAAATAAGATTTTGAAAAGCCTCGATATTGCCATCTCAGCATCAAAAGGCTTTGGGGTACCGATTTTTGATCTGGATGTGATCGATAAAAGCGTCATTCCAATCGATGTAGTACCAGAGAAACTCATCCGAACACACCACGCCCTACCCATATTTAAGCGAGGCAACCGTCTCTTTCTTGCCGTTTCGGACCCGACCAATCATCAGGGCCTTGACGAAATCAGATTTAATACGGGGCTCGCTTCTGAAGCGATCCTAGTAGAGGACCAGAAGCTCAGTAAGACACTCGAAAAGGTGCTTGAGGCTCAGGAAACCGGCATGGACGAACTGCTGGATGCCGACCTGGATAACCTGGATATATCAGCTGGGGACAATGACAAATCGGAAGACGAATCCAACATCGACATTGATGAAGCACCTGTTGTACGCTACATCAACAAGATCCTACTGGATGCGATCAATCAAGGCGTTTCCGATATACACTTTGAACCCTACGAATACACCTATCGCATCCGCTATCGCCAGGATGGCATGCTCCACGAAGTAGCCAACCCGCCATCCAACTTGGCAAACAGATTATCCAGTCGTATCAAGGTAATGTCACGAATGAACATTGCCGAAAAACGGGTACCTCAGGATGGCCGCATCAAGATGAAGCTCTCTAAATCCCGAGCCATCGACTTTCGTGTCAACACCTGCCCAACCCTATATGGCGAGAAAATCGTACTTCGTATTCTCGATCCGACCAGTGCACAGCTGGGTATCGAAGCCCTGGGCTTTGAGAAAGAACAGCGAGACGCCTTCGAGTCAGCAATAAACAAGCCTTATGGCATGATACTGGTAACCGGGCCTACCGGTAGTGGTAAAACAGTCAGTCTGTATACTGCTTTGAATATGTTGAATAAACCTGAGGTAAACATCTCTACCGCCGAGGATCCAGTGGAAATACAGGTCGCCGGCATCAACCAGGTTAATACCAATGTAAAGACCGGGCTCACATTTGCGGAAGCACTCAGGGCCTTCTTGCGACAAGATCCGGATATCGTAATGGTGGGCGAAATTCGTGACCTTGAAACAGCAGAGATTGCTGTAAAAGCAGCACAAACAGGTCACTTGGTTCTGTCTACCCTGCATACCAATGACGCGCCACAAACCCTGACCCGTCTCGCCAATATGGGCATACCCCCATTTAACATTGCCTCATCGGTGCTATTGATCATGGCACAGCGTCTGGCAAGACGACTTTGTGAGCATTGTAAAGAACCTGACGACCTTCCGAGAGAAGCACTGTACGAAGAAGGCTTCACTGATGCCGACATTGATACTGGTTTCACGATTTACAAACCGGTAGGTTGTGACCAGTGTACCAACGGCTACAAAGGCCGGGTTGGTATATTCCAAGTTATGCCCGTCTCAGAGGCGATGGGTAAAATCATTATGGAAGGAGGCACCTCATTACAGCTGGAAGATCAGGCAGAAAAAGAAAATGTCAACAATCTTCGCCGATCAGGATTACGCAAAGTAATGCAGGGCATTACTAGCCTCCAAGAACTCAACCGGGTAACCAAGGACTAAGCTATGGCGCCCCCCAGAAAAAAAGCGAAAGTTAAATCCCACCTCTATTCCTGGGAAGGGACGGATAAAAAAGGCTCTCGTATCTCCGGCGAAAGTCGCGGAACAGATATCAATATGGTGAAAGCCGATCTGCGAAGACAAGGCGTCACCCCGCTGAAGGTCCGCAAAAAACCTGTCTCACTTTTCAGTACCAAAAAGAAAATCACCAGTAGTGATGTAACCATTTTTAGCCGTCAGCTTGCTACCATGATGTCGGCTGGCGTACCGATGGTCCAGGCCTTCGATATTGTCGGCAGGGGACATGAAAATCCTTCAATGCAGGAACTCATCCTGACTATTAAGGCTGACGTTGAGGGAGGCACCTCTCTCGCCGATTCTCTAAAAAAACACCCATTACAATTTGAGGATCTCTTTGTAAACCTGGTTCGGGCAGGTGAACACGCGGGTGTTCTGGAAACACTACTACACAAGATCGCTACCTATAAGGAAAAAACAGAATCGATTAAAGGCAAGATTAAGAAAGCCATGTTTTATCCCGCTGCCATTATCGCTGCAGCGGTTGTGGTGACTGCTATCTTGTTAATTTTTGTTATCCCCCAATTTGAATCGCTTTTTTCAAATTTTGGCGCCGACTTGCCCGCCTTTACTCGACTCGTTGTCAATCTTTCACACTTTGTACGCGACTATTGGTGGGTAATACTGGGCGGTATCATTGCGTCAGCCTATCTATTCATAGGCGCATGGAAACGATCGCGTAAGTTACGCCACAGTGTCGATCGCATATTACTCAAGTTCCCTGTCATTGGTGTAATCCTCAATAAATCTGCAATCGCGCGTTTTTCTCGCACACTGGCAACCATGTCTGCAGCTGGTGTTCCTCTGGTAGAGGCACTGGATTCCGTTTCAGGCGCCACCGGCAATGTTGTCTATAGCGACGCCGTTCTAAGAATGCGCGAGGATGTGGCAACTGGGCAATCACTTCAGCTATCCATGAGACAACGAAACCTGTTTCCCAATATGGTTATTCAGATGGTATCTATCGGTGAAGAGTCGGGCTCCCTCGATGACATGCTCAACAAGGTTGCAGACTTCTATGAAGAGCAAGTCGATAATGCCGTCGATGCCATGAGTAGTTTGATGGAACCCCTGATCATGGTCGTCCTGGGTACACTCGTCGGTGGACTTGTTGTCGCGATGTACTTACCGATCTTCAAGATGGGTTCAGCGATCTAATTTGGATCGCCTTAAAACAGTAAAACCATTGTGATCGTTATCGATTTTCTCGCTCAGAACAGAGAAGCATTCCTATTCTTTGTTGCACTATTGGGGCTAATTGTTGGCAGCTTTCTTAATGTCGTCATCCATCGTTTACCCATAATGATGGAACGGCAGTGGCACAGAGACTGTGACGAATTAAAGGGTCTGGACTCCGAATCCTCATCTGAAACAGAAGTCTACAACCTCAACACTCCGGGATCTAGCTGCCCAAAATGCCAACATAGAATTCGCCCATGGGAAAACATTCCAATAATCAGCTGGTTAGTTCTAAAAGGTCGCTGTTCCAATTGTAAAAACCCAATCAGTATCAGATACCCGACCGTAGAAGCGGTAAGTGGAGCACTATCTCTTTGGGTGGCTTTCCATTTTGGTTTTACCTGGGAAACTGTCGCTGCATTGTTTCTCACCTGGAGTCTGATTGCATTGACCATGATCGACTTCGATTTACAGTTGCTGCCCGACAACATTACCCTGCCCTTTCTCTGGCTTGGACTGTTTGTCAATATTGGCGGACTTTTCACTACATTAGAGTCAGCCGTGATCGGCGCTATCGCAGGCTATCTTTCTCTCTGGAGTGTCTACCAGCTTTTCAAAAAGCTCACCGGCAAGGAGGGCATGGGGTACGGCGATTTCAAACTGCTAGCCATGCTCGGTGCCTGGCTGGGTTGGCAATATCTGCCGCAAATCATTCTGCTCTCCGCACTGGTCGGTGCCGTGGTCGGTATTCTGCTGATCGTGGTCAGAGGCCGTGACCGGAATATCCCAATCCCTTTTGGCCCCTAC
Source organism: Candidatus Thiodiazotropha sp. (assembly GCA_037382205.1). GTDB lineage: Bacteria > Pseudomonadota > Gammaproteobacteria > Chromatiales > Chromatiaceae > Thiodiazotropha. The sequence continues at coordinate 5,119 of JARRQD010000271.1, forward strand.
CTGGCGGCGGCTGGCTGGATCAGCCTGATGTGGGGAGCCCAGATCAATGAGGCCTATCTTCGCTGGTCTGGGTTATAGGCTCCATGTTGAGCATCGCCCTGACCGGGGGAATCGGCAGCGGAAAAAGCGCGGTTTCCAACCATTTTGAATCTCTGGGCATACCGGTAATCGATGCAGATCGCTTGGCACACCAGATGGTCCAACCAGGCTCCCCCGCCCTGATTGAAATTGCGGAGACCTTTGGGGATCACCTGATTGACCCTCAAGGGCGACTGAATCGTGGTGCGCTAAGGGAGATTGTGTTTAATGATCCCGCACAAAGAAAACGCCTTGAAGCCATTCTCCACCCCCCCATCCGACAGGCCATGGAGCGTTGGCTTGAGCAGCAGACGGCCCCCTATGCGATCCTGGTGATACCACTGTTGTTTGAAACCGAACAGCAAGATATCGCTGAGCGGATCCTAGTTGTGGATTGTGATGAATCTTTGCAATACCAACGAGTCTCTGAGCGGGATGATCTGGATGATTCGCAAATTGCTCAGATCCTCGCCAGCCAGATTGATCGACAGACCCGTCTTCAGGGGGCGGACGATGTGATTGAGAACAATAGCGATCTGGCAGCATTGATCAAAGCCACTGAGAAAATGCATCAAGCCTATTTAGCGCTTTCCAACTCTTACCATTAACCTAGTGTAGTGTCCTATATAAAGCGTGTATTTAGAAAGTCACTCAAGCCGCGAGTGCAAGGCGCGGCCCGCCGGAATTAGCTGTTCCCTTTCCAAGGGCTGCAACGCCGCAATCGTGGCTTGAGTGACTTCCCGTAGGTCGAGCTTAAGATTTTAAGCTCCAACTTATGATGGGCCTCGTCTAAATGTATGGTTTATATAGAACACTCCACAAGCGTGCCATTCACGTTGTAGCGTGATTTACCCAGCAGGTGACATAACCATCGAAGCTATTTTCTTTAAAATCAGTAATCTGCTAGTAGAATGGAGCGGTTAACTGATTTTTTTAGGTTCAACCCACAACGCTTGTAATGGAAAAGCGACCGAATCGAATGGCTCAATAGCGACCTCTGCCTCGCCAACAAAAGCCATTGCTCGCTCTCGAGTTTGAAGGCCTCCAGCGTCTTAGCCAGCGGATCCACCAACCAGCAATGATCTCACCCACCAGTGTTCAGGAAGGGCCAGCAAGTCTTTATAACTGGCTTTTTGTTGCTTGGGTTCAGCCATACCAGTACCTGATGACAATTCGCTTCAATTCCATTTGGATAACAACTCGGTCAACGCTCATCGAGCGCAGCTCTGCGAATTGGAAAGGCCGCCAAATCCAATCCTTGCGCCAGATCAGCAAACGCTTTCAGCTGTCCCGCGAGCATTCCACTGATTGAGTTTCCACGTTTTTCAGCAATCATACGAGCCTTGTCAATCAACGGCTTATCATGACTGGTGGCAATACGCTTTTTCATGGGTGTCTCCATTACACTGGCTACAGAGAGCAAAGTAGCACGCGAAACACGTGCTACCAACCCCCCC
>JARRQD010000272.1:0-13641 GCA_037382205.1 Candidatus Thiodiazotropha sp.
GGTTGCCGCGACGAACTCATCCGTTTCACCCCGTTGATAGGCATCCTCAAGGCCACGAACCGCATCTTCCACCTGGTAGGCCGCCTTACCGTCCACCAGCAGATTGTAAGCCTGTTCGACCCGCTCCCATCGATTATCCCGGTCCATGGCGAAGTAGCGACCGATCAGTGTTGCTATCCGCCCCACACCCAGCGTATCAAACACTTCGTTGAGGGCGACCAAGGAGGCTTTGGCACTCTTTGGTGGGGTATCCCGGCCATCCAAAAAGGCATGAAAATAGACCTGTTTGGCGCCGCGCTCAACCGCCAGCTTGGCCATCGCATGGATATGCTCTTCATGACTGTGGACGCCACCAGCAGAGAGCAGACCGAGTAGATGTATCGCCTTACCCGTCTCAACGGCCTTATCCACGGCCGTGGTCAAGGTTTCATTGGTGAAGAAAGAGCCGGTGCGAATCGATCGGGATATCCGGGTGAACTCCTGATAGACAACCCGGCCAGCTCCCAGATTGAGGTGCCCCACCTCGGAGTTACCCATTTGACCACCGGGTAGCCCCACGGCAGCCCCGGCCGTGTTAATCAGCGTATGAGGATACTCACGCCACAACCGATCCCAAACCGGTGTGCGGGCGGCTGTGATGGCATTTACTTCTGTGTCTTCACTATAACCCCAACCATCCAAAATGGTCAGGACGACCGGTTTAGGTCTGTCACTCATGGTAATTCTCTTTACTAAAGACTTTTTGGTGCGCTACGCGGTGATAATCGCTGCTTGAAGTCAATGTCTGACAACAAGGCGCCAATTAAATCACCAAATACCAGAACAGACCAGAAAACCAATACCATTTCATGAATATGAACGAGAGACCCCCGATTTTTTATTGAAAACAAGGAATCCTCTTGAAAGATCAACTCAGACGATTGAAGACAGACAGTCAGAGCCGCATCTTGCTCCATATTCGAGGCATGATTCACCCACAAGGGTGGCTAACTCTTCCACAGTCGCAAACTGGATCAAGCGCAGCTTCCAAACCACTAACATTTTGTTTATGTTAAAGATATTAAAGATATCGCTGCCGTTATCCCGCACGCTCAAAGTGGCTTGCAAAGAGCCAACCAATGGGGTTTTGTAAGCAGACTACAGTCAAGCTTAGCGTGACAGAATCACAACGCTTACATCACTGGGTGTCTATGGGGTTGGTGTTGGGCTTCGACACCATAGACAAACTCAACTGAATAAAAAGTAACCAGATTAAACAAAGGGGTTCTCATTATCACGAAAAACAGCGTATTATTGTATTAGGGTCTATTAACGTTGACCCTGATGTATCTGACGATAGGCCAATCAAGGTGCGCAAAGTGCAACAGCGAATGGCGTGTTATCAGCTATGACCCAGCTGGGTTATGATTCACACAGGTAGAGTGGCCACAGAATGCACAATCTACCTGGCTGGACACAATGATAGACCCTAATTACTAGTAAAAGGCTAGTCGTATATGGAACACAAGTACAGCAAAAGCGCCCAACCCCTGGAACTTGAAAAGTCCGAGGGCATGAACAATCTGTTTGCCACCGACGACGACGTAGACCGCGCCTCCCGCTCACTGAAGGCCATGTCTCACCCTCTGCGGCTGAAGATTTTATGTACCCTCGGCGATGAAGAAGTCAGTGTCCAGGAAATTGTTGAGCAGGTGGGCACCTCTCAGAGCAATATCTCTCAGCACCTTGCCATTTTGCGCGACAAAGGGATTCTCGCTTCGCGCAAGGATGCCAACCGGGTCTTCTATCGGGTTAGCGATTTTCGCACCCTGAAACTGATCGGCATGATGCGGGAAGTTTTCTGTACGCATAGCCCTTGAGCACTCGGTAGACTCACTGAATATCGAGCGCTTCAAACAGCAAAATCGCCTCTCACTGCGCCAAGCAGAGCCATTTTTTCCCTGGTTAGGCACTCAAGCCCTTAACCATTGCGTCTCGCTGGTATAAACTCCGCCCCCTGTAGAACAATCAGCTGCACAAGAGGCGCCGAATGGAACAACTCATCGAATTTACGATGAATCACTGGGTACTCGTCACGGCCTTTATATTGGTCGCGGGCCTTTTGGTCTTCAATCTCTCCCACAGCGACAAGAGCGCTGTCGGACCCTCTGCCGCCACCGAACTGATCAACAACCGCGAAGCGGTGGTGGTCGATGTGAGGCCGGCAGCGGACTTCAACAAAGGCCATATCATCAATGCGATCAATATCCCCAGCAATGGCTTTGCCAGCCAAATGGGGGTACTCAACAAATATAAAGACAAACCGATCATTATCAGCTGCCGATCCGGCGCACAGTCTTCAGCGGCTTGCCAGCAGCTGAAAAAAGCCGGATTTGCAGAGGTGTTCAATCTAAAAGGCGGTATACTCGCCTGGCAGAGCGACAACCTGCCAGTCACACGCAAGAAAAAGTAGTCTCTTTCAAGGAAACCAACATGACAGAAGCCAAGCAAGACGCACCAAATCGAGAATTTGCCGTGCAACGTATCTACACCAAAGATATCTCTTTCGAGACGCCTAACTCCCCGGCTATTTTCCAACAGGAATGGAAGCCTGAAACCGGTGTCAATCTGAATACCGAAGTCAACAAACTCACCGACGATGTCTTTGAAGTCACCCTGACAGTCACGGTTACCACAAAATTGGGTGAACAGACCGCCTATTTGGCAGAGGTCAAACAAGCCGGTATCTTCACCGCCAAAGGTTTCCCTGAACAGGAGATGGGGCCACTCCTCGGCGCCTTCTGCCCCAATCAACTGTTTCCCTATGTCCGGGAAGTGGTCTCTGACTTGATCACTAAGGGCAGTTTTCCGCAAATGGTACTGCAACCAGTTAACTTCGACATGATCTATGCTCAGCATCAACAGGAGCGGGCAAAGCGCGCTGAAGCTGAAGCCGAAGGCCAAAGCCAGCATTAATGAGCGGCGACAGGGAACCGATGGTTAGCGTTCTGGGCGCGGGCTCCTGGGGAACCGCACTCGCCATACTGCTCAGCAGCGAGGGACAGCCTGTAAAGCTCTGGGGGCACCTCAAAGCGGAAATCGATGCGCTGATTATGGATGGTGAGAACCGTCAGTTTCTCCCTGGCGTCCCATTGCCCGCCTCACTCACACCGGAAGCCAACCTTCAGCAGGCGCTGACAGGGGCTTCAGAGGTGATTATTGCCGTACCCAGCCACGCTTTCAGCGCCGTTACTCAGTCTATCGAGCCTCTGCTTGATGGTAATCCGGGTATCACCTGGGCCACCAAGGGGTTTGAACCCGGTAGCCAGCGTCTGCTCAGTGAAGTCGCCGCCAGCCACCTACCTGGCCGAGATCTGGCCGTCATTTCAGGGCCCTCGTTTGCCGCCGAAGTGGCGCGAGGGCTACCAACGGCCATTACTGTGGCATCAACCCAACCACAACTTGCCGATCGCCTGGCCAGCAAGCTGCACACCTCATGGTTTCGCGCCTACACCAGCAGTGACATCGTCGGTGTTCAGGTAGGCGGTGCAACTAAAAATGTGCTGGCCATCGCTGCTGGGATTGCCGACGGACTGGGCTTTGGCGCCAATACCCGTTCCGCCTTGATCACTCGAGGCCTCACTGAAATCATGCGGCTTGGCCTGAAACTTGGTGGTAGCCCAGAAACCTTCATGGGCCTGGCAGGACTCGGTGACCTTTTACTGACCTGTACCGACAACCAATCTCGTAATCGCCGCATGGGGCTTGCCCTGGCTGAGGGACAAACCCTCGAAACGGCGCGTAACAAGATCGGCCAAGAAGTGGAAGGCGTCCACACAGCTAAAGAGGTTCATGCCCTCGCACAACGGCTAGAGGTTGAGATGCCGATCTCAGAACAGGTCTATCGGGTACTTTATGAGGGCTTGAATCCAAAAACCGCCGTGCACGAGCTACTCGACCGTAGCCAGAAGGCCGAGGGACTCTGATCATACCTTGAGGTAGCTGAACAGCGCCAGTGCCATACCTGCTCACTGGCCACCAGAATAGTCGCACTGCCGCCAGGCCTCATAGAGAATTAACGCCACAGCATTCGAGAGGTTGAGACTGCGGCTCTCAGGCTTCATTGGAATGCGAATGCGTTGCGACGGATCCAGCCCTTCCAGCACTTCTGTGGCTAATCCGCGACTCTCCGGACCGAACAGCAGGGCATCCCCTGGAGCATAGCTCACCGCAGCATAATTACGTTGCCCCTTGGTTGTGCAGGCGTACAGATTACCAGGCTCCACCTGTGTGAGAAATTCAACGAGTGAATCATACTCCCCAATATCGGCCCATTCATGATAATCGAGACCTGCCCGTCTTAAACGTTTATCATCCAGTTTAAAGCCCAAGGGGTGAATCAGATGCAATTTGCTGCCACTATTGGCACACAGGCGTATGATATTACCTGTATTAGGTGGGATTTCTGGTTCAAAGAGTACGATATGAAACACGCCACCTCCCTAACTGAAGATTTTTTTAAATAGATTCATGAGCAGCAATAGCCAGCCAACATTAAATACCGAATTTTGTGGTATGTCGTTCAATAGCCCCATTGTACTCCTCTCCGGATGTGTCGGATTCGGTGAAGAGTACACAAGGGTCAATGGTTTTAGCAATCGGGATGTGGGGGCCGTTTGCCTGAAAGGCACGACGCTGGAAGCCCGGCTTGGCAATCAACCTCATCGGGTCTATGAGACACCCCAGGGCATGCTCAATGCCATTGGGCTACAGAACCCGGGAGTCGATCATGTGGTCAATCAGATACTACCCAACCTCGACTTTTCCGAGACCCGCTTCATCGCCAATGTGTCAGGATCCAGCGTCGAGGAGTATTATGAGGTTACTCGGCGCTTCGATGACTCTCCGATCGACGCCATCGAGATCAATATCTCCTGCCCCAACGTGAAAGAGGGCGGGGTGGCTTTCGGCAATGATCCCGCCATGTCGGCCAGGGTGGTGGAGGGCTGTCGAAAAGCAACCAATAAACCACTGATCACCAAACTCTCTCCCAATCAGACCGACATTGCATCCAATGCTAAGGGCTGCATCGAAGCAGGCACTGACGCCTTTTCAGCAATCAACACATTAATGGGCATGGCGATCGATCTTCAGAGTAGATCGCCCATCATCGGTAATAACCAGGGGGGATTGTCAGGCCCCGCCATCAAGCCCGTGGCACTGCTCAAGGTTCATCAGGTTTATCAGGTCTGCAAAGCGCATCAGATCCCCATCATTGGTCAGGGCGGCATCACCACAGCCGAGGATGCCCTGGAGTTCATCATCGCTGGCGCGAGCGCTATCGGTGTCGGCACAAGTGTGGCTGCTAATCACCAAGAAAGGAAGATGAGTGAAAAAATGAGCCATCCATCCCCAGAGACCTTAAAACAACTCAATCCACTGTATCATCTGTCCGATGATCAGCTTGAGCTTCTGGGTCGCTCCCTCACGATCTATTCAGCCGGCAAAGGGTTGAAGATCCTGCAATTGGGCGACACAACTGAATTCAGCCTCTACCTTCTCAAAGGCCGAATACAACTTCACTCAGAAGATGGCCGGATCAGTGAAATCAACGCTGAAACACCTAAGGCGCTGAATCCCATCGCCAACCTGATACCTCGTCGTTACAGCGTTGAAGCTCTCTCTCCAGTTGAGTACCTGATGGTAGACAATGCTCTGATCAAGGGATTAATCGATGAGGAGGGAATAACCGCTACTGAAATCGATGGGGAGAGTAAACCCTATGATAAAGACAGTGCCGAAAACAGTCTGACTGAAGCGCTGATCACCGATCTGAATGAAGATAAGCTGATCCTGCCCAGTCTGCCCGACGTTGCCGTGCGAGTTGGCCGGGCGATGCGTGAGGAAAACACAAACGCCCGTAAACTGGCGGAGATCGTCCAGACAGATCCGGCAATCACGACCAAATTGATCCGTGCTGCAAATAGCCCACTCTATGCCGGTGTCACGCCGGTCGACTCCTGTGCCGCCGCCATTGTCAGGCTCGGCGCTGATACCACCCACAAATTGGTATTGACCTTTGCCCTACGTGATCTGTTCAACACCCGCTCCAGCATCCTGAAAGGGCATATGCGAGAGCTGTGGATGCACAGCGTTAAGGTCAGCGCAGTCTGCTATATCCTTTCCAAGATCTCACATCAATTCAACCCAGAGCATGCCATGCTCGCCGGGTTGTTGCATGACATCGGCAATGTGGCGATTCTCAGTTATGCCGAACGCTTCCCTGAGGTTGCCAATGACAGCGAGAAACTGAATCAGGTAATGTCTGACATGCGCGGTCGAATCGGCAGTGTGATCCTGCGCAATTGGGGTTTTATCGAAGATTTGATCGAAGTCACACTGCAGGCAGAGAACTGGCTACGTGAATCAGAAGGCGAAGCCGATTATGCCGATCTAGTCATCGTGGCTCAGCTGCACACACTGATCGGCAGCCCAACCACAAGCAACCTGCCAGGTCTTGACCAGGTACCAGCCTTTGGACGGCTCAATCTTGGTGAATTAACGCCTAAGCTCAGCTTGAAGATACTTGATAAAGCTGATGAGAAGATCGCTCATGCTGAGGCGATGCTAGTGAGCTGATTGGATTCGGATTAACCTTTTCCCGGATAGACGCTGCTGATTGCAGTGTAAGAATGCTTCAGCGCCTACCGGGTATTTGAGAATCAAGCTTATGCGGTCTTGATAAAGCGTCTAGCGCCAAGGCCTATCAGTCCGATACCCATCAGCAAGAAGGTTGATGGCTCAGGAACTGAATGGGGCATACCTCCCTCACTATCAGAATCGCCCGACACCAGCGTAATATCAGAGTTTGCGGCTGGGTTCGTATTGGAAATCGCGGTCAATGTCAAACCTGAGCGGAAACTGGAGGTTTCGCCTGCCAGGCCGCCATTTAATACGGTCCGGTTGTCCAATGAGACGGTTGAACCGATCTCCCATTTGGACAGATCACTGTTGATGTAGAGGTGATAATGGCCAATCGAGTCTGAACCGGCAAGGAGGGAGACTTCGCTACCACCCATACCCTCCTCCAGCATACCGTTTCGATAAAAACTGGTTGCAGAACCACTACCGCTCCATGGCTCATCATTGCCCCGGTCGGGATAGAGGCCTTGAACCAGATCAAACACAGTGGACTCAACGAGCTCTACATAAAAGTCTTCTTGAAACATGTAGTTGGTTACGCCGATCGGGGGATTATCTTTATGCCCTTCAACCACACCACTGGAGCTTCTGAAGGTTCCTTGCAGGTCTCTATCGATCATGAAAGAGAGGGAAACTGCGTCACCTGAGGAGAGGCCTATATCCCCTAAAATTCCAGAATCATCATAAACTGGGTAATCGGATACGGTACCCTCAAATGTATAGTAGAGTGGAATTGCCTGAACCGAACCGAGATAGAGCATCGACGCAAGACTCGTGGCAATAAGCTGTGGAATTCCAAATTTCATTTCTGTTACTCCCTATTGTTTGTAGCCAAGATAGTGCAATAAATACGCCAACTGTCTTTATTTCCTAAAAACAACAGGATAGACATAACCAACTAAAGTGTTGTGTAAATTATTCCGACGTTTTTAACGCCAAAAACACCGGAATTGATTCATGCAAAGCAACTGAACTGCGTTCATATAAGTCGTTGGTAAGACTGCACCGTGCTCGACAAAACTCTATTCCCCTTTGAAGACGATTCCACCACATAAAACAAAGCCGAGTCAATTGAAACAAATTAAACTTAGTTAGATAAATACACTGGATTTTGCAGAACATGTTTTATACGAGAATCTTCCTTTATTGGTACCTATTAAAAAATCTTAGCTTCACCCATCGGTTAAGCGGGCAATTTTTCTGCTTGAAGGCCTCTCCTCTCCAGGGAATAAGCCTGGTCAATTGATAACCCTCAGATCAGCCCAAAAAGTGCGCTTAATAGGGCTGAGCTGAAGCATTACACGAATTAATCTTGGTTTGAATACTTGCGGATTCTGCAAACTTCACTATTCATGACTTTGCAAATATAATGGTGCAATGTGGCGACTCGACACAGCGCCACGCTACGACAGCTAGTGTAGTCTCCCATACTCATACAGACCACACTTCGGGTGAAACACTAACATCGTGTATGGGTATGAGATTCAAGTTGCCACACTGACCGATATGCTGTTATACATTTTACTATTCCTCATCACAGCTGATTATATTGGTTTAGGGGTGTTTATCCCCGTCTATAAAGCACTCCCGTTCGCACTGGTTTTTTCAAACCTGATATTTCTCTATCTGCTCACCCAATACAAATTCTCTGAATTCTTAAAGTATAAAGCCGCGTTATTCACTTTAATTTTTATTTTTCTCACCGCCTTTGCCGCTGTTCATGGTTTGATCAGATCCTATGCCATACCTCCGCTCAAGGTACAGATTGGCTATTATATCTACATGTTTCTCTTGGCCTATCTCATTACAAATCCCAAACAATTCAGATTATTTACCCTGGTATTCACGCTATTTCCGCCTTTCCGCTGGCAATACATCTTGCCTTCACAACGAAAAAATTTCTGTTTAAATACGCCTATATAGGGCTTGCTCTGCTCATCCTGATCGGCATTGTCGGCACACAATCCAGAGGCTCTTTTCTTGCCTTGGCAGCGGGTATGCTCTACTACCTCAATTTCATTTCGAGCAAGAAAGTCGTCGGCTTTCTGTTGATTGGCGTAATCGGTGTCGGTCTGCTCGCCTTTTCCCCAGCAGGTTATTTTTCACGAATGGAAACCATCGTTGACTATGAAGAAGACACATCCGCGATGGGACGGATCAAAGCCTGGCGGACGGCGACAGAAATGGCGATCGACCATCCAATTTTGGGGGTAGGTGCAGGCAGTTTCAACTCAGCTTATGGTAGGTTTTATCGAACGGCGGATGATCCTGCCAGATGGATCTCTACCCACAGCGTCTACTTTGCAGTACTGGCTGAATATGGCTTTCCCGGCATAATCATTTTTCTTCTAACGATCTATCACACAATAAAGCTTAACCGGGAAACACAACGATTAATAAGAGAGCAGCCGAATCAACTCGAAATAACGCCTTTTTGGCCACAATGCCTCACCTGGGCAACCATATCCTGGGCTGTCTGCGCCATGTTTCTGACCGGTTATGTCTACCCCCACCTGTTTCTTTTAATGGGTCTGTCGATAGCCGTACATCGGATAGCCTTAAAAGAGCTAGAAAATCAGGCGGAAGCTGTCAGCGAAGAAGCCAAACCGAGCCGGCCACAATATTTCAGTTAAACGGAGCAGCCTTGAGCCGCTTCTCTATGAAAAGGCCACCTCAGCTCTCCATCTAGTGTGGTTTCCTATACTGTTTGACGTTTTCAGAGGCCCGCAACGACGCGGAATAGCCTGCTATTCCTGCAGATGAGCAGGTCCACCTATTTAGTCTAGAGATTTTTGTACACAATTAAAGCCAGGTTGCTACAATCAACACTCACAAAAATTAAAAATCACTCTATCGACCAATGAAATGTCCCATTTGTCAGTGCGAAGATAAACCAGTCGAGATTGCCAGGGTTGCAGAACCCTACCGGGTTCTGAAATGCAGTCAGTGCAGCATCGAATATGTCTCACCAATCCCGACAGACGACACGCTCACTGACTACTATTCAAACTACTATCTGACACGCAGTTGTGAAAACGACAAACACGATCTTGTTTCCCTGCATCAGGCTGTTGCAGATTATCTATCTGGTCACAGCTCGCAAAATGAACAGAATATTAAAGTCCTCGACTACGGATTTGGCGAAGCACACTTTTTGAAACATATATCAAGCAGAGGTTTTCAGGCATACGGCTACGACCTGAGCGAGCAAAATATTCAGCAACTGCAAAATTTTTGTCGGCAAACAGGAGAAAAGATAGGGGTATTCAATCAATTCGAACAGCTGACTGAAAGTAACCTTCAATTCGATATCATTACACTTTTTCAAGTTATAGAGCATCTGAACAATCCCAACGAAATTGTGCAACGACTCAGCGAATTGCAGAACAGCAATGGACTCCTATATATGGAGTGCCCTAATAATGACGCCTTATATCTTCGACCTAAAGATCTGATTAATAAGATCATCGGAAGAAGAAAATTCTGGAGAAGTTTAAAAGCGCCGGAACATATCTTCGGCTATAACGGTAAATCCATAACTCTATTGTTGAAAAAGGCAGGTTACCGAGTCATAGAGAGTGGTGATTACTACTACTCCGATGGTATCCATCAAGTTGAAAGTATCGAATGGTGGCCTCCATTCTATAAGAACCCAAAACTCTATAATCCTCGTGCGGCTATTGGTTCTCTAATCCAATTATTTGATTACTTTGCCTCCAAACTACTGAAGCGTGGCTCAGGTTTGTATGTATTAGCCGAAAAAGAGTAGCTTTAAAAATTTCTGCCCAGTGAACAACAAACGCTAAAGACTAACATTGTATTAATCCTAAAAAATCAGTTGACCGCTCCATTCTAATAGCAGGTGTTTGATTATGATGAAAATCGCTTCGATGGTTATGATCACCTACTGGGTGAATCACGCTGTCCAACTGATCTTTTTAGGATAATTTTGCTGAATCATAGACATTCAATCACTCTACCGTGACAGATTTAGCCAGATTCCTCGGTTGATCCACATCCGTACCTTTCAATATCGCAACATGATAGGCGAGTAATTGCAAAGGAATACTATAGACAATTGGTGAAGTACTGGGATGGATATCGGAAAGGGTCAGGTTTTGATAGTGATCCAGACCAATTTTTACATTGTGGTCACTGAACAGGAAAAGCTCACCACCCCTGGCTCGAACTTCCTGTAAGTTGGAGATAACTTTTTCCAGTAACGGATCATCGGGCAGCGCGCAAATAACCGGCATCTCCGCATCAACCAAAGCGAGCGGGCCATGTTTCAACTCACCAGCCGGATAGGCTTCTGCATGGATATAGGAAATTTCCTTCAGTTTCAGCGCACCCTCCATTGCAATCGGATAGAAACAACCGCGCCCCAGGAAGAGTGCATGGTGGCGTTCAGCAAATGAATTCGCCATCTCTTTGATCTGATCATCCAATTTGAGAATGACTTCAACCTGACGGGGTAGGGCATGCAGTTCATTGACCAACTCCTGTTCTCGCTCCTCTGACATGCCACGACCTTTAGCCAACGCCAGGGTAAACAGCCTCAAAGCAACCAACTGGGTTGTAAATGCCTTGGTTGAAGCTACTCCGATTTCAGGGCCGGCGCGGGTCATCAAGGCCACATTTGATTCACGAACCAGGGAGCTCTCAGGGACATTACAAATCACCAGGCTACCGAGATAACCTTTTGATTCAGAACCTCTGAGAGCCGCCAGGGTGTCGGCGGTTTCACCAGACTGGGAGATGGTGACAAACAGAGTATCATCCGGAACAACCACCTCCCGGTAGCGAAATTCACTGGCCACTTCAACACTACAGTGAATGCCAATCTCTTCCAGCCAATATCTGGCAACCAGACCGGCATGATAGCTGGTGCCACAAGCGACGATGTGAACATTGCGGGTCTTATCCAGCAAAGCTTTGGCCTCATGGCCGAATGACTCTTCGAGCAATCGCCCTTTATGTATGCGACCTTCCAGGGTCTCAGCTATAACCGCCGGCTGTTCAAAAATTTCCTTCAGCATGTAGTGGCGAAAGGGACCTTTTTCCGCTTTCGTTGCTGATACCTGTGAAGTGCGGACTTCACGTTCAACCGGCTGGCCATTGAGATCGGCAATATCAACTTTATCCCTGGTGATATGAGCCAAATCCCCCTCTTCCAAAAAGATAAACTGTTGGGTTTCAGTCAATAGAGCAAAAACATCTGAAGCGATGAAATTTTCACCATCACCCAATCCAATTACCAAAGGGCTACCAGCACGGATAACCACCATCTGCTCTGGATCATCCGGGCAGACAACCGCCAAGGCATAAGCCCCAACCAGCTTTTTCGATGCGATGCGTACTGCCTCGACGATGTCAGGCTCGGTTTTTAGTATATCCGCAAGCAGATGAGCGATGACTTCAGTATCTGTTTCAGAGGTAAAGACAAATCCCTTACTCGAAAGCTCTTCTCTAAGGTCAGCATAGTTTTCGATAATGCCATTGTGCACAATGGCGACCTGTTCCCCACTCATATGAGGATGGGCATTTCGCTCAGATGGCATACCATGAGTAGCCCAGCGGGTATGGGCAATGCCGAGTTTACTGTGTATTTCAGCCTTATCGATCAAATCCTTCAGGCTTGAAACCTTACCCACTGAGCGGATGCGTTGCAGGTGCTGACGATCATCAAGTACGGCGACGCCTGCAGAATCATAGCCACGATATTCTAATCGCTTGAGTCCCTCCATCAGAATCGGTACAACGTCCCTGTGCGCGATACCGCCTACTATGCCACACATAATGAAATCTCCCGCTCCATGTTTAGTCTTTGGCTTTTTTTACTGGACGCGCCCAATTGTCGATACTGAACTGCTTAGTACGACTCAAGGTCAGTTGTTCAGCTGGAGCACTCTTGGTAATTGTTGAGCCTGCCCCGATGGTTGCGCCTTCGCCAATTGTAACCGGGGCAACCAATTGACTGTCGGAACCGATAAAGGCCCGATCTCCGATGACTGTACGAAATTTATTGGCCCCATCATAGTTGCAGGTGATGGTACCAGCACCAATATTGACTTGAGAGCCGATCTCTGAATCGCCGATATAGCTGAGGTGGTTGATTTTACTGCCATCTGCAACCTGACTCTTTTTAATTTCTACAAAGTTACCAATATGCACTTGATTGGCGAGCTGGCTTTGCGGCCGCACTCGGGCAAAGGGTCCGATGCGACATTCACTACCAATCTCACAATCCTCAAGCACACTGTTTGCCAGAATTTGAGTCTGTGCGCCAATCACGCAATTTTTCAGCAACACATTGGGGCCGATGCTAACCTCATCAGCAAGCTCGACGCACCCCTCAAAGATCGCATTACAGTCGATGAAAACATCTCTGCCAGTCTTCAGTTCACCACGAAGATCGATTCTGTTGGGATCGGCCAGGGTAACCCCTGACTGCATGAGCTCATCGGCCCTGTTTTTGTGATAGAAACGCTCAAGGTATGCGAGCTGCTTGCGGTCATTGACCCCCATCACCTCCTCCTCATTATGAGGATGAACCGCCTGAATGTTGACTCCGTCCTCGACAGCCAGGGCGATAATATCGGTCAAATAGTACTCATTCTGTGCGTTGTTGTTATCGATGCGCGACAACCATGACTCAAGTTTACCCCGGTTAACGGCCATAATCCCGGTGTTGATTTCACTGATCTCAAGCTCTCGCGAGCTGGCGTCTTTCTGCTCTACGATTCGGCTAATGCGATCATTTCGATCTCTGACAATACGGCCATATCCTGTGGGATCAGCCAGATCGACAGTCAACAACGCCAAATCAGTATCGTGTAAGCAGCTCAACAGGCTGCCCAATGTCGGGCCACTGATCAACGGGACATCCCCATAGAGAATCAATATCTGATCCACTCGCTGAAGCTGGGGTAGGGCCTGAATCACAGCATGACCGGTACC
>JARRQD010000273.1:0-5321 GCA_037382205.1 Candidatus Thiodiazotropha sp.
CCGAGAAAGAGATAAGTTTTTGGATCGGTAATCAGTTTCTTGCACTCCTCTGCGTTGGCGGAGAGACTCTCCTGGAGTTCAGATTCCACACCGGCCATGGGTCTGTCCGTCAGGGCACTGAACGCCTTAAAGGTCTGGTCATCATAGTATTGGCCAAGATCCTTCTGCTGATCATTCATGTAGAGCAGATTCATGCCCCCGTTATCCCCATAGAAGAGGCGAATTTGACCATCCCAGCTACCATGCTGGTCGTAGATTTGGCGCACAAAGGCACGAAAAGGAGCAATGCCGGTACCTGTACCGATCATCAACAGATTGCTGCTTTTATCCGCGGGAATCTTGAAAGGGCTGAGAAATGGACCGGTTATCTTCAGTTTGTCGCCGCTTTTAGCGTCACACAGATAGTTGGAGGCAATACCAGGATACTGCTCACCAGAGATTTCATCCAGGTAGAAACAGCGCCTGACAAGGATTTCCAACTCAATGGTTTCACTGTTACCGGTCTGAATTGGATTGGCAATCGAGTACCTCCGGTGGTGATATTCATTACCAAAGGCATGCGGACCAGGAACCAATACCCCAATGGACTGACCCGCTGCATAGCGAAAGGTTGGGTCGTCAATCTGCAATACCAGTTGGCGAACTTCATCCGTAGATTCTGGGCTGACTCTGGTAGTCGATTTGATGACAGCATCGCAACGGCTTTCCAGATGCATATCGTCTGTGCTTTCAGGCATTTTATACTCTCTCAGAATTCTTGATTTATCAATGGATTAGGTTGTGTTGGTATTGTCTTTAATTGGCATTATAGTTGTAATAATCGACGTCCTCCAGTACTTCAGTATTGGATATTTAAACTTCATCTATTCAATTAAATGGCGCACAAAGCGTTAAATCCTGAGTTAATCTTAAGTGACGCAGCCGGCTAAGTTCAGCGATAATGGTTTTATGTCTAATCACAACATTTCAAAAATAGTCGCTGTAACAGTTACCTACAATATTGATCTGAGCTTCGAAGATTCGCTGCAGAGCTATCTGCCGCAAGTTGCCGTGGTGGTGATCGTTGATAACAGTACCGAAAGGGACGCGCAGAAGCGGATCAGAAGCATCGCTCAAGGCCAGCCTGAGCGGATTGTGCTGATACAGAACGGGGAGAACCTGGGGTTGGCCAAAGCTCAGAACCTTGGGATAGAGTATGCGCTTGGCATGGATGCGGACTGGGTGCTGCTAATGGATGACGACAGCAGTGCGGGGCCACATATGGTGGAGCAACTTGCTCAAGCAGGCCATGCGTATACTAATGATTCTGACGCTGCGATTATCGTCCCTAAATATCTTGAGCAGAGTGTCAAACGAGAAGCTAAGTTTGTCACTGCTCCGGAGGGTGCTTATCATTGGCCAAAATTTGCTATAGAGGGATTTTCCGGTCGGCCTATACTGCACAATCTGTTCATTGCCATCAGTTCGGGTAGTCTGATTAATGTGCATCTTTTTGATGAGATTGGCTTGATTCGGGAGTCATTTGATATCGACTATCTGGATGTTGATTTCTGTCTTAGAGCCATAAGTTCCGGATTCAGAATTATCGCCGTTCGGGATGCGGAGCTTTACCACAACCTTGGCGAACAGACCGAACATAAGTTCTTAGGTTATAAGTTCTTAGCATGGAATCACTCCGCGAAACGCCGCTTCTCCATCTATCGGAATCGCACCAGAATCTGGCGTGAGTATCTGTTTTGTTTTCCTGGCTTTGTCTTCTTTGATGTTCTGGCCGCAATGATGGATCTATTTAGGATAGTTATGTTTGAGCAACAGAAGTCAGTGAAACTTGGATCGGTACTCAAGGGGGTGGTGATTGGCCTGTTTAGTTGGGAGTTGAGAAGGCAGCCGAATGATACTCCTCAACGTCGGGCATCAGGCGACGCTGGGAGCAATAAGTTTTCCAACGATTAATTTGTCTTGCATCAAAGCTGCAGAGACTCAATCCGATAGTAGCCTGGTTCACCTCCTAAAAGGTTAAACTGCTGCTGATGGGGTTTGACCTGAAACCGCTGAATCTGCCGAAATGGCCCGATTGGCGAGCTTGAGTGGCTAAGCTTGTAGTGTCCGGCTTTGAGGTTTCTGCTGATAAGCCGGGTGCCTGCGAGGCTCTTTTCAAAGATAACCTTATCGAATGGGGCCGCCAGAGGCTCACCGATGAAAATACCTTCCCCTGGTTGTTCTACGCTTCGCCAATAGGCTTCCAGTAGAGTTTGACCATGACTGTAATTCTCCATAACAAGTCGAGGATTGGGAAACTTACCCAGATGATTGCAAGGTTCTACTACTGTGCCAAAACTTCCAGTAGCGCCAGCTTCCAGCCAACGTAAGGCACTCATCTGTTTGCTTCCACTGAGAACCCCGCCCGATGAAGTGAGGTGATCAGCAATCGCACCAGGCAGAAAAGTGAGGGTCTCCAGACCATCGACATGGGTTTTGCCAGTAAAGTAGAACAGCACATCCTGTCGATCCAGCAAAGCGTTGCCCCGGAGCACTTCGGTATCGATCCAGTCACGCATCAGCCGATGGGTTAACAGATAGTCTTTTGCCCTGACATTGCGTTGCTTGTCCTTGGTGCTCATCAAATAGGCTGTCCCTTCAGGGGCTGTCCCATCCGCTGCGATACCCCTGTCGATCAATGCCTTGGCTGCTGCAAAGCTGTTAGCAGCGATGCTGATACTGGGGCGGATTGCAAGATCCTCAAACGGGGTGACGCCCTGATAATTGTAGAAGGGGCTGAGGTGGGTTGAAGCGCAGGTGTGATCTGAGCACCAGCTTCGATCGAAACCGAACGTCAGTGCCGAGGTGATCGACATGCAACCAACCCGAAATGGTTTGACCCAGGTGATTGCGTAGGCCTGGATGCCTGACGGGGTGCTTTTGAGTAACTTCTGCCGGATCTTTTTGAAGTGATCTGCAGAGAGATTGTTTGTCCCGGGTGTGAAGCTGACATGCAGCAGATTGGCTTCAGGGAGGCCTCTCGCTTTCATATAGTAGTTACCGATACGTCGGCTGAGTGGGTCCTGGTCGTTGACGACCACGGCCAGCTGTTCAGCCGAAAGGCGATATTTAGGCAGCTCAATCTCGAAGCTCGCCGCTGCCAGACTCAGAGAGAAGCAGAGCAGCAGAAAAAACCCGACCAGCTTCGATGTTGATTGACTTGTCTCGAAACCTATTTCCATTACAAACTTAGAATATTCCATAGATGAATGTTGAATTTTGTGGTTGTTTTAAGGTGACCATCAACCTCTGATCCGGTTTCAGGTCGTTCAAGAAGATGAAACGTATGACTGATTGATTGGTCATAACACCCATATTTATCGACTACTTTGCTATTATCCAAAGTTCTGTCTGAACCGGTTAGGGCCGCAGCTGGATTCAATCCTCTGAAGCGCAACATGGTGAAACTGAATGGATCATAGGAAACAGTCTTTAGCTCCCGGAGATCGTTGTGTTGCGTAACTATCTGTATCTCATTCTCCTCAGTGGCATGGCTACTCTATCCATGGCTGATGAGCCGCCCATGGATTCTGTGGTGGATATGTCCACTCTGATCGATGTCTCTGATCTGATTGAAAAAGTCTCTGACAAACGTGTTGTTTATGTCGGTGAAACCCATGACCAGTATCAGCACCATCTGAATCAGCTGGCAATCATCAAAGGGTTGCATGCCAAACATTCAGACCTGGCGATCGGCCTGGAGTTCTTCTTTCAACCCTACCAGAAAGTCCTGGATCAATATATCGCTGGTGAGATCGATGAAACTGGTCTGATTCGCGGCACAGACTATTTTGATCGTTGGCGCTTTGATTATCGGCTCTATCGGCCGATCTTTCGATATGCCAGAGCGCATGGAATTGCCATGATCGCGCTCAATCTAGAGCGCGAGATCACCGACCAGGTGAGCCGGGAAGGGGTCGAGAGTCTCACTCCTCAGCAACTGGCCAGGCTACCTGCAGAAATCGCCAGGGATAACCAGAGTTATCGACAACGTCTAAAAACCATCTATGATGCCCACCCCCATCGTGAAGGGCGTGATTTCGAGCGTTTTCTCGATGTTCAATTGCTCTGGGATGAATCCATGGCGCAACGGGCGGCCGAGTGGTTGACAGAGAATCCTGACGGCCGGATGGTGATATTGGCCGGTGCCGGACATCTGGTTTACGGTGATGGGATACCAAGTCGATTGTCCCGTCGGGTGGATGCGAGTCAGGCGATTGTTATCAATGTGAACGAGGTTCCCGAACTGAATCCTAAGCTGTCGGACTATCTGATTCTTGCCGCTCAACAGGAGCTGCCCCCAAGTGGTAAACTGGGCGTTTTCCTGGATGTGGAGAGTTCTCCACCCAGTGTCAAAGGATTCACTGAGAACAGTGGTGCTGCCGAGGCCGGTATCAAAGAGAAGGATCTCCTTGTATCTGTTGACGATCAGCCGATCGAGAGTTATGCAGATCTGCGCATTGCTTTGATGGATCGAGCGGTTGGAGAGGTCGTTCAACTGTCTGTTAAACGGCAACGGTTGTTTCTCGGTACTTTTATCGAGACCTATCCCGTGACGCTACGTTAGTGTCCGGCACTCATGTACTGTCTCATACTAAATCGTGATATCAGAGGCTGCTTAAGCTGATCTAACCAACTATGGCAAAACGACCTGAACTGCTGGCCCCCGCTGGCACCCTTAAAAATGCCCGTTATGCCTTTGCATATGGCGCCGACGCCGTCTATGCGGGCTTACCCCGCTACAGTCTACGGGTCAGAAATAACGACTTTCTCGAACAAAATTTGGCCACTGGAATCGCCGAAGCCCATGCCTTGCAACGTCAGTTCTATCTCGCCTGCAATGTGATGCCCCATAATGCCAAACTGAAGACCTTCATCAAAGATCTTGAACCGATTGTTACATTGGGGCCGGATGCCCTGATTATGTCTGATCCCGGGCTGATTCTACTGGTCCGAGAGCGTTGGCCTGAGATGCCGATCCACCTCTCGGTACAGGCGAATACGGTGAACGGGGAGGCGGTACGCTTTTGGCAAAAGCAGGGGGTGAGCCGGGTGATTCTCTCCCGAGAGCTATCGCTTGACGAGGTGGCTGAGATCCGCCAGCACTGCCCGGATATGGAGTTGGAGGTGTTTATTCACGGTGCGCTCTGTATCGCCTATTCCGGACGTTGCCTGCTGTCAGGCTATTTCAATCATCGCGACGCCAACCAGGGAACCTGCACCAATAGCTGTCGTTGGGATTACAAGCTCTCACAACCGGTCGCTGGGCCAGAACTCAGCCT
>JARRQD010000274.1:0-10696 GCA_037382205.1 Candidatus Thiodiazotropha sp.
TATCTGGCTGTTATCAGTATTGTAGCCTGGAGAGTATATTGGTTGACCTTGGTATCAAGAACAACTCCAAATGGTCTTGCTACAGATCTTTTGTCAGAGGATGAATGGAAAATTTTATTCGCACGATTTAATCCAACAGCCAGGATTCCAAAGCATCCACCTTCACTGAGAGAGATTACGGTGTGGATAGCACAGCTGGGTGGTTTTTTAGCCCGAAAGAGAGATGGGACTCCTGGTGTTACGCATATCTGGAGGGGCCTGACAAAACGAGCCGATATGGTAGTGGGAATGCGGTTTTATGGTAAGATTTGTGGGTGGTAGAAAGGGTCTGTTTGGAGAGCGCCGGGTAATCGGTGCTTTTACCCGGAACCTGACCAACCTCCATTATGCGACGATTCAGGTTATATGGTTTCAATCACCTTCATCATGCAATTAATACCTGAATATTGAATCCGGTTGGCCGGGTGAACTTAACGTTAGCTCATTTATTACTAGGAGGCTCTATGGGAGCTTGGGGTGCAGGGATATATCAAAACGATTATGCTGCTGATCTAAAGAGCACTATATCCCTTGTAGTTAAAATACCTGGGGACAATATAGATCTCCTAAATGTACTGAAAGAAATGCACCCTGAGTCAGAAGATTCCAAAGATGAGGAATGGACAACATTTTGGTTGGTAGTAGCAGACCAGTTCGAAAAGCGTGGGATTTTGTGTGATGAAATAACAGCGCAAGCAAACAACATCATCACTTCAGGAGAGGATTTACGAAGATTACAAGAATTAAATATGAGCCAAGGTGAGCTAAATAAGAGATATAAGCTCCTCGAAGCCTTGCTGAATAGGCTTAAATCACCTTCGACGCCTAAAGACAGAAAAATTCCCAAAAACCCACCGTCCTTTTGTTTGGATGTTGGTGATGTATATGCATTTCAAACTCAAAATGGGGCAGCAGTAAATGCTTGGTTTAGTTCATGGGAGGAAGCAGGTTTTAAACCCAATGGATGGGGAGCGTTGATTGTTGTTGATAGGGGGCGTGCATTTGACTGGCTTCCTTTGGTGGCAATAGCATCTACAACCGTTGATTATGAAGTCATGCCAACAATTGAGGATGTGAAGAATTCAAGCTTGATGCTCCATCCTCAAACAAGAGGTGCTGCTAAATGTGTCCCTAAAAAATCACATATTAAAAGGATGAAAATGGAGTATTTGGGAAGTCTAAAATTAAATTTAGCCAAAGCGAAAAACATAGTGTCAAAGTGGTCCGATACCCAGGCTATTGATTTCGGCTGGTCAATTAGTTCAGCTTCATTTTCCAGTAACTTGCGCAGAGGTCTTCCAGATGGAGGAAAAGTTTGTGATATATTATAGAAAAATCTTAGTAAACAATGTGTACCAACCGATTCATCCCCGCTGCGCGGTACCTCTCGGATGAGCTTAGTTGTTATACGTCATAAAGAAATTAGCACTATCGATTGTTATCGAAATATCACTTAATACATTGGCTGGGGAGATGAGACAAATTGAATGGGTTCAACATGAGCCTCATTATGATCCAGAAAAGATAAATGGGAATCTTGTATCGTTTGTTTATGACGTGCCATATCTATCAGCATGTGGAATTATTTCTCCTCTTTATATCCTTAATCAAGTTTTATCTAAAGGTGGCGGAGATTCTGCAATGAGTCCTGGCGCGTCTTGGGAGCCATTTGTTCTGTCAGAAAGTGAATACAATGAGCTTGGAGTGCGATAGATATTAGTGACCCGACATCTCTGAATGCCAGGTTTACATTAGTAAAATACAGACGTGATTCGGAGTTGGAGAGTATTAAAAAACACCTAGATTGGATGAGAAAGGCCTGTAAAAGGCATAGGAAATGGTGTTTTAATGACCAAAATAGATGAGATGACGTTTAAAAGCAAATTCACTTAGGCAAATTTCCGCAATGGTCGTTTGTGGCGAATGCCACAAACATCACGTTGCTCAAAAGTTCCGGAGATTTGCGGCGTTAAACATCAACAATGAACACATTGCGCGATGAACTTAATGAAGTTATACGCTCTGAAAATATTGAGGGGCTTGAATTTCTTCGTATGAATGACTGGCAGTGGATAATGGACAAGCTGGCCGACAATTTTCTATCTCATGGTAATAGAAGCCTCGAAAGAATCTGGCTCTGAAACTCCATTTTAAAGCCATATACGAACTATCAACCTTATGAAAAAATCGAAGAGATTAGATCTCTTTTAAACAGATCGGACTCTTACTGGTTTATTACAACTGATGAGGATGGCAAGTACTGGGTTCTTGAAGGAACAGGTCAGGAAATTGTTAATATATTATCTGAATCAAGGTGTTTTGAGTACTACATTACCAACAAGAAAATAACTTGGCTCATTTGTGAAAATCACCATGGTGTAATGGTGCTTAAAGGCAAAATTGAATCTGAGCAAGAAAAAACTTAACCATCAGCTCGACTCGGACTCTGGCGCTGACGCGTCTCCGCCGGTTCGCTGAGCGTTGAACTAAACCAATATGGCTATTGAGGAATGCAATGTATAATCAAGGTCTACAATTTAGAATACTGGGTGAAATGGATACCTCGAACGAGCTACTAATAATTTCAAAAATGGTGGCTGGTATTGAAAATTTGACATATAAGCTGGATTCAAACAAAAAACTATTGTTGATAGCGTGGAATCCAATTGAATTTGATAAGCTTGAAAAACAAGCTAAAGAGTTTGAGAAAAGTGGTAAAATTGAAATTATATTTCCAAAGAATAACTAGCCATAGCAAGTAAAGGAAGTCGGTAAACCAAAAGCTACGTTCGTTTATCACTATGCTATTTGCCTACTGTGAATTGTGGTGTTTTGTTTCATATAGTAAATGAAGAAGCGATGAATCTTAAAGTAACATTTCTAATTTTATGTGTGCTTGGAACATTGTTGCCGATATCGCAATTTGTACCGTGGGTAGTCGATAACGGGCTTAACATACCGCTTTTCTTTCAAGAGTTGTTTTCCACTAAAATCGGTGGCTTTTTTGGGCTGGATGTAATAGTGGCTGCCGTAGTTCTATTCGTCTTCATTTTTGCTGAAGGCAAGCGCCTAGGTATGCAGAATCTCTGGCTTCCAGTAGTTGCCACAATAGGTATTGGTATTTCTCTTGGACTACCGCTATTCCTTTATATGAGGCAATTGCAAATTGAAAGCAAAACATAACAAATCTGCTTCACAGAATTCGCTCTCTTCGGTCGCACTCCTGTG
Organism: Candidatus Thiodiazotropha sp.; assembly: GCA_037382205.1. Lineage (GTDB taxonomy): Bacteria > Pseudomonadota > Gammaproteobacteria > Chromatiales > Chromatiaceae > Thiodiazotropha. Next base: position 3,268 of record JARRQD010000274.1, read on the forward strand.
AGCTTGGGTGTGATAAGTAGTCTCGGACATCACGCAAAGGGGTAGAGATATGAAGTGTTCTGTATACATAGCAACAAGTGCAGATGGGTATATTGCTACTCCTGATGGAGGCGTGGATTGGCTCCATATAGCAGGTAATTTGGATGCTGATATGGGTGATGAAGATATGGGATTCCATGATTTTATGGGCTCCGTAAACTGCATGGTTATGGGACGTAAGTGCATGGAAATGATTTCAAATATGAACTTAACCCCGGAACAATGGCCTTATGGCGACATGCCTATTTTTGTGCTCAGCAATACAGTTAAGGAGGCTCCTGAAAATCTTCGAGGTAAAGTTGAAATGTATTCTGGTGGCATTAATGAATTGATTTCAAAGCTCGAGAAGGGCGGGTATACACACGCATACATTGATGGCGGCACCACTATTACATCGTTTCTAAATTATGGCCTGATTAACGAATTGATAATAACTAAAGCTCCTGTGCTTTTAGGAGAAGGCCTTCCGCTTTTTGGAAAAATCAACAAAATGCTAAAGCTGGAAAACACTGAAGTAAAATCATTCCCAAATGATTGGTATCAATTTAGGTGCAAAGTAAATTACTTATAACAAGTCGCTCGTATGGGGCACTCCACTTCGCTGCGCGCCCCACAGCTTGAGCGTTGATTTACCAGATCGAGCAACTTGCACAATATATTGTACAACTAAGGCGGTTATCGAAATGAGAGTTATTAGCTTATTGGATGCTCTAAAAAAGCATAAAAGTGTTTTAGATCTGGTGGTTAACGATGCCGACTACACCGTTAATACTCGCAGGGATTCGGAGGATGAGGTGGTCAGGTCTTTAGATCAATTCAATGCTCTTATGGAGACGGTCCAATTACTAAAGAGTCCGGCTAACGCGGCCCATCTGTCAAAATCTATTAAGCAATACCGCGCAGGTAAAAATACAGCAGCATGAGCTAACTGATGACTGAATTACTTTCATGGACTGGAGAGGCTCTGATGGGATTGAGGTCAGCCTAGGCTAGGCAGGCAATCAGTGCTTCCTCATCAAGCCAGGCATGTGATTTGTACCTCCCCTTCGCCTATAGAGAAAAGCTCGTCTTACACATCATGAAACACAGTGATAGTAAGGGGTGTCATCAAGCGAGATTTGCACTTTCCTTGGCTTTGGCATGATATCGCTACTTGATATCTGAGGATGTTAATTTTCCAGAGTTCCACATTGCCAGTTTAAGCGTAAGATGCAATTTATGGTTGGGTGTCTGGGCTATCCATGGGTTTTCTTTTTCCGGCCTAAGGAAATTTGTAGCGGCAATTTTTAACTTGAAAAGCAATTTTGTTCTATACCCGGCAGATAGTCGTAATTTAATGTTGATCCTTTAGACTATGGCTATATCAATGTTAAGCATATTTATATCAATGGCTGTTTTTGCTTTTATTGGCGCAGTTACACCGGGGCCGGTGAATATTATTGCAACTAGTTCTGGTGCCAGCTATGGTTTTCGCCAGACATTTCCTTATGTGCTTGGAGCAACTATATCCTATACGTTGATTGTGTTTCTGATGATCGCAGGGCTGAGTAACTTGTTTTTGCTAATCCCTGAGATAGCAATAATTATGCAATATCTTGGAGCTGGGTTTCTATTGTATATGGCTTATAAAATCGCCACTTCGCCCGCGGTAGAACAAGCACTGACGAATAAACCACCAAAATCAATATCTTTCATACAGGGTGGCCTTATTCAATCACTTAATCCAAAAGCCTGGCTGGTTTCTATGTCTGGTGTTAGTCTGTTTGTGTCTGTGAATTCACCGGTTTTGGTATATAGTATGGCTTTTTGTATCATTTCATTCTTTGCTTGTCTGGCAGGCATATCAATCTGGGCAGCAAGTGGTCAATTCATTAGTCAATTTTTAAGCGGGTATAAACGGCAGATAGGGTTTAATATTGTAATGGGTTTGTTGCTATCGAGCAGTGTAATATTTATGTTTATTTAAACCCTGAATCTACCATTTAATGTTTGTGATTCTATATGCGACAAGCATCAGCTTCTTCAGCCTGTTATCATCCGCATTTACATGAAGAATTTTCCTTTGGTGTAATTGATGCGGGTGAAGCCGAGTACCTAAATAGAGATAGTCGCTATTCGATTAAAAAAGGAGATACAGTCACAATCAATCCAGACGAAGTTCATTCCTGCAACCCCCTTCAAGGTAAATGGTCGTATCGCATGCTATTCATAAACAGTGAATGGATCAGGAAATTACAATGCGAAATACTCAATCAGAACCTATCGCACTATCAGCCTTTTTCGAATCATCTGGAAACTGATTCAGTCTTTTTCAATAGCTTTGACGCTCTTTTTAAACAACTCATGAAGGATGGTAATTTATTACAGAGTGAAACTCTATTAATTGACTTTCTTGAGCGTTGTTTTCAGGCACAAAAACCTGCACAACCGGAAGTCAATTTATCTCATGATAATCAACGATTACAGCAAGTTAAAACACTAATTACAGAGCAATTAAATCATCAATTACCCCTGCATTATCTGGCACAACAGGCCGGATTAAGCCGTTACCATTTTCTGAGATGTTTTAAACATCAATATGGTCTATCTCCTCATGCTTTTTTACTGGATAAACGTATTGAAAAAGCGAAAAAAATATTGCAAACAGGTGAAACCATTTTGAATACTTCCTTGGCGCTTGGTTTTAATGATCAGAGTCATTTTCAGAGAAATTTCAAAAAACGCCTTGCGGTCACACCAAAAAAATATCAGAGCTTTTTTAGCTGAGACAAAATATATAAAATATTAAAAGCGAAAACAAGGATTGCCATAGCTGTGCTCCGAGTTTGCCGCCTGTGATGGAGACCGTTAGATACTGCGGGTGAACCTATGCAAATTGAACATGAAATTGCATCGTGGAATGGAAAATCAGCTGCTGACATTAAGGCGATATATGGTGCACACAATAGAGATAATAATTTTGCTGACACCATTATTGCACTGTCGTTTACAAAAGCTTGTGAAAAGGGAGCTACTTGGCTGTTGAAGGCGTGGCTTGAAGCAGGAAATAAGTTAGAGAAACCTCAGATTGCAAAAATATATGGGTCACTCGAACAATTGGAACACTGGGAGGCCAAGTTGCATGTCCTTCAAAGCATCCCCTTTATGACAATCGCCGCAGCTCAGAGTAGTAATGTATACAATTTCTTGAGGCATACGCTCACCGATCAAAATAAGTTTGTGCGAGCTTGGGCTTACAACGGAATTTATGAATTAAGCAGACAGCATTCAAAATATATAGATGAGACCAAACAATACTTCGAGATGGCTATGCGCGATGAGGCGCCATCCGTAAAGGCGCGGATTCGAAATATTATGAAGAAAGGTTTCTAACAAAATGCTGCTGTGGACCTACCTACGCTGCGATTCGGTTTGCCGCAGAGCGAGGCGTTAGGTGTGTATGCGCAACGATGAAGAAGGCGGAGAGAATCCCATGGACGCTACAACAAAAATTGCACGAATACTTTCAGCATACTTGGTCGTAACGGGGATTGGGTTTACACTGTCGGGCGATTACTTTGCCCGTATGGTTGCGCATGTCGGTAGCGATCCGGTGCTGATTAATCTTTCAGGTATGGTTCACTTTTTTATCGGCATCACTATTTTGGTGCATCACTTCTTGTGGAGGAAACCTTTACAAATCGCAGTTTCACTTTTTGGGTCGTTGTTTTTGCTCAAGGGAGCTTTTCTAATTGCTCTTCCTGAATTTACATTACAAACGGCCAACATTCCCGCGCAAAAGCCGTGGGTCATGGCGATCGGATTTTTGTTAGTTGGTCTCGCGCTCGGATATTTTGCTTACTTCAGAGCTGATAGCCTACGCCGTATATCGTCAACGCAAAGCAAGCAGCAGTGACGCATTTGACACGCCCCTGCACTGGACGGCTGTTCCGCTGACGCTTCACAGTGCCTGTGAGCTTGGCGTTAAAGGTTTTCTGAGACCTTTTGTGGGTTCCAGTAATGCTTATGCCGAATCAGGTATCGAATTCAGCCTGCAAGACTAGTGGACTGGACAGGCCGGGTGATCCTAGATGACAAAAAGGGATCAATCCCAAACGAACTACAACCGATCATCCATCGATCGCATTTGTTTGAATGACAGAACATCGCACGAGGTGCTGGCCGCCTTCGGATGCCATGAGGGGGTTGCCACTACGCAACAAATACAGATAGCTTCCGGACTTTAATCCAGTCCATAATCGGGTATTTGGAGCGACTCCCTACAGTATTCGAAATGACTATCGACATTGCCTTGATCTTTGGCGCTCTTCTCGGGTGGGCCATATTCATCTACAACCGCTTGGTGCGCGATTGCAACCGGGTTCTGGTTGCCTGGAGTGATATCGACGTACAACTCAAACGCCGCCATGACCTACTTCCCAAACTGATTGAGGTCGTCAAGCAGTATGCCGGCTATGAACAAGCAACCCTGAATGCCATCATCGCGCTTCGCGGGCAGGCGGCAGCCACTACAAAGATCCCTGAGCGGGGTGAGCTGGAAACTGAACTGGGCAGTCGTATCCATGGCCTGCTCGCTCTGGCCGAGGGCTACCCGGATATCAAAGCCAATCAGAATTATCTCGACCTGCAGCACAACATCTCCGAGGTGGAGAATCACATTCAGTATGCTCGGCGCTACTACAACGGCTCGGTGCGCAACCTCAACACTCGCATCGACTCATTTCCGGATCTTCTGGTCGCCAGGGCATTTCATTATCGTTATGCGGAGTACTTCGCCCTTGAGGATTGATATGAAACGTCTACTGCTGATCTTGCTGCTCGGCTTCATGGCCCTCTCTACACAAGCCGCGGAGCATATCCTGGATTTTTACAGCGACATTACAATCAGGGGCGACGGTGCCATGGAGGTTGTAGAAGCTATCAAGGTTCGCGCCGAAGGCGGGTTGATCAAACGCGGCATCTACCGCGATTTCCCTACCGACTACCGAGACGCCAACGGCCATCGCTATCGCGTTGACTTCGAGGTCATGCAGATTTTGCGCGACGGGCAACCGGAGAACTATCGAATCGAGTCCCTTCGCAACGGGGTGCGACTCTATATCGGGCGTGCCGACCACTACCTGGAGCCGGGCGAATACAGCTACGCCATCACCTATCGTACCAATCGCCAACTCGGTTTTTTTGCCGACCACGATGAACTCTACTGGAATGTCACGGGCAATGGCTGGGAGTTCGCCATCCAAAAGGTTGGTGCCACCGTGCACCTCCCCACAGGGGGCGATCCGTACCGGATCACCGCGGAGGCGTATACCGGCCCCACTGGAGCCAAAGGGGATCACTACCATGCCGAAATGTTGCCGCAAGGTGCTTTTTTCGAAACCACCCGTGCGTTGAAAATCGGGGAGGGCCTGACTATCGTGGTTACCTGGCCGAAAGGAGTTGTCCATGAGCCTACAGTCGAGGAGCGTCTGGCCTGGGAGGCTCATTGAGCAGCGTCATTGCCGCCTCGTCCACCGCCCCTGGTTCCAGCTCAGGCAGCAGTTCTGGTGGTGGCGGTTCCTCGGGAGGTGGCGGCGGCGGGGGCGGCGGCGGGGGCTGGTAACCAGAACATGCCCAGTTACTCCACGAATACCGAATGGTCGAGCGCAGCGAAATCAGGGATGGCTTGAGACGTTACCCGGGTTCCGCTGCCCCCCACCCAAGCTATCCACTGTGGAGGTCCATGCCAATAGAGAATCCTTCACAAACTCGCTTGGGTCGTTTACAAGTTATTGACAGAGGGTGTCAATAGCCAAGGCACGCAACCGTGCCCGGATCAACAGGTATGGGTTTATAGGGATATACCTGGCTCAGCGGTGGACAGACGGACGTATCGGATGGTGTTGGTTTGATTATTGAGGAGTTTGGGCTGGGATCTGCGTCATATTTTATATGTCCGCAATTTTTGGCGAACTTAGGTGAGTAAGCCCGAATAATCAGGCAATATGGCTTACCCACTCTAATTCTTAAGTTACCAAATCAAAGATCGTACATCTTGTTTTTATCGAGCTTATAGGTCCATGGTAAACCACTATTTTTCCAGCCATTAACTACACGTTGACCTTTTGAATCACCACTCTTAGACTTATCACCCTCAAATCCGTCAACAACACTATAAACATTTACGTAACCACTCTTAGTGAGCAGATTTGCCGCTTTGGCGCTTCGACTTCCAGAACGGCAAAGAACGATTATTTTTGTATCTTTAGATGCGCCTTTGGCTTTCACCAAATCTTCCATCGCTAGCAGGAAGTTACTATTAGCTGTCAATTTGAAATTTTTCTTTTTCTCATCCCAGCTAGTCCAGTCTTCTGCAATCAAATAGGGAATATTGGCATCGGAGATCTGTGGCATACCCAGGAATGCGACCTCTGCTTGGGTCCGAACATCGACTAAAATTACATCAGAATTCTCTGATTTCATTTTATAGGCTTCTTTTGCCGTGAGATAAAGTCCCCGCTCAGTCTGCTTTTTAGTTGGAAGATTATCGATGGCCGCAGTGGCGATGGTTGTTACAAGTGTGAGTGATAAAATCACGCCCGCGATAATACTAAAGCTGTTCTTTTTCAATGTGTTAACTCCATGAACTAGTACTTTTAAAATTCCCATACAATTAGGAATCTTATTATTGTACAACGTTTATTTGTTTTTTGGCAATAATTTCCCATTCTGAGTCCGGGGCCTACCATCAACCGAAACATTACTGGATCGATTCGGAGTTCGTATTAGAGCAAAACTGAAAACGCCATCATTCATCTACCTCCGTCATTCCGGCGCATGCCGGAATCCAGATGCCACTCAAGCTGTCATCATGGAAAATTGTCTCGTTAATGCCTCTGAGGTACTGAAACCATGACAGTAGCGCTAGTTGAGGGCAGGTGCCATATTCCCCTGGATTCTGGCCTACGCTGGAATGACGAACGGCTTATTCTAATGACAGGCTCCGATTTCGAATCGATACGTAGGGGGGATGCGCTACGCTTATCCACCCTTCGTTATTCTACTCAACTTCCCTCCCCCCTGATTATCTCTCTCGGAGCTGAAACAAATAATGACTCGTAAAGTCGGATTGCACCTTATAGAGTTTACTGCCGAATTTATGCAACGATAGGGTTAAGTAAAATTATGCTTAACTTGGGTGTAAAACAATTAAACCTCTTCACCTACCATGCTTAAGATCGATTAGGGATGTGCATTGGACCTAAAAAATCAGTTGGCCGCTCCATTCTGATAGCAGGTGTTTGATTATGATGAAAATCGCTTCGATGGTTATGGTCACCTACTGGGTGAATCACGCTACAGCGTAAATTGCACGCTTATAGCGGCGCAGGGCGGCGTTGCAACGCCTTGG
>JARRQD010000275.1:0-5237 GCA_037382205.1 Candidatus Thiodiazotropha sp.
ATAGAACTCATCCGGTGTGCCTTCAAAAAGTTCGATAGAAGCCTGGTTCATAAACTCATAGCGGCCATCGGGTAACGACATCCGATAGATCACATCCCCTGCATTCTTTGCTAAGCGGGTGAATTGCCGGTTACTATCTTCGAACTTATCGGAGATCAATCGGCTTGTTCTACGAAAGATGTTCAGAGCGAAAAAACCTACCAGTACCGCAAGAGACAATATGATCAAGCCAGCATTAATGAATGGTTTTTGAACCTCCTCCATGTCGATTTTGGCAACGATTCCAAGATTGAGAATAGTGACAGGTTCGTACGCTGCCATTACATACTCTCCCCTGTAATCCTTACCCATCATCCAACCAGACTCTCCCGATAACGCTCGCCGCATGGGTTCAGCCCTATCCTGTGCAGCAAAAAGAACCGGATCGGGAACATCCATACCGGCAAGATGGTTCCTCATAAGAAACACAATCTGTCGGTCTTGTTTTTTTGCAAGAGTGAATTCGCCGCTATGCCCAAAATGGAACTGCTCATATGCTGCTGTTACCTCATTCAGAGTCATATCAAAAGTACTGGCGCCTGAATGCCATTTTTCTGAATGCCTTCTATTGGATTTTGCGATCGACTCAATCAAGCGAGCATTACTTTGCGCAGTTTCAGTAAGGCGTTGGGCAGTCTCAGTAATGGATGTCTGATAAAGGATGTATCCACCAGCAGCCGAGACGAAGAGAACGGCAGCAACCATTATTATTGAGAGTTCGATCAGTTTGCGATTAATAAACTCTAGCCTAAACACAATCCTCACCCAGTACTTTGGAATCGAAAAATCCTGTCAATTTTTTGATAGACAAGATGACTTTATCCACATTCAACCTAAAAAAATCAGTTGACCGCTCCATACTTTGACTAATTAGCAAGCCCTATTGAGTATAGGCCACACAAAACCTAATCTTGGGAATATTTTTTAAGCAAGCCATGAACGAGGCGGAGTTGATCAAAATGTGCAGATCACACGTAATGGCCGTTAGTGAGAAGAGCCGCAACGCAGAAATGCGGTATTTTGCAGCATGAGTCTCTCCATGACTGGCTCTGAGGTTAGTCCAGATTACTCACTAAACTTCGCTGCTTTGATTGTCAAGAGAGCGTAGATGGTTACGTCTGGCATTATTTAGTTGTTAGCTGGCTTTGGTGGGGCATGGCCCCACCGAGTGCGCTCAAAATAACAGGGCTTATTTACCTATCGAAGTCTCAGGTAACGTCTAGAGCGGCAGTTCACTCAAAGTAGAGAACAAACCATTCAAACCATTGAAAATATTGGTTTTTATCATTACAAAAGCCAAAACTGTTAAGTTAAGCCCAATATTGTCAATTTGTGGGCAGGTACTGTGGGAGTATTAGCCGCCAAGCGTAAAGATAGAATCTTGGCACTTTCAGCGACAGCACCTGATCAACTCAGGCGGGTCCAACACCCAAGGTCAAAAAGACTGGTAGTGGAAGGCTGGTTGTTTCAAGTATAAGGAGAATAACCGCTAACACCCATGTATATCAAGGCTGAAACTGGGGCCTGAATCATCCGTCTATCCGACCTCAATCTATTCAACCTGCCGGATTTTCGGTTGAATCCGCCCTCTTCCAGATTCTGGTAACTGTTTTCCTCATCGCGTTCCAGGATTCCCACGCGCTCCAGGAACCCGGCAATCCGATGGCTGATCCTATAATTTGGCTCAGTTTTTACCGCTGATATACAAGCAGAGTGGCTGGTATGTGATACCAGCCACTCTGCTAACCATAAGTGAGAGTATAGTAGATTCAGGGCAACTACTCTAAAGATGAATAGTTGTTACTACTGATTATCTGCACCAATCAAACAGTTTTCATAATTGATATCTGTTGATGTCGAGTCTTGCATATGGGTAAGTCCCAGATTGTAAGAGACGCACAGTCTGTTTTGATAATCGAAGGTGTAATAGCCGTTGTATGATTCACTTTCATCGTAGATCTGTAGGTTGTGGCCCTGAGTGCCATCAGGTAAAGTTGTTTCGCCCTGGTCGAGATAGCTCGTGGGCGGATCAGTCTCAATAAACGCTGAAAAAGTGTTGTCGCCATCCGTACAGTTGCCGTCATTGTAAGTCGCAAAAGCTATAAGCATCTGATTGTTATCTGTGAATTGATAGGCGATTTTATAGGAGTAGTTACTATCATCATCAGGAATACAGGTACCTACATTCAACCATCTTCCAACTAGGGTGTTGCTACTTGGGTTAGGATTAGGATTAGGATTAGGATTCGGATTCGGATTAGGATTAGGATTCGGTTCAGGATCATTTGCTGCGCTATGAACGGTCAGGCAGTGCTCATAATCGACCGAGGGAGAGGTGACATCAGGATCAAGGAGTTGGCCTTGAGACCACATTGAGAGATTCGTGCCAAAGCAGAGTCCATTGTTGTCACTAACTGAGAAGATTCCGTTATATGTCTGACTATCTTTTGTGTAAGTGAAATCATAACCAGATGTGCCATCTGGCATTGTTGTACTATTCAGCACCTGGTAGGTGGCTATGAGATCCTCAGGCATAATGGTAAGATTAGAAGAGGTACAACTTGTATCGCTGTAGTACACAATGCCATGGCGCACTTCACCGTTTGAGGTAAATGAGTAAAGTGACTTAAAGGTCTCTCCCTGATCATTGGTGTAGCAATTAGCTGTCAACCAGATATTAGCAGTGATGTCATTACCGCTCTGAGGATCTGGATCTGGATTAACCACAGGATCTGGATTAACCACAGGATCTGGATCAACCACAGGATTCGGATCATTTGCATCGCTATGGACAGTCAGGCAGTGCTCATAATCGAGCTGCTCGGTGCCGCCACTGATTTCTGTAAAATCCTTCGTGTTGATTGACCAATTAGCTGAAAAACAAAGAGTGTTTTGACTGGTTATCGAATAGATAGCATCAGAAGAGTAGTTGTCATTAACTACAATGCTAATTTTATTGCCAATCGTGCCATCCTGTAATGTGACACTACCATTCGAGGTATACGTCGTTACAAGGTAGTTTGGTAGACTCGTTTGATCCGAGGGCGTAGCACAGCTGGTGTCCTGAAAATATTGGGTACCAGACAGAATCTCTCCGTTAGCTTTAAATTCAAATAACGACTTAATATAGGCGCCATCGTTATTTTGAATGCAATCCGACGTCATCCAAATCTTTGAGCTAATAGTGGCTTTAGTCGTATTGTTGTCAGGATCTGGATCTGGATCTGGATCTGGATCTGGATCTGGATCTGGATCTGGATCTGGATCTGGATCTGGATCAACGATTGGTGTGGGGTCTTCCTCGTCATCACTACTACTAACTCCGCAACCCTGGAGGGCGAAGATAAGTGCGAGCGGGAGTAGAAAAGATATATGGAGTAATGTCCTTATGTTCATATTATATCCCTATATAGATTGTTAAAATGAGAGCGCGTTGCGAACAACGCAGCCATCGATGATATCGACGGATATCGCTAATAGGTATAGGTAATAACCCTAGCCTCTAATAGATTTTACAATGAACTTAACGAGGTTAAGCTGGAATCTAAGCAGTGGATCCAAACGGCTTCTTAGTGCGCGGGGCGTCCAACCTTTTAAAAACCGCTCTGCCGCCCATGTGGCACTGTATTCCCAAAACCTTTCAAACTCATCCTTCACGCCAGGCACGATAAATTCGGTTATTTGCTTTCTCAAGCGCCTTGAGTGTGCGTGTGTTTCCTGCGTTCGAGTCAATGAATGGCGATACAGAAGCCAACGCAATCCTTTAGGCACCTTGCGCTGATCAATATTTGCCTCTCTCCACCAAGCTTGTTGGTAGTCATAGATTCCATAACCTCTTTTATTTGACGCTTTTACAACATCAAATTTAGAGGGGAATCTATGACTAATCAATACCTTAAATCCTTTGTGAAATCCGGATAGCCCCCTATTTAACCATTCAAATAACTCGTCAAACCTTTAGATTTTTTTATGCGTTTAGCAAAACCGATACTAAACAGCCCTAAGCCAAATAGGTAAAAAACAGAAGGTTCAGGCACTGAAGCATGTGGATTTTCTTCACTTATCGAAGTTAAGGCCAGGTCAAAGGTCATTCTTGCATGTACATCATCGTTTGAAATTCCAAAGGCACTCTCAAAAGTACTACAGTGTGAACAACTATAGGGTAAATTATCGTTTGTTAGAGCCCCTATAAAATCATCATAACTGTTCATATTGGATTGCTCTAGAAAAGGAAACATTTCAATATTGATATAGGTACCACTTTCAAAACCACTATTCATCCCTAAGTCCACATGACTACCATTAGAACCGGGTGCACTGTTTATCTCTCCGTGAAAACTTCCCCTGGTCTGAATATCTTCAGGATTTATACCTGATCCACTGACTAGTGTTGAGTGATAAAGAAACTCGTCTATTGAGCCACCATTACTATAATCATTATTATGATAACGTCCAAGCGCGTCATCCACGTAAAACACATAGCTCACAGGGGTTTCAACTGATTGCCCCATTATTTCTAAATATCTTTGAGGTGAAAGGGTTTCAGCACCGGTGTAAGCTGGAGGTGGTGATATGTTTGGCATCCCTTCAAATACATAATAGAGTGGTACGGCGTTTACGGACATCACCCCAAAGGCTGCACAAAAAACAACTATTGCCTTAAAAATTCGCTTAATCTTCATTACTACTGCTCCTTAGTATTTCTTCTTTAATGTTTCCATTAGCTATCTCAACCTGAGATATATTTCCTATGATCTTTTAAGTTAGCTCTCCCTCTTTTTGCATCGTTCGCTGATGGATAGGCACTTAACATGCCAAAAATATAATTAACTTTGATTACAAAGCGTTAGTAATTTTCCTAGAAATCAACTTGTAAATAAAACCGACACGAAGTACTAAGCCATCACATCCCTAAATTCCGGGTAGTAACGCTCGATGATTTGATAGAGCAGTGTCCGTTCCGGTCGATGACGTTTATAGGGTGGGCTGTGGGGTGACCGATCCGCGATCGCTGCTTGAGGCATAGCGTGCTCCATTCCATGGAGCCGCTTATATTCTCATAATGTTCCCTGCTTATCTTTTCGCTATGCACGACTGGATGGATGTCAGGTAGTGACCGGCATCCAAGGCCTACTCCGGCTTGACAGTGATGGAGAGGGCTTCAAGGCATGAGGATGGCGACGACCATAACTCTAAAG
>JARRQD010000276.1:0-6049 GCA_037382205.1 Candidatus Thiodiazotropha sp.
AGTGTGTATACGTTAATAGCGTATCGAGGGTTCGAATCCCTCTCTCTCCGCCAAATAAAAAGGGGTGCTCGAATGAGCACCCCTTTTTATTTGGCGGAGAGAGAGGATTTGGTTCGAACCCTTCGTTCGAAAGGAACGCAGTGATGCCAGCGCCGCACAAATAAAACCGCTAATCAACCCGAATCACCCCAATACCTAGCGAATTCTTATCGCTAGTGCCGTCCAGAAACGACAGCAGACGTCATTTCGGCGAATGCCGGAATCCAGTAACTCGTTAATTTCTCTAGATCCCGGCATTCGCCGGGATGACGTGTTTTTGTAAAAGCAGCTATTTCTGGACGGGCACTAGTGTAGTGTCCTATATAAATCATACATTTAGACGAGGCCTATCATGAAATTGAGCTTAAATCCCTTGCCTCGCCCTGCGGCAAGCCACTCAAGCCACGATTGCGGCGTTGCAGCCTTTGGAAAGGGGGCAGCCATTCCCGGCGAGCTGCGCCTTGCACTCGCGGTTTGAGTGACTTTCTAAATGCACGCTTTATATAGAACACTACACGAGCTAGAAAATTCCACTGAATACCATTTACGCCCACTAGGGGTAATAAAAAAACATCTATCAAAAGATCGCCTGACTAATTCAAACTTGACATCATCTTAGAATTACATTAATTTCAGTAATAACAGAAATTAATGGAAGAAAAGCATGGAACTGACACCAGTACTGGAGAAGTGCATCTTACATTGGGGGGTGGGCACCCGATGCGGGGTTAATCGTACTGTTGCACAGAGACATGCCTTGTTGTCTTTCTCCTCGGAACCGATGAATGCGGAGCCGATTCCCGAGACCCACGGGGTCGCTCGTTCCAATGTCAGTACCAGCATCAAAGCGCTACAGTCGTGGAAACTGATCAAAGGAGAAATGGATTCGGCTTGGGGCAAAGGTACAGAGTTTTCTTATAAGGTCAACTGAGATGCGTATCCTGATAACTGGTGCAACAGGTTTTATTGGCAGCCACTTTACCCAGGGGCTTGTAGACAAAGGGCATGAGGTTGTGGCTTGCGTGCGCAATACCAAACAAGCTCTGCAGCGTTGGCCAGATATTACACCGATCAAGGTTGAATTCACTGTTGACGACAACGTTGCAGATTGGGTTGTGCGATTGGTGAGTGTTGATGTCGTGATTAATGCTGTCGGTATTATCCGAGAAGAGCGGACTCAGAAGTTCGATCAGCTGCATTGGCGAACACCGATCGCCCTGTTCAAAGCCTGTGAAGTAGCGGGTGTTAAAAGGGTCATTCAAATCTCGGCACTCGGTGCAGACGATGACGCCTTTAGTCACTACCACCTCAGTAAACGTGCGGCGGATCGTTATTTAAGATCCTGTTCGCTTGATTGGGCTGTCGTCATGCCATCAATCGTTTATGGACCTGGGGCAGAGAGTATGGCTCTTTTCAAAGCACTCTCGGCGTTGCCACTGATTCCACTGGTCGATGCGGGTGATCAACCGATCCAACCCATTCATATCACAGATCTGACAAGGGCAGTGGTGGCGCTGGTTGAATCACCATCTGGATTGAAAGCTGATATTCCGATGGTTGGGCCAAAACAGATCGAAATGAAAGAGCTCTATCGTAAACTGCGTCAATGGTTGAAATTTGCGCCGGGTAGATTTATAGAAATCCCATATCGATTGGCTTTGTATGGTGCGAAGTGGGCCGGTCTGTTAGGGCAAACACCCATCACCAAAGAAGCAGTGGCGATGTTACGTAAGGGCAATACAGCTGACTTGGCCCCATTTATTGCACGATTCGGCTTTACTCCGAAGAGCATTGACTATGCATTGGCGAATCTTCCAGCCCAACAAGCGGATCGCTGGCATGCCGGGCTCTATTTTTTGGCCCCTCTATTGCGCTTATCAATTGCATTTCTCTGGTTGTATACAGGTTTCGTATCGGTTTTTTTCTATTCTGTCGAACAAAGCTACGCCATGCTAGCCAAGGTGGGCATCACCGGGCATTTGCAGCCAGTGATGTTGTATGGGGCAGCACTCACCGACATGCTGCTTGGTATGACAACCCTTATTCACTACAGGTTTCAGCAGATTGGTCTGATACAGATCGGCATTATTCTGCTCTACAGCACCATTATCTTATTCTCGCTACCTGAATATTGGTTACATCCATTTGGGCCAATGAGTAAGAATCTTCCTCTGCTGGTGGCCATATTGATCCTGATTGTCATGGAAAGGAGATGATGATGGACTATTTTGTCGTTAAGGTAATTCATATCCTCAGTTCAACGCTACTGTTTGGTACAGGTCTTGGTAGCGCATTCTACAAATGGATGGCAGATCGAGGCGGTGATCTTCAGACGATTGCTAAAACCAATAGAACAGTGGTTATTGCGGATTGGTTGTTTACTACGCCAACCGTCATCATTCAGCCGGTCAGTGGTTTGTGGTTGCTGCATCTAATGGGCATACCTCTGGATCAGACTTGGATTCTAATCACGATTCTACTCTACGCCATCGCAGGCGTGTGCTGGCTACCAGTGGTTTGGTTGCAGATCCGAATGAGGGACCTTGCCGCAGAGGCTGTAGTAAAAAAGCACAAATTAAGTGATAGCTATTACCGTTATGCACAGATCTGGTTCTGGCTTGGCATACCCGCATTTGCCTCAATGGTAATCATCTACATATTGATGGTGTTTAAACCGAATATCGCCATATAGGGAGATTATTATGAAAACAGCAGAAAACATGTCAATTATGAAAATGGCTCTTGGTGATCAGTGGGGAGATTTGGATGGTGTTGTAAGAAGACATTATGAAATGGCGCCTGGCAGGCAAGCGAATGTAACAATCCACGGAAGAATGGATCAGGTATTCCACTCATATATCGCTAAGCTTTTTCTTATACCAGGGCGGATCTTCGGTGCCTTGGTGCCCTACCAGGGTAAGAATATTCCAACCACAGTGAGCAATTGGACTCGGGAGGATGATTTAAAAGCGATGTTCTGGCATCGAGTATTGCAGTTCCCTGGTAAACCACAAACGGAATTCAAATCGAGAATGGAGTATGTGGGTGGGGATGAGATTATCGAGTTCGTAAAGTACGGACTTGGCATCCGAATGCGTATGTCGGTAAAAGATGGTGCGCTGGTGTTTAGCGGTGCGGGCTATGTATGGGATATGGGAGCGGCTCGTGTGCCGATACCGAGTTGGGTGACTCTGGGTGATGCCGAGATCATTGAAAAGGGGGTCTCTGAACAGGAATTCTATATTGATTTTAATATGGTTCACCCAATATTTGGTCGCACTTTTGGTTATTCAGGAATGTTCACCATGCATGATTTTGGATAGCCGTATGGTGTTTTATTCAGTTATATATAACGATTTACTGATTAAAAGCTAAGAGTGAAAATCCGGAATTCTTGAAGTAGTGATGTTTGTTTGAATACTATCCGATTATTAGCAAAATTATTATTCCTATTAAACCGAATAGCCACTGATAACCAGAGCCATCGAGATAATCAAGTAATGCAAAAACTCCGAAACAGATAAAAAACGAGATAAAAGATCCAACGACCAGAGGTATGGAAAATCCACTCAGCATCAATCCAAACAGGAATAGAGTTATCCCCCAGAGAGAGGCAGCAAGAATGGAGTTTTGTGAATTGATCCACAAATAACCGACCGCGATTAGTATTGGTATCTTTAGCAGCATTATCACTCCGTTGATATGATGTCGTGAGTAAGAGGCAGGTCAAACTTAAATTTATTTACTGATGATTATTGGACAAAGACATTAGAGTTAATGGAAAGATGTAGTAGTTTTATCGTATCGCCTTCAATGGATAGGCCAATATCAATGGTTGCATTGCCATTTGTGTATACACTAGATATATGGTAGTCACATCTTTCGATTGAGCCGCTTGTGCCTGTGTAATTTGAGCAACCCTGCCAGTTGATGCTCTTTATGGATTTCAGCGAACCTAATTTGTTATAAAATCCAAAGAGTTTTATTCCATCTTCATCGGTGGTGGTTTTAAGCCATGGGTCACTGAGCAGTGGTTTGGCTATTGTGTAATCCCATGGGTTTTGAGAATTAAGGAATGACTCGATGAAGGGTTCCGCATTGTTCTTGAACTTGCTATAGGTATTGGAGGTTGAAATACCAACGAAGATAAAGAGTAGGATTATAATCCCAAAGACAACGCCCAAGCTAATAAGAAATCTTATAAAGAAAGTGTATATGCCAGATTTTTCACGACTTTCTTTAATTGTGCTCGTGCTAGGTTGATAAGGATTTTCTTCCATGATTTTCCTGTATATACGCGAATCGAATCGCTATGAATCTTTATGTGTGTTACATAAGAAACAAGCATACACTATGGGATCACTAATTAATAGATTCAACGAAAGCCGGATAACTAGAAAATGGCAGGATGCCTGAAAATCATCCGAATGAGAGTAACAATTACCTTAAAATGTAGGGGGGCAGTTATCTTTCCTAAACTTGCGGGTTCAGTTCTATTATTATAGAGGATTAAGCCGTGTCACTGATTATCGTAGAGATTTAGGTCGGGTTGGAATTTATTGTTTGTTCCGCAAATACCTTCATCGTTATAATGATATAGTACAATAGTCACGTATCGTTGTTCATCACTGATGTTGCACTCTGTTGATTGAAACTACCCATATCTTTATGATCATTATGTAACTTTTAAAGATATATAATAGGTAATAAATTGATGTGCTTTGTAATCTACACAGCGCTAATTGCGCTTCTTTTTATCTATAGTGACTTTTTGCTCGAGTCATATGCTTTATCTGTCTCATCTGGTGAAAGTGAGTGGATGGTTGTTGCACTTGGATGGGAATTAATACCGAGAATCTGGCCTGTCATACTATTGATGATGTTGGCATCCAGCGCAGTGACACTTTTCGTTCTGCGTCGTATTAATAGCTCAAGTTTCGGAGTTCAAACTTAGTAAAACCTAAGGTGGCGAAACGGTATCTTGGTTTCCTTCAAGAGCCGAACCTATTACGTAGGATGTGGTGCGCTGTGCGAACCGCATCATTGATGTTCGTGAGCCACCACACTCGTTATTGATGCGGTTCGCATAGCGCACCGCATCCTACGCAATCTCAACTCTCATGCGTATCGTTCTGGCTCGATGGGTTCATCTGCCATTAGCCGCTGTCGATACCTCGGAAGAAATACCCATGGGATACCCTTTTAGACTCAAAGACTACTTAGAACTACACGATTGAATGTAAAACTGCTACAACCGTGGTAATCACTCGCCGTATATCAAGAAAATGAGCAAATTCCAGCTGAAATTAACTTTTTTCTGCATTATTCGGATAGATTGTCTACGGGTAGCCAGGCTATCCTGAATGTTAGGTAGAGGGGAGTTCTACTTGTGCATTTTGCGTCGAGCAAATCCCGCTAAAATCAGGCCAAGCGCTACCAGGCCATATACTCCGAGCGTCGGCACTTGTCGTGGTATAGATAGATCAAACAGCTTTAAGCTCCCGCTACCTAGCGTGGTAGCACCTCTTGTTAGTGTGCCATTGAGGAAAACTTCCGTTGGCCCCCCTGTGTTAGTGAAACGAAAATCAACCGCCTGGCCGGCGATTGCTTGTCCGGACAAAATTACCCCGGGGCACATACCTATGTAAGGCCCGACCGCGCTCCAATTGTTTACAGATAGGGCTGCAACGTTATCAATGACAAATGTTACTGTGTTAAGTCCGGCCGCATTAATCGGGGCTTGTGTCGAGAAATTGAGTACTCCAGTGCCGGCCCCCACCACAGCTTCCTCAATACTCATCGTGCTGTTGTCAAATGAAGCGCCACCCGTAACAGACAAGGTGAGTACATCGCCATCTTGCAGCGGCCCGTTCACATTAGTACTATCCAAACAAAAAACGATAGCATCTCCTGCAATATTTTCTGTAAAACCAGGTGTCTCGATTTCAGCTTCGGTGACTACTTCTGAGACAATTGGCTGAAAAAAAGCAAAGGCCAGTTGGCACCACAG
>JARRQD010000276.1:6072-8442 GCA_037382205.1 Candidatus Thiodiazotropha sp.
AGCCACTCAAGCCGCGAGTGCAAGGCGCAGCCCGCCGGGAATGGCGGTTCCCTTTCCAAGGGCTGCAACGCCGCAATCGTGGCTTGAGTGGCTTGCCGCAGGGCGAGGCAAGGGATTTAAACTCAATTTCATGATAGGCTTCCCGCAGTGCGAGGCAAGGGATTTAAACTCAATTTCATGATAGGCTTGCCGCAGGGCGAGGCAAGGAATTTAAACTCAATTTCATGATAGGCCTCGTCTAAATGTATGGTTTATATAGGACACTACACTAGACACCCATTGGTTCCTTTATACAAATTAAAACGACATACAATCAATAACAAATTGTGTTTACAAGCACAATTCGTTCTGGATCATCCCCGCTCATTCTAGTCCATGAATCGAAACTTGTCGTGGTAAAGAGTGGTATGGAATAAATAAATGGTGTTACTTTTCTTCGAATCTGTGTCAAATAGATGGTTAGGGGTGGTGTGTTTCGTTTGATGATTGTAGTCATACTGATTCATTTAGTGACCAGGTAGTGAGTGTTGAGTCTCATGTTTATATTCTTCACGGAAATAGGATCAGGGGACTACAATTATTCAGTCTAAAACGTTATTTAATAAATACAATTAGAAGGCAATAAATTTCGATGTGGCGATAGGATATACATTCGGCTGGATGGAGTTGATGTGGCTGGAGCGATTCTCAGACATCGGTTAGTTAATGCGTTGTCTTACCGAACAACGGTACCTTTATCATTATAAATAAGTAGTACAGTAGTTCGAATATCGTTGCCCATCACCAATAGTAGCTTTCAGTTGATTGGGGTGCCCATCCTGAGTGGCTTCGATATTGGTTTTAAGGGTGCCGCAGTCAGCGCTTCTGCCATTCGTAATTGTCTACCTATCGGAAACACCCGGTTTCGCCCTCCTGGGCGAGTCACTTTTGTTTTTCTCGCCAAAAGAAAAGTAACCAAAAGAAAGGGCGCCCGACAGTCACGCCCCTGCGGGTACGCTGCGATGCTCACAAAAACCGGCACGCCTGGAACTCGCTGAGCTCAAACAACCAGGCCTGCTTATCGGTTTTTGCTGCGCTTCTCGCTCGCGCCAGGACGGGATACTGAAGAGGCGCTTGATTCGCGTTGGGTGGTATTGCCAACATCGGTATCTCCTCGTTCTTCCAACAAGTTTATTATCTAGCACCCAGTGACATAATAAATGAGCCTTAGACGTCATTTGGCAACTAAATGCATCATTGATTTTTTTATTCATGGAATATATATTCCATGTCCTTCAATTGTATAGTCACAATATACACTCGCTTAATTTATGGAAGAATGAGGAAAATTATGAATATAGGAAAAGCGCTATCGAGCATGATTATGGTCGGATCTCTTGCCATTATCTCTGGCTGTATATCAACAGGCAATCTGTCGAGTAGTCTTGATGCCGGAATGGACGCGGCAAAAGCTGCCTCCCTTTCAGATGAAGATGTAAAAACTGAAGCCCAGGGAGCCATCGAAGCTTACGATGCGAAACACAATGTGGCTCCGAGCGGGAATAAGTACGCAACACGCCTTAATCGGATGGTTGCTGAGCATAAAAAAGAAGATGGTTTGGACCTAAACTTCAAGGTATATCTTACCTCTGACATTAACGCATTTGCTATGGCTGATGGTTCCATTCGAGTTTACAGTGGGCTCATGGATATGATGACTGATGACGAGTTATTATTCGTTCTCGGTCATGAGATTGGGCATGTGAAACTAGGACATCGTAAACAAGCTCTTCAAGTTGCTCACGCGGCCTCAGCAGCGAAAAAAGGAGCTGAAGCAAGTGGTGGTAAAAGCGCAATATTAGCCGGTAGTGCCCTCGGAGATCTTGCAGAAAAATTAATAAACTCTCAGTTTTCACAGGATGAGGAAAGAGAAGCCGATGACTATGGTTTCAATTTCCTAAAGAAGAACAGAGATAACGCCGCAGGAGCGGTGTCTGCTCTCAAGAAGCTTGCTGATTTGGGTGGAGAGCACGGTATCTTTTCGAGTCATCCCGAACCTAAAGCGCGGGCTGAGCGACTGGAAGCCAAACTATAGAAAAGCTGGTTTATATACTAGTGTAGTGTCCTATATAAACCATATATTTAGACGAGGCCCATCATGAAATTGAGCTTAAATCCCTTGCCTCGCCCTACGGGAAGCCACTCAAGCTACGATCGCGGCGTTGCACCCCTTGGAAAGGGAACCGCCATTCCCGGCGGGCTGCGCCTTGCACTCGCGGCTTGAGTGGCTTTCTAAATGCGCGCTTTATATAGGACACTACACTAGCTTGTTCTTGTATCGCTCGGATCGTATAGCATGGTTTTGTGTTAAAATGCCGATGTAATTCTGAT
>JARRQD010000277.1:0-6348 GCA_037382205.1 Candidatus Thiodiazotropha sp.
TGCCATTCACGTTGTAGCGTGATTCACCCAGCAGGTGACATAACCATCGAAGCTATTTTCTTTAAAATCAGTAAGCTGCTAGTAGAATGGAGCGGTCAACTGATTTTTTTAGGTTCAACAGCTCTATATCACTGCTGCAGACGATGGAGTCGCTACAGATTGTGTTTATAATGCATTGCTATCAAGCAAGTGTTTAATGGGAAACGGCCGACATACCCCATAGCCCTGCGCATAATCAACACCGATCGCTTTGAGTCTCAACTGAATCTCTTCACTCTCGACAAACTCAGCGATGGTCTCAAGCCCCACGATATGCCCAATGCGATTGATGGCCTCTACCATAGAGTCATCAATCTCATTTTCAAGCATGTCGTGGACGAATGCCCCGTCTATCTTTAGATACTCAACCGGTAGATGCTTCAAATAACCAAACGAGGAGAGCCCGCTACCAAAATCATCCAGAGCAAACTCACAGCCGTAACGCTGCAGGGTACGCATAAAATGTTCCGCTGAGGTGAGATTGGAGATCGCAGCCGTCTCGGTGACTTCAAAGCAAAGCATTCCGGCTGGGATCTCCCGCTCACGAATGGTCAGTAAAATCCACTGCAGAAACTCATCATCACAAACTGAATGACCAGAGAGATTGACGAAAAAACGACGCCCAGCAGACAGGCAGCACGACCGATTACTGGTGATAAAACGGGTAACCTGATCCACAACCCAACGATCCACCAACAACATCAAGCCAAAGCGCTCAGCCGCCGGAATAAAAGCACCAGGAGGGATCAGATTCTCATCCTCATCAAGCAGACGAATCAACACCTCCACATGCTCCTGTACACCATCCCCATCGTTGAGTGAACTAATCGGTTGCACATAGAGGGTAAAGCGGTCCTCCTCCAGAGCCGTTCGAATTCGGGTGACCCACTGGGTCTCACCATGACGTTTGGCCGCAGAGCTGTCGACCGCATCATAGATATGGATCTTATTGCGGCCCTCCTCTTTTGCTGTCAGGCAGGCGATATCCGCGTATCCAAGAATCTGTTCCACACTGTCACAGTGCCTGTCGATTGGGATCATGCCAATACTGAGACTCTGAGAAAAGGTTTTGTCTCCCCAGGCAAAGCGAAAATCCTGTACTGACTGGCGTATTGACTCCGCAATACGTTCAGCCACTGCCAAAGTGCATTGGGTGAGCAGAATACCGAACTCATCCCCGCCCAAGCGGGCAATCAAATCACTGTTGCGGATTGAGCGCTTAATCAATGCAGCCAGCTGCCTGAGCAACTCGTCACCCGCCGCACAAATTCTGCCCGATTGTAGAGTCTTGTAATCGGATCGTGACTCGACTGCCAATTCAGTTGAGCCGCCAGTTTGCGAGATTGACTGGTGTCTTTAAAAACCAGTACAAAGCCCTCCAGTTGACCATCACTCCCCTTCAGTCGGGCGATTGTCTGTTGGATGGGAATCGTCAGCCCTTCACGATGGACCAACACTAACTGTTGGCTATCATCCGCCAGAATCTGCTCAAAGGTCTGCAATTGGGATGACTGAGAGGCTTCATCATAGACCTGATAGACCTCAACCAGAGAATGGCCGGCTATGCGTTTACTTTGAAAACCCGTCATACTCTCTGCCGCCAGATTGACAAACTCCACCTTTCCCTGGGCATTGACCAGTATGACGGCATCCTCAACCGAAGCGAGTATCGCCTGAGTCGTATTTTCAGTGAGTCCACTCAGGCCTGGTGAATTGTCTGGTTTCCGCTCAGTCGACAGTTCATTGAGCTGCACCAGACAGAAGCCCGGATGCATCATCATCGGCCGTACGCTAACTCTTAGAAACTGACCATTTTCAAGACTGAACAGATGACGCGGCAACGTCGACTGTTTTTTTCTCACCGAGCGGCCCTTGTCTTGCGACTGAGCAATCGCCTGATGAACCATGCTATCGAATCTTGGACCCTGGAGAGCGGGTATCAGCGCCTCGATTGAGGGACGCTGCTTCATCTCATAGGGGCTGTCCAGATAGTCAGCCAGCCAGGGGTTCCAGATCAACGCTCGTTTATCGCGGTCTACCAGACAGAGTCCCACATCACAGGCATCAATCACTTCCTGAAGATGCAACATCCCATCTTCAGTTAGCTCAGACCATCGATCAGTTGCTGCTAAGGCCTTCCCCTGCACAATAAGTATCCTAAAATCACCCCAAGATAGTGCATCTGAGCAAGCTCACCAAACATGGGTCAACTTGCAGAAACCGGCCAATCCAATCTTCCATGATCGTACCTGTTGTCAACGGTTCATCCACCTTGGATAACATTAGGCCTATCAATAATACGAGCGCATGAGATACTCCGGCATGCCCAGCGCCTACTGGCTATTGGGTCGGCGAGTATCTCGATATCTTTAATATATCGCTTAATTTACAGAGTGATTTTAAATCCAGGCATCTCGATCCGCAGCAATAAAGACTTTCAAAAAACCTTGGCCTCAACCTGGGTGAGTGCTCTATATTGTCCGGCAGACAGGTTTTCATCCAGGATCAGGGAACCGATCGATTGACGATGTAATCCCACGACTCGATTGCCCACAGCTGCAAACATCCGTTTAACTTGATGATATTTACCTTCGGTAATGGTCAAGCGCAGATGGGTTTCATCGACCATCTGCAGTACTGCTGGACGGGTCGGTTTCGACTCACTGCGCAGCGTTATCCCCTGACGAATGGCTGCGGCCTGGGCCTCTTCCAATGGATACTTCAGCGCCACCAGGTAGGTTTTGTCACAACGCCTGACCGGCGAGGTGATTCGGTGCGACCACTGCCCATCATCGGTGATCAACACCAATCCGGTGGCATCGATATCGAGCCGCCCAGCAATATGAAGGGTTTCAGGCCTGGCCAGATCCAAAAGGTCGAGAATGGTGCGATGGCTGGGATCTTGGGTGGCGCAGACAACCCCAGCCGGCTTGTTGACCATGTAGTAGCGAGGCAAAGGGCTCTCAAGCAATCGCTCATCCAGCCGGATTTGCGCGCTATGCTCAACCTGATAGGCCGGCTGGGCGACCACCAGCCCATCCACACTGACCCGCCCGACACGGATCATCTGGCGTGACTGTGAACGACTCAGTTCAGTGATCTGACTGAGATACCGGTCAAGCCTCATAACGTTTTATAGAGTTCGCTCCCTTGCTGCTTGAACTCCACCGCCTTCTCCTCCATACCCTGTTGCAGCGCCTCACCATCACTGACCCCTTGGCTCTTGGCATACTCACGCACATCCTGGGTGATCTTCATCGAGCAGAAGTGGGGCCCGCACATGGAACAGAAGTGGGCGACTTTGTGTGCTTGATGAGGCAGCGTCTCATCGTGAAAATCGATCGCCCGCTGGGGATCGAGGCTGAGGCCGAACTGATCCTCCCAGCGGAACTCGAAGCGCGCCTTGGACATCGCATTATCCTGCAGCTGGGCTCCAGGAAACCCTTTCGCCAGATCGGCGGCATGGGCGGCAACCTTGTAGGTGATGATGCCTTCGCGGACATCCTCTTTGTTAGGCAATCCCAGATGCTCCTTGGGCGTCACATAGCAGAGCATGGCCGTGCCATACCAGCCGATCTGTGCCGCCCCGATACCGGAGCTGAAGTGGTCAAAGCCGGGGGAGATATCGGTGACCAGTGGCCCCAGGGTATAGAAAGGCGCCTCAAAGCAATCTTCCAGCTCCTTCTGCATATTCTCTTTGATCATCTGCATCGGTACATGACCCGGCCCTTCGATCATCACCTGAACATCATGCTCCCAGGCCACCTTGGTCAGTTCGCCAAGGGTCTCCAGCTCACTGAACTGGGCGGCATCGTTGGCATCAGCCAGGGAACCCGGGCGTAAACCGTCACCCAGGGAGAAAGCCACATCATAGGCCTTCATGATCTCGCAGATCTCCTCGAAATGGGTATAGAGGAAATTCTCCTGATGGTGGGCCAGGCACCACTTCGCCAAAATCGACCCACCACGTGAGACAATGCCGGTAACCCGTTCGGCGGTCAGCGGCACATAACGCAGCAACACACCCGCGTGGATGGTGAAATAATCCACCCCCTGCTCGGCCTGTTCAATCAGGGTGTCACGCATGATCTCCCAGCTCAGCTCCTCGGCCTTGCCATCGACCTTCTCCAGGGCCTGATAGATCGGCACGGTGCCAATTGGCATCGGCGCATTCCGCAGGATCCACTCCCGGGTCTCGTGGATGTTGTCGCCAGTGGAGAGATCCATCAGAGTGTCCCCACCCCAGCGGGCCGACCAGGCCATCTTCTCCACCTCTTCACCGATCGATGAGGTGATCGCGCTGTTGCCGATATTGGTGTTGACCTTAACCCGGAAATTTCGGCCAATGATCATCGGTTCCAATTCCGGATGGTTGATATTGGCCGGAATGATTGCCCGACCGGCGGCGAGCTCGGCACGCACAAATTCCGCTGTGATCTCAGCGGGAATGCTGGCGCCGAAACTCTCGCCAGCATGCTGACGCAGCAGCTTGCTATAGCGGGGATCCTCACGCAGCTCTTGCAGACGGCAGTTTTCCCGTATCGCCACAAATTCCATCTCTGGAGTGATGATACCCTGCCTGGCATAGTGCATCTGAGTCACATTGGCGCCCGGCTTAGCACGACGCGGCGCACGGATATGCTCGAATCGCAGATGGGCGAGCTCAGCATCATTCTGTCGCTTCCGGCCAAACTCAGAAGTGGGGCCGTCGAGCCGTTCCGTATCCCCCCGCGCCTCAATCCAAGGCGTTCGCAGGTCGGGCATCCCCTTCATTAAATCGATGGTCTGTTGAGGGTCGGTAAACGGCCCGGAGGTATCATAAATAGGAATTGGCGGATTCTCTTCAGCGCCAAAACTGGCCGAGGTGGCCTGCTGATTGACTTCACGCATCGGCACCCGGATATCAGGACTCGAGCCCTCCACATAGATCTTGTGTGAGTTGTAGAAAGGCCGGGTAACCTCTTCAGAAAGGGTCGCGGTCTTTTTGATGAAATCTTCTGGAATGGCGCTCATTTAAGAAACCTCGTTTGGGCGAAGAGCGCGAATACCCTGGGGGTTTCACAGCTTCCCTCCGCCGGTATGATCCGGATCAGGTGATTAAGGGTCTATCTCAGCCCGTGGTAGATCCACAGGACACCCCTAGCCAATGATTTGCAAGAGTATACCCTGAAACAGCCAGCTTCGCGCAGCGGCACAATAGTCTTCCGCGTCAGCCAAAACAGCCGGGGGTTCCATGATCCTTGTAGCCGATCATACATTAAAAAGAATATATAAATAAAAACAGCAACTTAGCATATATAAATACTATTTTAAATTATTATTAAGAATCACCCAGGCCTATAAAATACAAGGGTTTATTTATGAAAACCGGCCACAAGCAGAGGGCCAAGCAACAACCGACTACCCCTATGGAAATCTTGCCCAAGTAGATTAAAAAACGTAGGCTAATGCCTCTGCCAAACTAAACCATAATAAAATTCAGGATTTTCGTATGATGGCAAACCAGTTTGAAAAGGCCCGATTCAACATGGTGGAACAACAGGTTCGCCCGTGGGAAGTGATCAATCCAAGAGTCCTGTCACTCATGGAGACCCTGCCCAGAGAGGCATTCGTACCTGAAGCGTACCGGGATCTTGCCTATGCGGATATTGAGATTCCGATCGGCCTGGGACAGAGCATGATGTTTCCACGGATCGAAGGCCGGTTGATGCAGGCCCTCGACCTGCAGCCCAATGATAAAGTCCTGGAGGTGGGCACCGGCAGCGGCTATCTAACAGCCTGCCTGGCAAACCTGGCAAAGCAGGTGATCAGCATCGACATCCACCCTGAGTTTACCGATACCGCTGCGAACAAACTTGAGCAGCAGGGAATTCACAATGCGACCCTTTTAAGGGGGGATGCTCTAGCGAATGCCACCCAGGGCAGTCCGTTTAACGCCATTGCGGTAACCGGATCTCTACCGACCAGCCAGCAGGCTGAGATATTTCGTCAACAACTGGCCATCGGTGGGCGGATGTTCGTCATCATTGGCCAGGCCCCGGTGATGAGTTGCCAACTGGTCACAAGGCATGATGTGAAGATCTTCCAGGAAGAGACCATTTTCGAATCTGAAGTTGCAGCCCTGGAGAATGCCCCGGTTCCTATAGAATTTAATTTCTAATCCGGTTAACAGACGCACTTCCCGAGCGGTGCTCTACAGCTGAAATTATAAACAAGACTGATTGAAGTTTGCTTTACGGTCATATTGGATTCGTGTTGTTAACCCGGCCTATTAATGGTTTGGATTGATAACAGGCCCTGGATAAAAAA
>JARRQD010000277.1:6367-9790 GCA_037382205.1 Candidatus Thiodiazotropha sp.
AGCCAGTCTGCAGATGGAGATACTGCAGCATTAACTACGCCGGTAAATTATCGGCCAATCGTTATTATGATAAGCAGAGGGAGATCATGAGCATAAACAAAAGCACACTACCGCTGACCCATGCAGCAACCAGTCAATTACTGATCGTCAACACCCAAGAACGACTCACCAAAGCGATGCCGAAGCAGGACCTGGAGAAGATGGTCCCGAATGTTGTCCAGTTGAGTAAAGCCGCGAGCTTGTTGGGTATTCCGATCACCCTGTCAGAACACTACGGGCAGGGCTTAGGCAACACGCTGTCAGAGATCACTGAACACCTGCCACCCTACACCAAAGCCAAGGATAAAATGACATTCTCCTGCTGCACCGCACCAGGGTTTGAAGAGGAGCTGGCTGAACACGGCACACGTAAGCAGATCATCATTGTCGGTCTCGAAGCCCACATCTGTATCCTACAGACCGCCGCTGGACTTCAGCAGTGGGGTTACCAGGTGTTTGTGGTGGAAGACGCCATCACCTCACGCAAGGTACTGCACCGGGAAAATGCCATCATGCGGATGCGGCGAGGCGGTATCAATATCACCAATATGGAATCGGTTATCTTCGAGTGGATGGGTGACGCCAGCCATCCGAAATTCAAAGAGATATCCCAGTTGGTTCGCTGACCGATTTCATCAACAGGCCTAGCCAAATCTACTCAATGAATCGCTCGACTCACCCGCTGGGTGAGTCGCGCTTGTAGCGGCGCAGGCCGGACTCCAGATACCACCCAAGCGGAAATCATCGGCTTTGGTATTGTAGATACCCCTGAGATACTGAAACCTTGGAGCCTGTTGGCGGCGGCTGCCTCATTCCCTAGATTTCGACATACGCCGGAATGACGAGCATAAGTTTTTTTGAACAGCTTCGGTTTTGATGAGGAATCTCCATCCTGTTTACTGTGCATGAACTTTTTAAACTCCGAAACTTCAGTTTATAAGGATGCTGAATGTATGGCTATTCAACCTAAAAAGATCAGTTGGACAGCGTGAAGGGTGCGTTTGTGGGGGTGCCGGGCAAGGGTCGCTCCTGCGCATCCATGTGCCCGCGACACTTATGCATCCCTGCACGGCGCGCAACGACGCACAATAGCGCATGCAACGCCGCCATGCGCCGCCACAAGCGTGCCATTCACGTTGTAGCGTGATTCACCCAGCAGGTAACATATCCATCGAAGCTATTTTCTTTAAAATCAGTAAGCTGCTAGTAGAATGGAGCGGTCAACTGATTTTTTTAGGTTCAACGCTGACCGCACTAAAGGGAACAATGCAAAGGCCGATAATATCAGTACTACAATCCAGCCAGACCCTCCAAGGCTGATCCCTGCTCTGAAATGTGGAATTTGATCACTAGCCGGACTTAGTATCAGCAGAGCCAGTGTGTTGTTTCATCTGTAGCTTACTTGACTGAGGTCAGATCGATGTCATTCCTGAATAATCTAACACTTAAATTTCGTCTCACGCTCCTGGTTGGTATTTTACTGGCGATTGCCATCTTTATCGGCCTGCTTGGTCTTCGCGGCATGCAGCAGGCCGACCAGGCCATCGATGAGCTCTACAATGTTGAGATGGCCCATATGCTGGGACTCTCAACAATGATTGAGAAACTTGAAGACAGCCGGGCACAGATTCTGCTCTCCCTGCAGCATGATCCAACCTCACCTTTTGCCTCCATGCATAACCACCCTCTGAACATACACACCCAGAAGATCGGCGACAATATCGAGACGATCAATCGATTATGGGATGCGTTTAAAAAATCGCATCTGGACAGTGAAGAACAGCAACTGGCCGATAAATTTAACAAAGAGCTTAAACATTTCGAAGATGACGGCTTAAAACCGATCGAAACCATGCTGGCCAGTGGAAAATTTCATGACGCCAATCAACTGGTGTTAAGCGTGATCAATCCAGTACTGCATAAAATCCAGGAAACCACCGCGGAACTGTTGCAGACCCAGGAGAAAAAAGCCGACCGTGCCTTCAATGAAACCCAGGCCACCAACAAGAGCATGCTCAGCCTGGTCATCGGCAGCCTAGTGGTTGGCGCCCTGTTCAGTATTACGCTGGCCTACCTGATCATCACTGGAATCACCAACGGCGTAAAGCAGATCGAAGAGAGTGCCAATCAACTCGCCGATGGCCATCTGTTGACTCGGGTCGACTACAACAATGAGGATGAAATCGGGCATATCGCCAAAGCCTTCAATAAAATGGCGGAGCAGTTTAACGATGCCATCAACCAGGTCAAAGACTCCGTGGTGCAACTGGCTTCAGCCGCAGAAGAAACCTCAGCGGTCACCAACCAGACCACCGCAGGCATCAATCAGCAACTCACTGAAACCAGTCAGGTTGCAACGGCAATGAATCAGATGAGCGCCACGGTTCAGGAGGTGGCGAGAAATGCGGTGGATGCCGCAAACGCCGCGCGGGAAGCCGACACCACCTTCATTGAGGGTAAAACGGTCATCGACCAGGTCATCGAAGGGATCAGTAGCCTGGCCAATGAGGTGCAACAAGCATCAACAGTTATCCAGGCGCTTGAAGAGGAGAGCCGCAACATCGGTTCGGTATTGGACGTAATCAAAAGCATTGCGGAACAGACCAATCTACTGGCGCTGAATGCGGCCATCGAGGCAGCCCGTGCCGGTGAACAGGGTCGAGGATTTGCCGTGGTTGCCGATGAAGTACGTACCCTGGCGGGCCGCACTCAGGACTCGACCCAGGAGATCGAGGAGATGATCAGCAAGCTTCAAGCCGGCGCAGACAACGCGGTAAAAGTCATGGCAAGGGGCAACGAGATGACTCAATCCGGCGTTGAACAGGCCGCCACGGCTGGCCAGGCGCTGGATAAGATCAACACCGCCATGAGCCAGATCTCCGAGATGAATACCCAGATCGCCAGTGCCGCTGAAGAGCAGAGTTCAGTCACCGAAGAGATCAATCGCAGTATCGTCAGCATTAATGAGGTCTCAGAGCAATCTGCCACGGGCGCTCAACACACCACCCAAGCCAGTGCGGATGTCGCTAAACTGGCTGAGCAGCTAAAGAGCCTGGTTGAACGCTTCAAGGTCTGATCCCAATAGACAATCTGATCGGTGCAAAACCGGTCAGATTGTCTCCCTTTACTGAATGAGCCAGAGCGCTTAACCCCATTCGCTGATCGGCCCTCCACGATCCCCGCGGGCAGCGGTATTCATTCCCAATAAATTTGAAAAAAATCGACAATGTGTCGACATAATTGTTTTTATTGACTATAAAATAGCAACACCAGAGCAATTATACCTAAAATATGTCGACATATAACCGACAACAAGCAACCAGAGGAAGCCGTGAAATGTCCAAATACGCTGAGATATACAACCACTCCTTGGAAGATCCAGAG
>JARRQD010000278.1:0-10184 GCA_037382205.1 Candidatus Thiodiazotropha sp.
CCATGCCTGAAGGCTGGTCCTCAGTCACTCAAGGTAGCCAGAAACAACAGCAAAACAACAACTCTATCAGTAAACAGCGATGGCAGATTGACAAGCCCCAGGATGAGATTTACTTGATCGCTGCAGAATTCACAGAATATCAACAGACGGCAATACTTCAGACAGCGCCGGTCCAGGCCCAGGTTTTGCTGCGTGAGGCAGATCGAAAACTGGCAGACCGATACCTGCAGGCAACCATCAAATATCTGAAGATGTATGAGCAACTGATCGGCCCCTACCCCTACAGCAAGTTTGCCCTGGTGGAAAACTTCTGGGAGAGCGGATTTGGCATGCCATCCTTTACTCTACTTGGTTCACGTGTAATCCGTCTACCCTTCATACTTAACACCTCTTATCCCCATGAAATCCTACATAACTGGTGGGGCAATGGCGTCTATGTAGACTTTGACAGGGGCAATTGGAGTGAGGGATTAACCGCCTATCTGGCAGATCACCTGATCAAAGAGCAACAGGGACAGGGTGCCAACTATCGTCTACAAAGCCTGCAAAAATATCGCGACTATGCCACCAAGCACCGGGACTTCCCACTGACCGAATTTAGAAGTCGACACAGCTCCGCTACCGAGGCGGTAGGTTATGGTAAAGCCCTGATGATGTTTCATATGTTGCGCAAACAGCTTGGCGATAACCTGTTTCGCAAAGCACTGCAAGAATTCTATCTGCAGCATCAATTCAAGATTGCTTCATTTGACGATCTACAACGAAGTTTTGAAACCGTTGCAGGCCGATCTTTAAACAACTTCTTCAGCCAATGGGTCGAGCACACAGGAGCACCCGAACTTGCATTGGTCTCCGCACATGTTGAACAGCAAGCCGAGCGTTTTCGACTGAAATTCACACTGCAACAGCGCCAAGCAAACAATCGATACGACTTAGTTGTTCCCGTCGCCATCACACTCCCCAATCGAGCCGAGGCGGAACAACATGTCATCACCATGAGCAAACGACAACAGACCTTTGAGCTGGATCTGCCAGCCAGCCCCGCACGACTCGACATCGACCCACAGTTCGATCTATTTAGAAAACTGGCCCTTGAAGAGACACCACCGGCTTTCACACAGATCTTCGGTGCAAGCAAACTGCTTGTGGTATACCCAAGCAACACTGCAACCGAGCTGAAACAAGCCTGGCAATCTTTTGCTGCGGATATCTCCCACATGGGGCCTGAGCAGGTTACCACGGTTTCAGATACTGAAATTGATGCACTACCTAACGATAGAGCGGTTGTGGTTCTCGGCTGGAACAATCGCTTCACCCCCTATCTTCAACAACAGCTGCGCCAACACCCTTTGACATTCAAACCCGACACCATCCTTCTTGGAAAAGAGCCACTCAGCCGACAAAACCAGGCTTTCGCATGGGTAACAAGAGTACAATCCAAAACAGGCCAACCCAGACCAATGGCTCTGATTACCGCTGATCAGGCCAGCGCGCTCCCCGGCCTGGGACGAAAAATACCCCACTACCATAAATACAGCTATCTGGCCTTCAGCGGCACCGAACCGAAAAACAACCTCAAGGGAAGATGGCCGGTTACCAATTCACCAATGGCCAAGCTGTTCAAACCCGAAGTGACAATCGCCAAACTACAATCTTCTGCGCCATTGATAGAAACCAAATATCTATCGACTCGAGAGTAGCTATTGAGCATTCGGTTAGATGATGTTGCTGCCAACTCACCTGTTGCCAAAGCTGGATTTAACCTAAAAAGATCAGTTGGGCAGCGTGAAGGGTGCGTTTGTGGGGGTGCAGGGCAAGGGTCGCTCCTGCACATCCATGTGCCCGCGACACTTGTGCATCCCTGCACGGCGCGCAACGCCGCCATGCGCCGCCACAAGCGTGCCATTCACGTTGTAGCGTGATTCACCTAGCAGGTGACATAACCATCGAAGCTATTTTCTTTAAAATCAGTAATTTGCTAGTAGAATGGAGCGGTCAACTGATTTTTTTAGGTTTAACGCGTTGCCCTATCTGGTGACGTTAACACGCTTGCCATGAACGCCATCAACTCGGGCGCCCTATTCCTCTACTGATAAAGTCCATAAGCCGGCAATGGATTCTGAGTAATCTATTACTCAACTTTCCGAGTGACACCAAACCTAATATTCAGCCGACACAGGAACGCACAAAAATAGGGCAAGCACGACAATAATACGCACAATAATGGTGCGCAAAAGATATTCCGGAAGCTCAAGAATAACCCTATCTAACTGTTAATCCAGTAAAATTACAAAGTGGCATGGATGATGCTGCAAAGACATCGCGCTCGCTATGATCGACGGCGTATTCAAGCTCAATGCACTCATTAAGACAAAGCCATACTCCACGCTGAGTCCACCAGGTGTAAGTAAACAAGAGCTGTTCATGACCATGTTGTTCGCCGGAAATCTTACACGACATGCCGTTACTGATTTCTAATGTATTACGCGAAGACGTAATTCTGATCTTTCGTTTGGAGATATATAAAGTATGAAAAGTAAGCTGGAATATATATGGCTCGACGGCTACAAGCCGACTCAGAGCCTGCGTAGTAAAACCATGGTCCGCTCCGATTTCAGCGGTAAACTGGAAGACTGCCCGATGTGGTCGTTTGACGGTAGCTCGACCGAGCAGGCTGAAGGCAGTTCATCTGACTGCCTGCTAAAGCCAGTCGCAGTTATTCCTGACCCGGCGCGCAAAAATTCTTACCTGGTAATGACCGAAGTGCTGAATGCCGATGGCACTCCGCACCCTTCAAACGGTCGTGCCACCATCGAAGACGATGACGATGATTTCTGGTTCGGATTCGAGCAGGAATACTTCCTGTGGGATCCTTCCACCAATCTGCCACCAGGCTTCCCAGCTGGCGGTTACCCACCTCCTCAGGGGCCTTACTACTGCTCGGTTGGCGCACGCAACGCCTATTGTCGCGACCTGATCGAAGAGCATCTGGACCTGTGTCTGGAAGCTGGCCTGAATGTTGAAGGTATCAACGCCGAGGTGGCCGCTGGTCAGTGGGAATTCCAGATCTTTGCCAAGAGCGCAAAAGCGGCCGGTGACGAAATCTGGCTGGCCCGCTACCTACTGGAGCGTACGGCTGAGAAATATGACCTGGCTGTCGACTGGCACCCTAAGCCTCTTGGCGATACCGACTGGAACGGTTCCGGAATGCACGCCAACTTCTCTAATGGCCTGATGCGCGATTCTGGCAAAGAGGAGGTTTTCACCAAGATCTGTGATGAGTTCGGCAAGAATGTCGGCCCCTAGTCCATCGACCAGTTCAGCTACGGCGTCTCTGATCGTGGCGCATCGATTCGTATTCCGGTCGGCACGGTTGAAGATGGCTGGAAAGGCCGTTTGGAAGATCGTCGTCCAGCATCCAATGCGGATCCTTATAAGGTTGCTGCAATCATCGTCAAGATCACCAAGGAGGCCCTGGCCTGATCTGACGCTGATTGAGTGTAATCATCAACCGGAGCGGTTCTACTGCTCCGGTTTTTTTATGTCAGGCTGAAACCAATCCACTGGCCCACTCATGTTCCAGGGTACGTATCACCTCAGTCATTGAAGCTGGCCGTGAAGCTGTGTCTTTTGCCAGGCATTTCATGCACAGATCCTCAAGAATTTTAGGCACAGGGTATTTGCTGATCTCCGAGGGTTTTCCAGCCTGTTGATTTTCCACCATATCAAGGATTTCGTAGGTCTTGTCACTGTCGAACGGGGTTCGCCCTGTCAACAGCTCATAGAGCACCGACCCCAGACTGTAGATATCGGTACTGAAACTGATGTCCGGATCACGTCGAATCTGTTCAGGAGACATATAGCATAAGGTACCCTGCAACTTGCCATAGCCGGTAATCGACTTATCGCCACCCACGACAGCCCTACTTTCGCCCGGCTCCTCTAAGGTACTACCATCCTTACGCCAAACCTTGGCCAAACCCCAATCCATAAGCAAAACCTCATTGAAAGGGCCGACCAATATGTTCTCAGGTTTGATATCTCGGTGAGCGACACCATGCGCATGAGCGTAGGCTAATGCGTGGGCCACCCGCACAACGACCTTGATCAACTGAGTCAGGTCATAGCGCTCGCGGTAATTCAAAATTTCCCTCAGCGTATATCCATGCACCAGCTTCATGGTGAAATAGTAGTGCCCCCGATTATCCCGCCCGATCTCATAAATAGGCAGCGTGTTGGGGTGCTGCAGCATTGCTGAAACCCTTGCCTCTCGCAACAGGCGGATATTCTCGATCTCGTCGTCTACAAATTCGCTACGCAGAGTCTTGTAGGCAACCACCCGGTTCAGATGCATATCCTTGCAGGTTTTGATCAAAGACTTGCCACCCTTGGCGATGGTGCTCAGAAACATATACCGGGTATGGGGATTGAGCACCTTGGGTAGTGGTTTATCAGTGTCTTCAAGAAAGACATCATTGTATTCTTTTGGCGGCTCCTGAAACTTGAGCATAACGAGTCACTTCAAATTCTCTGTGTCAGACAAGTGTAGCACTCTTCCAGATCGGGTTTATGACTAATTGTTTGAATTTAGGCACAGGAAAGCAATACAACAAACGATTGAAATACAACCAATTTGTTCGAGCAAGAGCTGCAATCTCGGGTTATTGCACCATATAAGTGCAGCCTATTAGGGACATCGTTCATCAGTCGAGACACAAGATGACCAGTCCACAATATTCATGGCCAAACCAGACCTCTATGGGATGTTATCGAAATCGCCATGAGGGTTACCAGAAGGTGTAATTTTGCTTGCCACCAATGACCCTCTTATTCCTCAATCAGGCTTTTCCATGGATAATGGCGGCTCAATTGATCCGGCAGCTTAGGGTCGGGTAAATCAATAATCATCCAAAGATTGCGCTGGATTTTGTCCTGGATTCTAGGCGCACAAAGGGGAGCATAGCCGCTCTACGTGACCCTTTGTGCAACAACCAAGCCGGGGCACAAGACAAGCAAGATTGGATGATTATTGATTTCCCCGGCCCTTAAACAGATCATGTCCAGATTGTAAACACAACAAACGAGAACACATAACAGGATATTGCCTTGAATCACCGCCCCAGACGCCCCAGAAAACGGTTTGGCCAGAATTTTCTTCATGATCCAGGCATCATCCAGCGCATCATCCAAGCCATCTCACCCATACCGGGAGACAACCTGGTTGAGATCGGGCCGGGACAAGGCGCCATTACCACCGAGCTACTACCACTGGTTGGCACAATGCAGGTTATCGAGCTTGACCGAGATCTGATCAATCCTCTGGCAGTAACCTGTCAATCCCTGGGGAAGCTGCAAATCCACAATGCGGATGCATTGAAGTTCGATTTCACCGCACTGACCGAGAACGATCGCCTTCTCAGGGTGGTAGGCAACCTTCCCTACAACATCTCCACCCCACTACTGTTTCACCTACTGGATCAATCGGCCTGCATTCAAGATATGCATTTCATGTTGCAAAAAGAGGTGGTAGACCGAATGGCGGCTGAACCTGGATCGAAGCGCTACGGTCGCTTGTCGGTGACATTGCAGGCAAGAGCAGAAGTCACACCACTATTCAGCATTGGGCCAGGCGCGTTTAATCCCCCGCCGAAAGTTGATTCAGCCTTCGTGCGTTTAATACCTTACGACGCTCCAATTTATCAGATCGAAAATTGGGATGACTTTGGTCATCTCGTTGCCCAGGCTTTTTCGCAGCGACGCAAAACCCTACGCAACTGTTTGAAAAAGACTCTGACCAGTGAAGCGATTGAGTCTGCCGGAATCGATCCGGGGGTCAGAGCCGAGTCACTCTCTATAGAGAACTTTGCCACATTGGCAAATATATTCAGTCGCCAATGATCGACTTGCATCTGGCAAAACCGTCCCCACTTCTATTGGAAGGTCTCATAGAGACCATTATAAGTTTCCAAATAATTTAATCTGAAACATTGTCCAGCAATTGAATCATCTCTCTAGCCCGTCGCGGCAAATGGCCCGGGAAGAACCATTGACTAGCAGCTTATAGACTCGATCAATAAGCTGACTGGCGCACAAAAGACGATATACTTGATTGGCAGACAAGCAACAGAGTAAGCACGAAATATAGGCGGCATAATGTCAGAAGAAGAATACAACCAAGATGAGAGCGTCGAAATCATCAGCAGCAACACCTTAGCCCGACCGAATGAGGTATTACCGCCCCTGATCCATCTTCTACCTGTCTCTGCACGCCCATTTTTTCCAGGCCAGGCAGTGCCGCTGCTGATGGAGCAGGAGCACTGGAACGAAACCATGGAGCAGGTAGCCAACTCCACTCACATGCTGCTCGGCGTTGTACTCTCCAGTGCTGAAGCTGCTGAGGCTGCAACTCCAGAGAGTTTCAAACAGATCGGCACCGTTTGCCGGGTTCACCGTATTCAGAAGGCCGAAGGCAGACTGCAGGTCCTGGTAGAGTGTCTGCAGCGCTTTCGTATCGAAAAGGTGGTTCATCGGGAAGTCCCTTTCACCGCGAGCGTTGAATATCTGCCTGAGCCCTCAAGTGACAGCAAAGAGATCAAACCCTATGCAGTAGCGATCATCAATACCATCAAAGAGTTGCTGCCGCTGAACCCCCTCTATGCCGAGGAACTGCGCATGTTCCTCGACCGGTTTGGCCCGGATGATCCTTCACATCTGACCGATTTTGCAGCCAGTTTAACGACTTCCGACAAATTCCAGCTTCAAGGCGTCCTGGAGACTGTCGAGCTGCTGCCACGAATGGAGAAAGTACTTGAGCTGCTGCATCGTGAACTTGAGGTGGTCAAAGCCCAAGCCTCCATCCGTAAGACGGTTGAAGAGCGGATGGAAAAACAGCAGCGTGACTTCCTGTTACGAGAACAGCTGAAGGCCATACAGCAGGAGCTGGGTATTGAGAAAGATGACCGCACAGCGGAGCTGGATAAGTTTAAGCAGCGCCTGGAAAAACTCAAACTCTCTGAACAGGCGCAAGCCCGTGTCGATGAGGAGATGGATAAGCTGGCGGTGCTCGAACCTGGCTCCCCGGAGTATTCTGTCACCAGAAACTACCTGGATTGGATCACAC
The DNA here is from genome assembly GCA_037382205.1 of Candidatus Thiodiazotropha sp. Lineage (GTDB taxonomy): Bacteria > Pseudomonadota > Gammaproteobacteria > Chromatiales > Chromatiaceae > Thiodiazotropha. The sequence continues at coordinate 7,121 of JARRQD010000278.1, forward strand.
TCTTACCCTGGGGGATCGATTCCGAAGATAAACTCGATCTGCAGTATGCCCGCACAACCCTGGATAAGGATCACTATGGATTGGAGGATGTGAAAGAGCGCATATTGGAGTTTCTCGCGCTTGGCATCATGAAGGGGCAGATTGCCGGCTCGATTATTCTGCTGGTTGGCCCCCCCGGGGTCGGTAAAACCTCGATCGGACACTCGATCGCGGAAGCTCTGGGTAGAAAATTCTATCGCTTTTCCGTCGGTGGGATTCGGGATGAAGCCGAGATCAAAGGCCACCGGCGCACCTACATTGGCGCCATGCCAGGTAAATTCATCCAGGCGATGAAAGATGCCGGAACCGAGAACCCGGTGATCATGCTCGATGAGATCGATAAGATCGGCGCATCCTACCATGGCGATCCCGCCTCCGCGTTGCTTGAAGTACTCGATCCGGAGCAGAACAGCGACTTCCTCGATCACTACCTAGACCTGCGTTTCGACCTTTCCAAGGTTCTGTTCATCTGTACAGCCAACCAACTCGACACCATTCCACGCCCATTGCTGGATCGCATGGAGACCATCTCGCTGTCAGGGTACATTGCCAGTGAGAAGCTGCAAATTGCACGTAAATACCTGGTCCCAAGACAACTCGATCGAGCTGGCCTAAAGCGTCGTGACATCAAACTTAACAGTCCTGTGCTGCGCGCCATCATCGAAGGCTACGCCAGAGATGCCGGGGTTCGCAGACTGGAAAAACAGATCGGCAAGATTGTGCGCAAGGCGGTGGTTAAAATTCTTGATGGAGCCAAAAAGCCGATCGACATCAGCCTCGACAATCTCAAGGACTACCTGGGTGGCCCACTGTTTAAAGATGAGCGCAATTTGAGTGGCGCCGGTGTTGTCACCGGACTTGCCTGGACCGCCATGGGCGGCGCAACACTGAATATCGAAGCGGTTGCCACACATGAATTCAACCGAGGCTTCAAGCTCACCGGACAGCTTGGCGACGTAATGCGAGAGTCAGCTGAGATTGCCTATGGCTATATCGTCAGCCACGCGGAAGCGTTTGAGGTGGATCAGAGCTTCTTCAAAAAAGCCTTTATCCACCTTCATGTGCCAGCTGGCGCAACCCCCAAGGATGGCCCCTCTGCCGGTATCACCATGGCCACAGCCCTGCTCTCTCTGGCCAAGCAGAAACCGGTACGACATATTGCCATGACCGGCGAATTAACCCTCACCGGCCAGGTCTTCCCAGTCGGTGGAATTCGTGAAAAAGTGATTGCCGCCAGGCGAGCCGGCATCAGAGAGTTGATTCTGCCAGAAGACAATCGCAGCGACTATGAAGAGGTGCCTGAGCATATCCAAAAAGGACTCAAGGTGCACTTTGCCTCGGTCTACGAAGATGTGGTTCCGCTCCTCTTTCGACGCAACTCATAAACAATAGAGAAACCTCTCTATCGGCCCGCTTTACATAGATTGCTGTTTTGAATTTCAGCTAACGGCTTATAGAGGAAATACTTATCGTCGCATAAATTCAGCAATAAACTCGATAAGGTGCAAACTGACTTTACGAGTCAGTATTTGTTTCAGCTCCGAGTGAGATAATGAGAGGAGAGAAGTTGAGCAGAATCACGTAGGGTGGATAAGCGTAGCGCATCCACCCTACGTATCGATTCAATATCGATGCCGGTGCTGGTTGCTTTCGCGTTTCTAGGGTGAATTCCAGAAATGTCATAAAATTTCCAATTCACTCTGTTAATTGTGCGTTAAAACGGCTATTTGATGCAGAATTTCTGTAACTGTAAAGTTGATGATCAGGAGATAAACTCGTCACAAGAGCCTTCACGGCAGAACCGATCAATACGAGGGATCTTAATGAAATCCTTGATACGGCAAGCAATACACTGCCCGAGTTCATTGATCAGACTGATCATTATCCCGGTCACAATCAGAGACCAGAACACCGTATCAATCCATGCAGAGTGGCTCAGTCCTTCAAGGCCATAGACCATAAAGGACATCAAGCCAAACAGCATTGCCAGGATCAATCCAAGTAATATCGGTAACATAGCTGACTCCATAACCGCTAAAAATGAGTATATTAGCGATAACTAAATACTACTGTGGTTTTGATTAAACCGATATAAACAAGTTCAGTGGAATCTTCAATTTCTGTGAATTTCTACCGTGTTTACCGAATCCTCCTCTATTAAACCTAAAAAAATCAGTTGACCGCTCCATTCTACTAGCAGATTACTGATTTTAAAGAAAATAGCTTCGATGGTTATGTCACCTGCTGGGTGAATTACGAGGCAGGCTGTTTAATCAACCATTGCAGGGCATCATCAGGATCAGCAAAAACCTCAATTTCAATTTTCATCTGCTGCCCCACATATCCAACCAGACGTTCCATATTAATACGACCACGGGCCTTGATTGGTGGTAACACAGCCCAGTACTTCCAGCCTGCCTGATAGGCTCGGGGTAGCCAATACTCCTGAGACCAGGCCCCAGCGTCAGCAGATGTTATGGAGTTCGCCCGGTCATCTGAAAGCCATTTGACTACGCGATACTCCCGCATCAACTCCAATCCTGTCATTAAGGTCGTTTTGAAATGCCGGTCAGACATCGGCTGTAGAAATTGGTGATGGATGATGCCGTATTCCGGATAAAACCATAGATTGGCATACTCATTTTCAAGCTTGGTGATTCTTTCGTTCATATAGTACGGAATTATTGGCTTAGCTGCCGGTTTTGATTCAACTCGAACTGGAATGGTGTGGTTCAATTACCACAATTATAGTGGAACTACTCGTGTAGTGTTCTATATAAGACGTGCATTTAGAAAGCCACTCAAGCCGCCAGTGCAAGGCGCAGCCCGCCGGGAATGGCGGCCTTTCCAAGGGCTGCAGAGATAGCAGGCGCTCGTGTATCCAGGTAACTCTCAGAGATAACCACTTGAACCTAAAAAAATCAGTTGACCGCTCCATTCTGATAGCAGGTGTTTGATTATAATGAAAATCGCTTCGATGGTTATGGTCACCTACTGGGTGAATCACGCTACAGCGTGAATTGCA
>JARRQD010000279.1:0-5102 GCA_037382205.1 Candidatus Thiodiazotropha sp.
GCCGAAGATGCTGCCGATCCGCACCCTGATACTCGCTCAGAAAGGCACCGAACACCTCACTATCCCCTTCGATTAAACGATCCCTCCAGCGTTCAAGATGGTGAAATTTTGCAACCGAGGCCTGATGCTTGTTGTCCAGCTCATCGACCACCTGGCGAACCGCATCAAGATCCTCCTGCTGCAACAGTTTGCCGAGACGACGGTAGTGTCGACGCAGGGCATTCATCGATTTGATCCGTTTTGCCTCATCCAGGGCCGCCAGCATCACCTCACTCAAGGGCATTCTGGCCAGCTGGGTCGCAGACAGACCGGTCAATCGCTCACCCAGCTTCTGCAGCGCGAGCATTTCACGCTTGATCTCGCTCTTACTCGGCCCCTCATCCGGCTCTAGCTTGTCGTCTCGAATGTCGATGCTATCTTCTCCACAATCAATTGCGCGCTCTTTTGACCGCGAAATTCGTTTACATCCAGTCGATAGACCAGATTGATCTGCTCGGTCTGTTCAGGCAGTGGCGGCTGATTGAAGGCAATGGCATCAATCATCCACTCTCCAGTGTCGTCCCCCAGTCGCAGTTTTAAATGGCGCTCAGCAACCACCCTTTGCTGCTTGACGGCAAATTGTCCCGCAAACATCGGTTCAGGAAAACCCTGACCCCAGGGGCCACCAGCTCTGATCAGTTCAGCCAGAGAGAGATTCATCTCCTGCTGTTCAAGGATTCCGTCGGTCAACATAACCCCCTCAAGCAGCTGGGGATCGAGCTGTTGCTCAAGTAACCCCTCGAAGGCCTGCTTGAACTCGGCAAATTTTTTCTCTGGCAGGCTCAATCCGGCGGCCATCGCATGCCCGCCAAAGCGACTGATCAATCCAGGATTTGCCGTATCAATACGCTCGAGCAGGTCGCGAATATGCAGCCCGGTGATGGAGCGAGCCGAGCCCTTCAGTTCCCCGCTACCTGCATCGGCGAAAGCGATTACCGGGCGATGATACTGCTCCTTGATCCTCGATGCGAGAATCCCGATAACGCCCTGATGCCAACGCTTCTCATAGAGACACAATCCCTTGGCCAATTCACCCTCGGCTGGCAGCAGTTGCTGCTGCAACAGTATCTCCGCCTGTTGTTTCATCGCATGTTCGATGCTCCGCCGGGTCTGGTTGAGCTGATCCAGTTCAGCCGCAATCGAGGTGGCGGTTTCACTGTTCTCGCTCAACAGACACTCAATTCCCAGCGCCATATCGTCAAGCCGACCCGCCGCATTCAGCCTGGGACCGACGGCGAATCCCATATCCGCAGCAACCACTCTCTGATAGTTGCGTTTTGCCACCTGTAACAGGGCCAGAATGCCTGGCCTGCAGCGTCCGGCGCGGATTCGTTTCAATCCCTGAGAAACCAGTATTCGGTTGTTATGATCCAGCGGCACCAGATCGCTGATGGTGCCCAACGCCACCAGATCGAGCCAATCAGCGGGCTGTGGCTGTGTGAGTCCCTGCTGCTGAAACCAGTTTTCGGTTTTGAGCCGGTTATAGAGTGCGAACATCACATAGAAGATCACTCCAACTCCCGCCAGACAGGGACTTGGAAAATCGTCACCCGGCTGATTGGGATTGACGATCACAGCCGCCTTGGGCAGTTGCGGCCCAGGCAGATGGTGATCGGTAACCAACACTGGAATACCCAGGGAGCTGGCCCGTTCAACCCCTCTCAGACTTGAGATACCGTTATCCACAGTCACAATCAGCCCCGGATGGCGTGGTGCAGCCAGATCGACAATCTCCGGACTCAGACCATAACCAAATTCGAACCGATTGGGCACCAGATAGGAGACATTGGCACAACCAAAGGCCTGCAAAGCAAGCATCGAGAGGGCCGTACTGGTTGCGCCATCGGCATCGTAATCTCCGACAATCACGATCGGCTTGGCTGAGCGGATGGTCTCGAACAGCAGCTCTGCGGCTTCCTCAACCCCGTTCAGCTGAGAAACTGGACAGAGTTGGGAGAGGGCCAAATCAAGCTCCTCTTGCCTGCTCAGCCCCCTGGCATGGTAGATGCGTCGCAGAACCGGGTGTAACTCCACTGAAAAGCTCGGCGGCTCCAGCGGATAGTCTCTTGTTTGAATTTTCATGGCGTCATTTGCTCTGCATGGCACGCTTATTCGGCTTCGGGCTTGCTCAGCCGATTCGCCACAGGATTAACCCGCATATTTCACCCGGTCGCTTAAAAAACTCAATAACTTGAAGATACACATAATATTTCCAGAATATTGCAACGTGTCACTGGCCAATGCTGCATGCGGATTAAGGATAACAGGGGGAAATCTCTGTAAAATCCTTTGGAAACTTATGCTTGTTACCCCCATCTAAGAGGGTGACCTAAACAGCACCCGCTGAAAATGGGTGATACCAACAGCTCGCCAACTGATGGCAGGGCGCGATGGACAATTGCGATACAACCAAGACTATGCCAGAGTTTTTGAAAATCAACACCCCCTATCTTATACGCCTGATCATTCTTCTGCTGTGGCTTCCTGCCAGCCAACTCCAGGCGGCAGTGGAGAGTCGGCTGTCACACCAGATAACCAGCCTTGATCAGCCGGTTCAGCTCACCATTGAGGTTGAGAGTGAGCAGGATCTCTCACCAGACCTCAGCCCACTGCAAGCGGATTTTGAAATTCTCGGCCGCTCCACCCAGCAGAGCATCTCGGTAGTCAATGGCAATATGAGCGCAAAGCGCTCTCTGACCCTTACCCTGCTGCCACTGCGGACAGGTAGTTTGACCATTGCGCCGATCCAGGTTGGCGACCAAACCACCAAACCACTGACCCTGCAGGTGGAAAAGCAAACACCCCAGCTGCAGGAGAAAGCTTCCAAGCAGGCCCTGATCGAACTCAGCCTGAACAAACAGAGTGCCTATCTTGAAGAGCAGATTCTGCTGACATTAAAACTCTATCAGGCCAAAGGGGTTCGGGGGGAATCCCTGGATCCGCCTGAACCCTCCCTGAGCGACACTCAGATGAGCCTGATCCATGAGGATCGATACAGCAGCCGCAAGGATGGGATCGACTACCGAGTTGTGGAGAGAGTCTATGCCCTGTTTGCCCGCCAGCCCGGTACCCTGACTCTGGCTGGGGCCAAATTTCGCGGTTATTCAGGAGGCAGTCAGGATCCCTTCAGCGCCCTTTTCGGTCATACATTTCCCTCCCAACAGACGTCGAGACGAATTATTCGAAGTGAATCGAATCAGGTCTCCCTGGAGATCCTGCCAATTCCCGATGCCTTCACCGGTGAGCGTTGGCTGCCGGCAAAAAATCTGCAAATTGTGGAGAATGGCATCGACAATGAAATGGCCCTGGCAGGCAGTCCGATTACCCGGCGAGTGATGATCATCGCCGACGGGGTGATGTCGAGCCATCTGCCGACACTCGACCAGGCCATGCCGGACGGATTGAAGCTCTACCCGGAAAGCCCGAAATTAAACGACAAACCAAACCGCTCCGGCATCAGCAGCTCATTGCAGCAGAGCCTGACTCTGATCGCTGAAGCCCCAGGCAGCTACACCCTGCCGCCGATTGAGATCGCCTGGTGGAACACCGAGACCAGGCAACAGGAGGTTGCCAGACTGCCTGCCAAAGAGATCAGTTTTATGCCCAATCCGAATGCTGCAACCACCAATCAACCAGCGCAGTCGCTTACGGAGCAATCCGATCAACAACCACAAACCGAAGAAACCCCCAAGCCTGATAGCCCGGAAACCAACGACAGATTCCCCTGGTTGGCAACCCTGCTTGGTGTGGCCTGGCTGCTCACCCTCGGTGCCTGGTGGATCAGCAGTCGCCATAAACAACCGGCCAAACAACTGAAAATGGAAACACCAAGCCAGCCAGCGACCCATCCGACTGCACGGGAAAAAGTCCTGCAACAGCTGACTGCCGCCTATCAGAATAGGGATCCAGGGACAGCTAGAAACACTTGGTTACGCTGGGCCCAGCTGAGCTGGCCCGACAATCCGCCAAACAACCTCAGCCGGCTTGCCAAACGTTGTCATCCACAACTTGCGATGGCGATCAATGAGCTGGAAAGGGCCATCTACAGCCCGAATGGGCAAGCCAGTTGGTCTGATTATGACATTGGCAGATTGATTGAGGCTGAAGATTCCGAGCAACCCGCTGATGAGGCCAAACAGAATCTGTTGATCCCCCTGAACCCCTGACTTGCCGGGAGGATGACCTCTACTCCTCTTCCCAGCCCCCATAATCGAAGGTAATCTCCTCGTTGGGTTTGATATTCTTCAGAGCGTAGAGATCAAAACCATCAAATTCAGCATTTCCCTTATCTTGATGGTTGAGATAACGAAGCAGATTTCTACCACTGCGGCCTACCGGCTGCTTATCATCTTCAAACACCCAAAGCACATAGGTGCCATCCCGCTTCGCCTCTGGGCCTTCGTAGCTGCCGATATAGTCCCCTTTGGCGATGGATACTTTGGCAAACAGTCCATTACCGTGAATTTTGGAGGGTGCTTTGTAGACAATGTTACCGAGTCTTTTTCTATTATTTGCCATGTTTCATACCGTTTCGCAGATTATCCTGAGGAGATTCGATCGGGCAACTGTCTCCATACACCGCCATAATATCACGCAACTCTTTCAACACTTTCTCTCTGGAAAGGCTGTCTAAAACCTTTAATTCGGGTAATATGACGCCTTGTTCCAACAACTTAATGTCTTCACGGACTGATCTGCAACCCTTCAGGCAGAGTAACTCGACATATTGATCTATCTGATTACTTCCCATGATTCACAACTCACATAGGATATTTCAAGTTGATTTGAGTCAATTCGCAATACCGTACCGGGAACCATACCGCTATTCAAATTTCTAACAGATTTCAACAGGCTTTAAGACCCAAGTGTACTGTCTCTTACTGATGCACAATATCGGAGAACTTCTCCCCAAGATGCCCGCTGGCAACGCCTTCAGCGACCAGCGAATCCAGCCCCTGGGCGAGAAGCCAATTTCATGCATCCGTATGAGACAGTACACTATACAACATGACAACAAACTGATGGACAGATTATGCCCTTGATAAATAGACTGACACTGCTTT
>JARRQD010000280.1:0-5100 GCA_037382205.1 Candidatus Thiodiazotropha sp.
ACTGTCATGGCAGGGGTTGAGTGGAGAATGGGTAAAACTGTAACGCCGTGTTCCGTTTCGACTTCCAATCTGGAACGATGTTGAGCGATTACCCGGCCGATGGTGAAGTTTTCCAACTCCTCCAGAGAGAGTTGCATTTGAAAAGAGGGAGACCAACCCAGTTGGTTGAGTGATTTATGGTTAGACATGAGTGACCCCGATACTTAATACGCATCGTTATAACAATGATAACAAGATGGGGCGTTGGCCCCGGTTATAAAACCGGGCAGAGACTCAGCGGTATCGAACTATCAGCTGACTGCCCGGGGGGTGTTGATTACACTCATTCGTACCCTCCGGTATTGATTGGTTAATTGTCAGTAAGTTAGCAGAATGCGTTGTCCGGTTCAATCACCTGTCATCAAAATGGGGGAGTGCCGATTGAGGCTTAGTGACCAGAATAAACTGCCAATGAACGCAAATCATTGTAAATGCTGCAAAGGTATCTTACCGATACGACTTCTTTAGGTAGGTATAGAAGATATAGACGCCCCCTCTTAACCGAGTGCTACCATCATTGATGGATACCTCTACGTGGTAAATTATACCCCCCATCATAAAATCGGTGGCGTCTATGAACCATAGATGTAATCTCTATCGGCCTCGATGTCGATGTCGATGATAACCAGTACCACGGATCGGCCCTCAACACTGAGACTGGTGAGGTGATGGCTTTCAAATGCCGTCCCATGTTAAAGGGTTTGCTGGGTCAAATGGACAGGCTCCGAAAAGGCTTCCCCGCCAGGGTATTCAAACTGAGTTATGAGGCATCGTATGTTGGCTATACCCTGCAACGGGATCTTGCTGCCAATGGCTATCACTGCGATGTGGTCGCACCCACCAACATCCACAGCCCCCGAGGAAAACAAGTCAAAACGGATCGTATTGAACATGTTCAGGGCTAAACACCTTATCTCCAGGTCAATGTTCCATAAACGTACCTAAGGTGGTCGTGATCCTGATCGGTAACCGGCATTGCGCTATCGGAGTTTGCCTTGAGCCGTACATTGCTGGCATCGGCAGCAATGATCCATAGAGAGCCATCCTTGAGTTCGTCACCATCGCTCACAGACTTCAGCATGATGTGGCGGTCATCCGGTGACCAGACTGGGCTGACCTCTAAACCCGAGTGGGCTGGCACTGTCAGTTGGGTAAGTTCTGCTCCGTCAAGGTTACATACCCAAAGATGACGCGCCATGGAAAATACCAGTCTCGTCCCATCATGACTTAAAGCTGGATCGGATACAGGCTCAGGGGCGCGAAACAGTAGCTGCGGCTCGCCCACCTGATCACCTTCTACCCTGGCCTGGTAGAGTCCGCCTTCCCGGTCCCAGATCAACAGATGGCCGTCAGGTGTCCAAACAGGGTGAATGTACTCGCGATCCTCGAAGGTCTTCAAAACGCCGCCTGTTTGCCAGTTCCAAATCGTTACATATTTTTTTCGATCCCGCGCTTCATCAGTGTATTCAAACTGCAGAGCGATCAGATGATCATCCAAGGGTGAAAATACTATCGCGCCTTCTTTGCGAACATCAAAATCTTCATTCGTTACGGTAATGGATTTTACGATATTGCCATTGACATCCAGTATCAGAATATTGTTATTGTCTGTTCGTTCCAGATAGAGAGAAATATAGTTACGATCGGTTGAGAAGCCTAGGTCGATATCGTTATCGTCACCATTGTCGTCCGTTAGTTTGAGGTATTGTGATTGTTGACCTGTCGCGATATCCAAGCTGCGAATAACAGTGGTGTCTTGCGAATAGTCATCGTCCACATAGTAGAGTGTACCGCCGATGCCTCGATTGATCTGGGTGGAGGGGGATGGCAATGAACCAGGATTTTCCGGTGGACTATCCACCTTGGGCGCCAGTGAAAGGGTGGAGATGATCATCTCTCCGAGGGGGGTAATCGTACCTTCACTATCCAAGCTGCGCATCACCCTTGCAGGGTAAGATCCGTCCGGCGGCAAACGGGTAGCGGTGCTGTTTGCTGATATCGCATACATCAATCCGGTATTTTCGATGGAGATAATTTCATACAGATCGTCCGAGTACCATTCGCGCACAAAGGCGATACCACTGAAGTAGCCTTCCGTCAGCATGACGCTCTGCCCATCCAGTGAGAAGACTGGATTGTTTACTCTTGGATCATCAGTGTCTGTATTGGCATCGTTTTCACGTCGAGTAGTGGCGAACAAATGGAGATTCGTACCATCCTGATTCATGCTCCACACGGTCGCGTTCCGATAAGTAGTACTCTCCAGCCAGGTGGGTTGTTTGGTTACCAATTCAAAAAGGATACGTGTTCCATCAGGGGATGCAGTTAGGCGCGATGGTTCCCCGGTCATATCTGCTAGGGATCGCACCATTACACCATCGAGCTCATAGGCCACATTGGCTGTGTAGATCTCTTTACCGATTGCATAGATGAGCCGGTTGTCCGGTAGCCATTCGAACTCCTCGATAGCTTGCCTAGACTGGCTGATGATCTCCCCGTTACGGGAGAAGATGGTCAGGTATTCCTGCGTCTCGTTTGGGCACCCCTTTTCATTCTCCCAGCGTACCGCGATGGCCTGACCGTCCGGCGAGAGTTTGGCAACGCCCCAGAGGTTCTCGTAGACATTGAAACCGGCTTTCAGAAGGTTAGTGTGAATATCGCGAATTTCAATACGATCTAAATCGATCAGGAATCCGGAGCACTCATCGTCTTCAACCAGGCGATAACCCCGGATTGTCGCGAGGTATTCTTGACCATCCGCTGAGGGATAGATTGCCACATCTCCTTCGCCGTTTGCGATCTGAGTATACTGGCCCGTGGCCAGATCGACATATGTGCCCCAGCGACTGGCAAACAAGCGGCCTTGCCAGACTCCGTTGAGAAATTGGCTATCCGTCTCTTCCGGGGTCACCGGAGACGGATTGATTGTGCCCTCCTGAGGATCGTCACTGCCACCCGATCCACCACCGCATCCAATGAGGATTGCGAGCAGTAAACAGGAGAGCACATGAAAAAACCACACTCCTCTCACTGACACAAACACTTCCCTATGCATCTATCACTTCCCTATTCACGAATCAAAATAACAATAATATACCCAGCATCGACCAATTACTGTCAATAAGGGGTAACCCGTATATGCTAGATAATAATGCCTATAAGAGCATCTACATTTTCCGGCATAATTCAGTGACGCACTGTTTTGTAAACGGTAATGGAAATTTTACAGATTTTAGTTTGAATAAACGTATTTCTGAACACCCATTATTCAAAAAACGAAATGTATCAGTAATTCAATAGCATAAGAGATTTGCTTAGACGAAGCAGTAGATGATATTTCTTTATGATGTGAAATTTTAGGTGTGTCCCGTTTGCCGAGTAACCAGAAGAACAGGGACACCGTTTGTGTTTTGAACTATACGGATCAGCCTGATGTGCAGAAATCTCTATGGATCTCTCCTCAGGGGTTCTTCAGCATCAGGGTCTGGGTAGGATAGGCGAATTGGATCCCTTCACGTTCGAAAGCTTCGTTAATCTCCAGGTTGATCGCCTGTTGGATATCCATATAGAGGTTGTAGTCGGGGCCAAGCACGTAGTAGACGGTCTCGAAGATGAGGGCATAATCTCCGTATTTAAAGAAATGAGAACGGTCGAACCGGGTCTGCTGCTGTCGTTCGATAGCAGAGCGCATGATGTCAGGGATCTTTATTAGCTGGTCACGACTGGTGTTGTAGATCACGCCTATATCGAAGGCGACCCGCCGTTCATACATGCGACCATAGTTGCGCAGCCGGCTCTTGAGCAGATCTGAATTGGAGAACACTAACTGTTCTCCCGATAGGCTGCGCACCCGGGTCGTCTTCAGCCCAACGTGCTCAACACTACCCATGTAATTATCAATGATCAGGAAGTCGCCCACGACAAAAGGCTTGTCGATCAGAATCGACAACGAAGCGAACAGATCCCCCAGAATGTTCTGAACCGCAAGTGCCACTGCGACGCCACCGACGCCGAGGCCGGCGATCAGTGCCGTGACATTGTAACCAAGATTGTCGAGGGCGAGCAGGAACACTGCCAGCCAGATCATGCCGGTGGTGAACATGCTGACGGCGTTGAGTGCAGTGACACTGGCAGGATCTCTCTCCAGCTGTTTCCGGCGATAAGCCTCGAAGCTGCTTTTCAATGCACTGTTGACCCAGATGCCGAGCTGTATCAATAGGGAGATGACAACAATCTTGCCAAGGATGTCACTCATCCGGGAAGGTAGCTCCAAAAACAACGAGCCGAGAAAAACTGCGAGGATTGCGAGAGACCACCATTTGGTTTTCTGAATCAGCGTAACGATGGCATCATCGATCTGGGTTGCGGTTTTTTCCGCTAAGCGTGATAGCCGTTGTCCGAGAATGCGGATCAGTAGTTTCAATAACAGCAAAGAGGCAACCGTCACGGCAATGGCCGTCAGCCACATCTCAAGCGGATGACCAGAGAGGTTGAGGTTAAGGGTCTCTTCTAAAAAACGCTTCGCGCTGTCGTTCATGCCTTAGGCCTTGATTATTGCGTGGATCAGCAGTGGATGGTGTTAGGTTAGTAGTATTCTCCCACACAGGCAAACTGAACAAGGGTATCGATATGTGGTTTATTAGCCCTAGCGTTGTGGATACCGAGATGAATCTGTTTTTGCGCACCCAAATAAGAAATAGGACACCGGAGCTGCCGACAGAAACTCTGGGCACTTGGCTGGTGACAATAGACACTGATCAGAGCCAGACACAGAGCCAGAAGACTCGATGAGTAGTTGTACCGAAGTCTACTTGTAAATTAACGATCAGCAAGAGTGGGGATATACGTCACCATTTAAACCTCCCTGCGTATCGCAAGGCGGTAGATGGAGAGACTCCAAGGTCAGAACCGGAATCGGAAACCTGACCTTCCGGGATCGTAGCTTTCTATTACCCATAAATCTTACCATAAAACCGCATTCCCACTACCATATCGGCTAGTTTTGTCAGCCCCCTCCAGATATGCGTAATACCAGGACTCCCATCTCTCTTTCGGGCTAAA
>JARRQD010000281.1:0-5610 GCA_037382205.1 Candidatus Thiodiazotropha sp.
GGATTGCGCCTTCTCCTAGTCGGAGAGGGCTCTGGTGCTGTGTCAGCTCACAGGTAAAGTACTGCGACCTACTGACTGGGCGGTTAGACATGGTGATTTCTCAAGCATTGAAATGGGATGAAAAATTATCGATATCAAGCAATAGTTCTGAGAGATTGCTGGCAATTTCTGCCTGCGGCTGAGGTTCACGCTTCATGATCGACTTTAGGTGCATTGCTTTCACATGGATTGAGGGGGCGCCACTGTTGCTTGCAGAACCAGCCAGTTTATGGATTGCCTGATAGAGTGCTGTATTGTCGTTATCTTCCGCAGCCTGTTTAATGATGGTAGTGATTTCAGGCAACATAGCGAGAAACTCTTTGAGGATTAGACGAGCAGCCTGTTCATTGCCAGCCACACTTGCCAAGGCTGTCTCCCGATCATAGATTGGGTCTTTCGAGTGCTGCTTACTGTTTTGCTTGCCGGTGGGATTAGGGTAGTTATTATTTTTACACCATTTAGCAATGATCTTATAGAGCTGGTTAGGTAGATAGGGCTTTGGTAGAAGATCATTTATCCCTGCATCAGCCACTTGTTTACGTTTTTCAGGCAATACATGGGCAGTAACGGCTACGATTGGTGTGTTTTCAGTGGCAGAGTTTGGCTGCCTTTCCTGATTGGCAGCTTCGATTAGAGTGTTTACAGGCATTTCATGATCCATCAGAATTAGATCAAAGGTGGTTTCTTCAATTCTTTCCATGGCCTCAATAGCACTGTGGAACCATGTGCTTGCAGCGCAGTGGCTTGTGTATCGGTTGAGAGATCGATCACAGACATATTCTCCATCTTCTCTTTCTGTGGCAGAGATAGATAGATTGAGATGGTGAACTCCGATCCCTTATCGGGCACGCTTTTCAGAGAGATATTGCCACCCATCAAATGAACCAGCCGGTTGGCGATCACCAGGCCCAAGCCGGTGCCTCCATAGTGACGAGTTAAGGATCCATCAGCTTGTTGAAAGGGCTGAAAAAGTTGTTGCTGTTGTTGCTGGGCAATACCAATTCCAGTATCCCTAACTTTGATGCTTAAAGCTACTCGATCATTTTTTTGACGCTGTTTTTCAATGTTGATTGTGACTTGTCCTTGGTCAGTAAACTTGATGGCATTACCAACGATATTGATTAGAATCTGTCTCAAGCGAGCGGAATCCCCGTATAAGACAGGTGGTATGTCATGCGCAACATAGGTGATCAGTTTGAGTCCTTTTTCTGATGCTTTGGGGGTAAACAGGGCCTGTACATTTTTGATCATAGACTCCAGTACAAAATTACTGCTTTCAAGTTTAACTTTACCGGCTTCCATTTTTGAGAAGTCAAGAATGTCATCAATGATATCGAGTAGAGAGTTTGCTGAACTGGTTATGATACGCAGGTAGTCAGCTTGTTGCTCATCCAGTTTGGTTTTTTCAAGTAAGTGTGCAAAGCCAATTACACCGCTCATTGGAGTGCGAATTTCGTGACTCATTGTCGCTAGAAAATCACTTTTCGCTTGACTTGCTGCTTCTGCGCCCTCCTTGGCCCATTCCAATTCTTGTGTTCGTTCTGCCACCAATTGTTCAAGATCCTGTTGATACGCGTTTAAGTCACGATCATACGCTTCGATTTTGTCGAGCATGGTGTTAAATTCGTCAACCAACGTGCCCAATTCATCATTGCTCACCCGCATGGCACGACGACTGAAATCACGATCTACAGTGATGGCCACCATAGTTGATAATAATTGTCTGATCGGCGCAGAAACGATATTTTGGAAACGATTTGATAGCAGCAGGGCGAAGAGCATTGATATGATAAAAACACCCAAAATCAAAAGTGCCTGATGGATCAGTGCAGTACGGGCGCTATCCATGTTACCAACGATGACAAAGTATCCGATCAATTCCTCATCGAGAACAATAGGTTCCTCTGCCTCAACCAAACCAAACAATTCGAATGAGCTTGTGGTATGAGTAGTTTGTTTCGTGTCAGAGTTTTGAGCTGCTCCTTGATATTTTGCGAAAATCTGACGATTCAGATTGAGAATTTTAGCACTGACGACATCACTTTGAGTGGCCAAAGTTGAAAGAATGTCGGCGGCTGTCTGATCATCTCGAAAGGTTATGGCTGCGCTGCTGTTAGCGCCTAAAACTCTTGCTAGATTCTGTAACTTAGATAGGGTCTCATCACGGGCTGAATTGATCTCGAAAGCCATGAATAGTAATAGACTCAATAAAAGTACCGAAGCGGCAGTGGTCAAGATAATAGCTTCGATTTTCTGTTTTATTGAAGCATTGTGCAGTAGCTTCATTGCTCATCCTCACTCCCTGTTATGATGGCAAGATCAAGCAATCTTGCACTGAGCTCTAAGCCTGAAGAGCGCGTCGTGGTGAGATTGATACTAAAGCGCAGTTTGTCCTTATCTTGTGTCAACTCGATCATCCCGCCTTGTTGGCTAAATTGTTCGATCTCGCTAATGGTTAAAATAGGTTTTCCTTTAATCGTCTTTAATATTTCAGGTAGACGGTTTTTTGCAGACTTCGCAAGGTAGAGCGTGTGACAGTAGTCCAAGTCTTGCAGGTTTTTCAGATTTCGAGTTACGATTGATTTGCCGTGCAACGCTCGACCAGCCAGCTTGGGCAGATTGTTGGTCAAATCATCAGCACCAACCGAGCATAAGAAAATAGTGTTTTTTATGGTCTTTTGGGGATTTTCAGGCCAGCGTGTGAATTTTGCAAAATTATAGAGAAATACTGTTTTTAATAGACCTGCCTCAAGCTCTGGTTCTTGCGCGGCAAAGGTTTTCATTGCGAACAATGCAACCACCATGATTACTACGAAATTCAACAGCCTTGTTGCCACGTTTTCAATTCACTTTGAAGCTTTATTCGGGTATCTCAGCGTGATCTTTTATCAACTGATAGATAATAATCAGCTATCGATAGGGTGATAAATGGTTGTGTTAGTTGTTTTTAAGAATGTCTGTACTATGAAATCTGAATATTTAACAGAAACCTTCAGCAAGGATTGATTGGTGTTGTTCATTGTGTCGTCATCTCAAGTATTATTGTTGCTGTAAGTTGCTATTGAGATCAGTCTGTAAACTTGTATCGGATCTCTGCGTAGTAGTTTCTCTCTGCTAGAGGTAGGTCATCAGAGATATTCGGACTGGTATATTCTCTTGCATCTTCATCGAAGAGATTTCGGATTGATGCGGCGAATTCCCAACTATCATCAATAAAGTATCTAAGTGTCGTGTCTACGATCAGGTGGTCATCCAGTGTATCTCGGCTGTCGGTTGCTCTTCGTTCTCGCTCGCCAATCCAGTTGAATTGCAGATTCCAGTTCCATTGTTCGAGAAAAAACCAGTCGCCACGCAAATAGGCATCTTGTTCTGGTTGATCAAAAGCGCGAAAACTACTGTTATCCTGGTGCCGAATAGTGTAGTTACCTGATAGTCTCAGGTTATCTGTCAGCTGCCACATCGCCTCCAGTTCGATTCCGCGAATGGTGTGTTCCCCAATATTGGTAAAGGTGCCGACAGTTTCTCCAGAGGCCTTTACATCATCAATCAGGTCAGTCTGTTGGTAACGAAAAAGATTCATCGCGATATTCAGTTGTGAACTAACACTGTAGGAGAGGGCCAGTTCCCAGGTCTCTGAGCGTTCCGGCTTCAGTGATGGGTTGGGTTGAGCATTTGAGGTACTGGCATAGAGTTCTTGGAATGATGGAGGCCTAAATGCGCGACCATAGAGCAGTTTTGTAGTAAGTTTCTCTGTGGTTTGCCAGACCAGGGCGAGACGGGGATTAAATGTATTGCCAAAGTCTGAGTAGTGATCATATCGAGCGCCTGCTGTCAGCTCCCAGAATTCCGCCAGCTGCCAGATGTCCTGGGCGAAAAAATAGTAAATTCTACGCGCCTTCTCGGGGGCAAATGCATAGGCTGTATCGCTCACATCCAGCAAACCGCTGCCAATTGGAATTGGGTTTCCATCTGGCCCTGTTCCAGAGTTAACATACTGTTCAACCCGATAGAGATCCTGCCAGATATAACCAATACCTAGCCGAACGACTTGATTCTCGAATCCGCTATACAGACCACTTAGCTCCGCAGAAATTCTACGTTCTGCCGAACGCATCTGATTGATTATGCCAGTTGTGTTTGACTCAGACAGAGCTCCTGCAGGACGTTCAACAAAGCCGTCACCAGAAGAATAGCTGTAATCCTGGTAACGTAATTCACTATCCACTATCCAATATGGGTGAAATTGATCATTGTTATAAAATAGGTCAGCATTGATTCGTTTGTCATTGGCTTTGGTGATCGGATCCAATACCCCCAAGCCAGTCATGCCAGTCTCAATCTCACTCTGTTTGACATAATCAACATTCATGCGCCAGTTTTGCTTAGCTGCCGATAAACGTATCTCTTCACTCTTCCAACCATATTTGGCATTATCGGGTGCAAGTGTTGCATTAGTATTGGATCTGCTGTCCGATAAGGTTTGAGCATCTGTCTCGATCAAAGGGTCATGGCCGTCGGTATTAAAAAAATCCATAGTCAGCCCAAGCTCCATGCCCTGCCAACTGTTAGCGTATTGCAACCATCCATTATCGGTGTCAAAACTTCCACGGCGTATACCTACTTCGTTGTGGCTTAGTTTGGCGGATGTTTTGGTGATCACATTGATTACCCCGGCTGAAGCATCAGCACCAAACAGGGCAGAGCCAGGGCCACGAATGATCTCTATCCGGTCAATGCTGCTGATGGGCATGCCTTTCCAGAAGAAACCAAAACCCCACAAAAGATCCCGCATCGAGAGACCATTTACCATTAACAAGGTTTGATTGGCTGTGGCGCCTCGTATCTGTATCAGAGGTCGGAAGCCGAACTGATTCGCTCTGATATGGATTCCGGGAACACTCTCAAGAATCTCTACCAGGTTGGTCGCGCCTGTTGCCTTGATATCCTCTTTTGTGATGACACTCACTGCAGCTGGGGCTTTGGCAATGGTTTGTTTCGTATCAGTGGAGATAGTGACTTCTAATTCCATCAACTCTTCCAAACTGAGGGAGAGAAAATGGTCGAGTTTCTCATCATGTGCGGAATGAGCCATCGGCCCAAACAATAACAATGGAAAGATGTAAATGTTTTTATTGAACATTATTTAGTGATAATGATACGGAGCAAGCTAAGTCTTTGTAATAGAGGGCTAAGTAATAGCAGAGTAAAGGTATTATATCGAACTTTCATTGAGAAAAGATATGGCTTTCACAAAAATAGCAGCAGAATTAGGCGATTGCAAAGCACGATCTCGTGTGAAGTCAACCGTAACAGTGGTCGACGAGCTTATCGACATCAACAGGCAGCCCGTTTAGCCCATGAATGCCATAAGAATAAGGCAAAATCGAACAAGATGAGTGAATAAATCTCAGAGAGAATTGCCAATTAAATTCGCCAAGACTGGAGCCTAGAACAGATAGCAGGTTACCTAAAAAATGAAGGTGTTGTGAGTCTATATCACGAAACTATCTATCAGTACGTTCTTTCTGATGCGTGTTCTGTCAGTGATCTATACACACCTAAGGCATTAGA
>JARRQD010000282.1:0-5060 GCA_037382205.1 Candidatus Thiodiazotropha sp.
CGTTTGTTCAGTTTCATTTCAGCTTCGACCATTAGTTTATTGGAGTATGTCCTACCCCCCTCAATCGGGGCTAAGGACCCTGAAAAAGTTGAAAATATCTTATTGTAGCGGAGGCTTTAACATGTATAACTTTAAACAACCAACCCTCTTTTATCTTATGCTTTCCGCCACTGCTTCAGTGATGGCACAGCAGTGGGAGGCATTACCAGAAACAGCGCCCTCACCCGCTGATAATCCAACCACTGCAGATAAAGTGGAACTCGGCAAAATACTGTTTTTTGACTCCCGTCTCTCATCCAACGGGACTGTATCCTGTTTCTCCTGCCACAATGTAATGGAAGGAGGAGATGACCACCGAAAAACCTCGATTGGCGTGCATGACCAGGCAGGCGGAAGAAATGCTCCAACTGTTTGGAACGCAGCTTTTCACTCAGTTCAGTTCTGGGATGGTCGAGCTGCAAGCCTGGAGGAGCAGGCTAAAGGACCACCTGCAAATCCCATTGAGATGGGCATGTCAGATCTGGATGCTGTTGCCGATAGAATTTCTAAGATTCCAGGCTACAAACCCTATTTTAATAAGGTCTTCGGCAAGGGGGACAACATCACTATTGACAATATTGCCAAAGCTATTGCTGCCTACGAAAGAACATTGATCACACCTAATAGTGCATATGACAAATATGTTCGTGGCGATCAAAAAGCCATGAATGCACAACAGATTCGGGGTATGCAGACTTTTGCCGATACAGGCTGCACCAGTTGCCATTCCGGTGCTAACTTCAATGGACCATCATTGCCGACAGGACAGGGTTTCTTTCAAAAGTTTCCAGTCTTCACCACCAACAACACATACGTTACAAAGTATGGACTAATGACTGACACAGGCCGTATGAGCGTTACCAAAAAGGTTGAGGATAAAAATATGTGGCGCGTACCAACACTGCGCAATTTAGCATACACCGCACCTTACATGCATACTGGCACAGTTAAAACCCTGGATGAAGCGGTGAAGGTCATGGCCAAGTCTCAACTCGATAAAGAGTTGTCGGATAGTGATGTCCAGGATATTGTTGCTTTTCTCGACACTTTGAATGGTGAATTCCCCACACAAACCATGCCTCATCTGCCAGCTACACCTGGAGATCTGCTCGAATAACTGTCAATAGGTTTAAGGAACCTCGTTGTAATGTCAGTTAGTTGAACCTAAAAAGATCAGTTGGAGAGTGTGAAGTGTGCGCTTGTGGTGATGCTTCACCCTTCTCTAACTGGCACAGCAACAGAAAGATAGGTTGCCTGGAAGTCTGTTGCCTGAATGATGCGGGAAGGCCAGAAAGGCTGTGGAAGAGGGCGGTTTCAACCGAAAATCCAGTAGATTGAATAGATTGAGGCCGGAGATTACACATCGGAAAACAGTACACCTTCAGATGGATTGACAGAAGGGAATATTGGTACGATGTCACAAATAGATTTTAATCGTCGATATGGTGGTATTTTAGAGGTTGGAAATATTGATATTGATCGTAACATCAGTGAAGCTAAAAATATGTCCATGTCTGAATGGGTTAAGGCAGTAGGTACAAAAGGAAAGTGGGACTACAAAAATAATGTGAATTTGATTAAAGCTGAATTTGACCCAAAATTGTTAGACGAATTTGGTAATGTTCATTTTGGAATGGTAGCGAATGCATTTGGTTTTAATTTAGAAGGATCTATGTACGGAGCTGGTCTTTATCAGGTTACGAAGCAGGGTGGGGGCAATCGTGTTGAATTAATAGAAGCTACATCGCTTATGAATGGTACTGCTGGTGGGTATTTGCTGCCTGATGATTACAGTAGGAGTATTACGAGGAATGGGTTTTCTTGGGGTGATAACAAGGGAGATGCACTAAATATCATGAGAGGTTGGGACTTTGCAAAAGATAACTATTAAGTGGATAAGCTACTTATTATTAGCCATAGGTTGTCTCTCTGCAGTTTCTTGCGATAATGAAAATAGGTCAGTTAATGGGGAGGATTGGTTTGACGAGAATCGTAAAGAGCTACTCGCTATTAATAAATCGCTGTTAGCTCTACCAATAATTAAACGTGTGGAGTCAACACTTAGCCTTCAATTTGTGCCCAATAGTGATAAGTTTGATACTGCTACCTTAAAAGAGTACGAAAATATAAAAAGTCGTTGTCAAAGGTTAGGGATAGAGAATATTGATATATCACGCAATGATGATGGATCGCTCATCCTGATTAGTTACACAATAATGAGTAGTGGTATTATTGCGGTCGCTGGTGGTAGGTCGTTAAGTATTGAATACCTTCCTGATCCATCTGTTTTAGAGTTTATGGAAACAGAAGAGCGAACCTATCATCCTCTAAAAGAAAACCCATGGTACACCGCAGAATATGTTGATCTTTATTAGTTAGCCAACAATAAGCCAGGCAACTGCAATAAGCAAAATAAGCCACAATCAGTCACCCTTTACCCGGCCATCGCCAAATAGGCGTATCGAGTAAACCCTGATCGACAATCTTGGTCTCACTGAACACTTTCTCCAGCTGGATTGTGGCGCATTCAGAGTGCTTTTCCAGGGCGGCAATCAACCGAGTTGAGTGAGATACGACCCAAACTTGGGTGCTTTCCGAGGCTCTGATGATTAAACGCGCAAGCGCTGGCAGTAAGTCGGGATGCAAACTGGTTTCAGGTTCGTTGAGCACCATCAGTGGTGGTGGACGCGGAGTGAGCAATGCGGCGACCCAAAGAAGGTAGCGCAAAGTGCCATCAGAAAGTTCAGCCCCAGATAACGGACGAAGTAATCCATGCTGAAATAGCTTGACTGAAAACCGCGCATCATTTTGATCTTCGATTTCAACACGAGCACCGGGAAATGCATCGGCAATCGCCTCATCTAAAGCTTCCACATCACCGATCTCCACGATGGTTTGAAGCGCCGCCGCTAAATCTCTGCCATCATGACTGAGCACGGGAGTTCTTGTTCCGAGTTGTGGCAGTCTGGGAGAAGCGGCTTCGTCGGTTCGGAAATGGTCATAAAACCGCCAGCCTTGTATGCGCGTGCGCAAAGCCAATATCTCAGGGGTGCTAACCGGATCGGCAAAATGGTTGAAGATGCTTTCAAAAGGGCTGAGATACCGCTCGACGACAAGCCACTTTCTGCCATCTCGAATTTTGACAACCCCACCTTCTCGTTCCACTAACAAACTAGCAGGGCGATAGGCTTCACCCGCCCAAATCGACTCATTCTTGATCTCTGGATCCAAAAGAAATTTTGTCGGTTCACTATTCGTAAGATCGGGGGGAGGGGGTAAACCCAAAGAAATGGCATAGCCAAACTCCGAATCTGCAAAACCAAGGCGCATCCTGACCGGCTTTGACCTGGGCCCTCCCTGAATTGGCGCACTACCCGTCTTCATCTGTTTCGAGAGGGTTTCAGGCCCGGCCCAGAAAGTGGAGGGCAGACCGCCCTCGCGGGCCAGCGCATTGATCACGCCACCTTGAGCTGTCTCGGCAAGCAGTCGCAGTGATCGATAGAGATTTGATTTTCCACTGCCATTTGGCCCAGTGACCACATTCAGAGGCCCCAAGGGCACGACAACATTCAGAAGTGACCGATAATTTGATATGGCTAGCGTGGTT
The DNA here is from genome assembly GCA_037382205.1 of Candidatus Thiodiazotropha sp. Lineage (GTDB taxonomy): Bacteria > Pseudomonadota > Gammaproteobacteria > Chromatiales > Chromatiaceae > Thiodiazotropha. Next base: position 3,647 of record JARRQD010000282.1, read on the forward strand.
AACATCTGAACAAAGCCCTACCTGGAGTTAAATGCTTGTGGATTGGCTGAGCGTTACCGAACTTATCAAGCGGCCCACTAGGATACCACTTCTCATCAAATCTATAAAAACGCAGATTAATTAGGCAGTTCAGCCGATGCATCAAGGGTGGCAGCGATTGCGCGCCTGATTGCAATAGGGTTCCAGCTTTTCGCAGGATGCAACGACTTGTTTTCGTAAAATCGCCATCACATCACTCCAGGCTGCAACATCGATAGGCGCGCCTCCTGGGGTGACATCTCGATCAAAATCGGCTGTTTCAAGTACCGTTAACAGGGAGACTGTCTCAATCAGATGATGCTCGACTTCCAAAAGGGTTTTATCCTGCACCTCAGTCATAACGACCTCCTTAGTATTATAAAAAACCGCAGGTCTGACGGGTGCGGAAATCACCGCTTAGCATTTAGTAGTTCGCTGACAATACAATATAAAATGAGAATTTAAAACACCCATCAAACTGGATATGAGAAATTCATAGGCAACGATTTCAGACTCAGGACAAGAAGGAGGGTGCTTATCGATACTCTTCTGGATAAACCCGGAACCAGACCTTGGTCTTTGTATAAATCACACCATCAGCAACCATATATGAATAAAACGACTATTTTTAGTTACTTACCGAGTTGTGTTAAAGAGATAGTGTCTATACTAAAGTCTAGTCACGGATACCTGGAACTTAGGGAAATGGTACCTAAATGGTTAAAAACTGGGAATACCCCACACCTCGCAAAGCAGGTCCTGGCGGTCATGTTCGCTCTCTTGAAGTCGCCGTTGTTAACATTCCCTCCCAGCCGATGCGCATTGATTGGCTAGTCTGGTCGCCATAGATCTACCCACTCTTGAGTTACAACAGTGTTCAGCAGAGTTTTATCTATCCATAACACCAGGAGTGAATTCAGAACCAATCTTGCGCTGGTCGTTTTTTGTAGAGAAGAGTGGGGCTTTCCAATGGTACTACAGACAGGCATTCTGCTTATTCAGACATGAGTTCAGAGGGTAAAGGGAAAATGTCCCTTTTCGACCCAAAGCGGACATACTAATTTTGTAGCAAGCACCTGATAAACGGGATTGCATGTAAATAAAAGTACAGGAGTTTGCGGACATGAAAATGTCTAAAGGAAAACTATCACTAAGTGCTTCTGACCTTGTTGGATATTTGAATTGCAGCCATTTAAGCGCTCTTGATCTTGAGGTGGCTGGAGGTGCTAGAGAAAAACCGAAACATTACGACCCTCTATTAGAGCTTTTAAAAGAAAGAGGAAACCTACACGAGAAGGCATATCTAGATCACCTTCAAAAAGGCGGATACGAGTATGTATCGATCGATGGCGTAGACATATCTGAGGATAGCGTTAAGGCTACGCTCGCTGCTATG
>JARRQD010000283.1:0-7919 GCA_037382205.1 Candidatus Thiodiazotropha sp.
CACTCCCGCTGCAAGGCCTCGATCAATGTCTCATGCACCGCTTGTCCACCCCCGGGCAGGGTATACCAACACCCCCTATCCTGCTGCCATTTCTTCTGCATCAACACAGCTTCATCACGCACAATGACTGCACGCACAGCATTTCGGATTGTGGCGTCCAGGCCGATCAGTTCATTTGCCTGTTTCATAGCCAAGTCTGTTTTATCGCTCCTGTTGCTCGTGTAGTGTTCTATATAAAGCGTGCATTTAGAAAGTCACTCTAGCCGCGAGTTCAAGGCGCAGCCCACTGGGACTGGCCGTTCACTTTCCAAGGGCTGCAACGCCGCAATCGTGGCTTGAGTGGCTTCCCGCAGGGCGAGCTTAGGGTTTTGCTCTCCAACTTACTGATGGGCCTCGTCTAAATGTATGGTTTATATAGGACACAATGGGTTCAGAAAAACAGCACCATAATCCAACTTAGGGCCACCAGCATCAATGATACCAGAACGGCTGCTGAACCCTGATCCTTGGCGCGACCGGAGAGCTTATGATTCTCGGTACTGATTCTGTCTACGACACTCTCAATGGCGCTGTTCAACAACTCAACGATCAATACCATCAACAGCGGCCCAACCAGCAGCACTTTTTCGATGCCATTGTCACCAAGCCAGAGCCCCAATGGCCCCAGGATGATCGTCAGCAGCACCTCCTGACGGAAGGCCTCCTCATTCTTATAGGTAGTCCGAAATCCCTTCATTGACCAGCGCATGGCATTGATCAATCGCCGCAATCCAACATTCTTTTCATCTTGCATCACCATAATGCGCCCCCTTCTACCAGCTTAGACATAAAAAATCGAGCCTGTCATAAACAAATCATCATCCTCTCATAAATCTGCAACGCAGAAACACTAAGCTTCACACCCAGCGAAACAGGGCCTGCGATCAGCAACCGGCTGCCCCCTGTACTGACTGAAAAATGCCACTCTTGGCGCAAGGAGTAATGATTGTTCATGCCGATTAAACGTCGACCGATAACGGCTAGCGTTTTTTCCGGGTCAGCCCGGAGAGCATACTCCCTCTTCCCCTCAACATCCCTATCCGCCCCTGACCTCATTAAAAATAAGGTAATAAAGAGAGAGTGCAATCTGCTGTCCACAAGAACTCTGCGAGAACTCCGATGGCGTCACTGAAGTATAAGAGTCTGTTCCTGTCCGATACCCATCTTGGCCTGAAAGACGCCCGCACCGAGTATCTGCTCGATTTCCTTAAACACACCGAAAGCGAAAACCTCTATCTGGTTGGCGATATTCTCGATTTCTGGAAGATGCGCTCAGGCTGGTTCTGGCCTTCGATCAACAACGAGATCATCAACCTGGTGATCAACAAGGCCAAACAGGGCACCCGGGTGATCTATGTTCCGGGCAACCATGACGAACTGCTGCGGGACTACCTGAATTTCCACTTCTCAGGCATCGAGATCCACAAGGAGGTCATCCATAAAACCGAGGACGATCGTAACTTCCTGGTACTCCATGGGGATGAATTCGACGGCGTCGTTATGAACAACAAATGGCTCGCCCACCTGGGCAGTGACGCCTATGACCTGCTGCTCTGGCTGAACCGCTGGTTTAACGTCGCCAGACGCCGTTTGGGATTCGGTTACTGGTCTCTCTCCGCCTATCTCAAGCGACAGGTCAAAAAGGCGGTGAAATATATCGGCAATTTTGAGCAAGCTGTGATTCAGGCCGCTCGTGAACGGGATCTGGATGGGGTGATCTGCGGGCATATCCACCATGCGGTCATCAGTAATCTGGATGGACTGACCTATGCCAATTGCGGTGACTGGGTAGAGAGCTGTACGGCGCTGGCCGAAGAGCCGGACGGCACACTGAAACTGATCCACTGGGTCGACGAATCAATGCAACTGCTGGATAGAAAAGAGGTTGAATATGCGGATAGCGATACTGACGGACGCGTGGTTCCCTCAAGTTAACGGCGTCGTACGCACGCTGAATAAAACCATTTCGATACTGGAGCAGTGGGGGCATGAGATTCTCTGCATCAATCCAAAAATGTTTCGCAGCTTACCGATGCCGACCTATCCGGACATTCCCCTCTCCCTGTTTCCCTATGGCAAGATCAGAAAGCTGTTGAACCAGTTCAGGCCCGATGCGATCCATCTCTCAACCGAGGGACCGATCGGTTGGGCTGGTCGGCGATATTGCCTACGTCATAACATGCCCTACACCACCACATACCACACCCGTTTTCCGGAGTATGTTCGCTTAAGAGTACCGATCCCACTCTCCCTCTCATACGCTTTTGTACGGGCATTTCACAGCAAAGCGACGCTCACCATGGTTGCTACTCGCTCGATGAAACACACCCTGGAAGAACATGGCTTCAAAAACCTGAAGTACTGGACCAGAGGTGTCGATATCGACCATTTCATACCCAAGGAAGAGAGAGCTCTAGATCTTGCCAGGCCTATTTCACTCTATCTTGGTCGGGTTGCAGTCGAGAAAAGCATCGAGGATTTTCTCGATCTGGATATTCCAGGATCTCAGGTAGTGATCGGTGATGGCCCTGCTTTGGTCAGCCTTAAAGAAACGTACCCGGAAGCCAAGTTTCTCGGTTATCGTAAAAATGGCGAGCTGGCCAACCTGCTGGCATCTGCTGATGTGATGGTTTTCCCCAGCCGCACCGACACCTTCGGCCTGGTCATGTTGGAAGCCATGGCCTGTGGTGTGCCCGTAGCCGCCTATCCGGTGGAAGGCCCGCTGGATGTGATCAAAAACGGCATCAACGGCTGGATGGATGAAGACCTTAAAATCGCTACCACCAGGGCACTTGAAGTGGAAAGGAAAAGCTGCCGTGCATTTGCAGAACAGTTCTCCTGGGAAGCCAGCACTCAGCAGTTTCTAACGCTAATACAGAAAAACTGCCCGAGCTAAGTGATGGTGTTTTCATGAGTAGAAGCGATAAAGATTGCTCTACTTACCAGCCCCCCGTTTTAACCTGATAATAGAAGATCGCCGATGCTCATCTTCTGGATAAACACGTCCTGTGTCGAGACAGGAAAAGATATGGTTGAAGACCTCCCCCGGTACGCCTTTTCTTGCACCAGAACGAAAATATGAGTGCCCCTTTGGTTTATCATAGAGGTTATTAACATCATCACAATCCACTCGATAGACATTTCTTGGGGTCTTATCGATGTTCTCTGGCCCGGTATGCCCTAATCTGCGTGAAGCAACTTTGTTTTTCAGATTTGAGGCTTTACTCGCCCTCAACGCCAAATCATCTGATGCATGATAGACGATCACATTGCGCGAAGCGTGGCATATCAGCTCGCCTGATTCTCCCTCGTGCAGCGTCTCATTCACCACATCGGCCGCTACCAAGAATGTGTTTCTGAAAATCATTGGCACACCTTTCGGCAGGTCATATTTATTCCACGCCAAAAGCGTCTCCCTGAGCACCCTATTCCCCATTGAGTGGGCGAGTACGTTGATTCTTTTTAAACACGGATCATGTCCTGGATTGTATTTTTCCGAGTTTCGCCAGGCTAAAAACTTTTCTAATACTCTGGCAAAAGAGTATCCGCTCTGATCAGCCGCTTTCTGATCATCCCAATAATCTTTGATAATACCCAAATCGTTGTCACATGGCCAAATGACTGGTATGACCAATACCTCATCTGACTTTTTCTTGTCGCAGAGTTTTTGAAATTCATCCGCCGCTGACAGCACATCCTCTGGCAAATTTGAAAAACCATGAATGTATATTAACAATTGTCGGCATTTACACGCTTTAAGTCGTTGCAAAAATTCAATGCTACCAATTTCCGTATATTCATTTTTCTTAATATGCTCACAAAAAAATACGGAATTGCTCGCGGCATTGTTATCCAAATCAAAATCGAACTTCCGACCAACTCTTGTGCGAATGCTCTGCTCTGGAAAACGGTTCGTTATGAACATCATCGTTTTCACCTCTAACTTTAGTATGAATTGTCACCCTCGAACTCAGCAGCATTTTCGAGAGCATCTTTAGCAAACTACAGAGATCGAATTGCAAGCGTTTTCAGCAACCTCCAACGCGCTATTGGATCTTTATTTGATTCATGATCAACCTAGGCTAGCCTACTGTCATTTAACGATATTTCTTTTGTATCAGTAATTCTTAAACAGCCTGCTAATAAACCAGTTTAGTTGAAAGTAAAACTTATACGATAGGTTTTTTCTTTGTTTATCAAGACACCATACATTTTAAATCCAGATTACGTCTGAGGTTCAGCGATTGAGCTACTGGTTATCAGACACTGAACCAGAAGTAAAACAAGGCGATACCACCCCCCGCTTTGAGACTGATCAGAAACAGATTAACCTGGCCACTGCGAAAAGCGTCGATTGCCTCATCGCGCTTGTGGGTCTGGCCGGTCAGTTTGCTGTAGCGGATCTGCTGTTCTTTCAAAGCCTGTTCGATCGGCGTGCGGTAGTTGCGACTGAACTGTTCGCAACTGCCGAGAAAACCCGGCAGTCTTGGGGTGAATAGATGGGCCTCCCGACGCCAGTTCCCTATCAAGCTGGTTGGCGCAACGATGAGACTCGGCTGGCGCATCCGGCCGGCGCGTTTTTCGATCGCCAGATGAGCCAGAGTCTGAACAGTTTTCCCCAATCCCATGTCGTCAGCAAGAATTCCCGCCAGTTCATATTCACGCAAAAATGGTAGCTTGACCCAGGGCCGAACAAAACCGTTAATAGTGTGCATGATATGCAACATCGACCCATTCAATCTCAACAGCAATAGATGTCAAGGAACGACACCATGAAGGAATCCATACTGACTCACCTCAAGCGCCACTTTGGCCACCACAGCTTCCGCCCCGGCCAGGAGTTGGTCATCGAGCATCTTTTGAACGGTCGTTCGGCTGCTGCGGTATTTCCCACCGGCGGCGGTAAATCGATCTGCTACCAACTGCCGGCTCTGTTGTTGCCCGGTGTTACCCTGGTGGTGTCACCGTTGATCGCACTGATGAAAGATCAGATCGATGCCCTCACTGCCCGTGGTATCGCTGCCGCCCGACTGGACTCGACCCTGGGTGCAGATGCCTATCGGCAGATAATGACCCAACTCAGGGAGGGCAGCTTGCGATTGCTCTATGTGGCTCCCGAACGTTTCAACAACGAACGATTTCGAGAAGCCATCCGCCATGTCAGGATCTCCCTGTTCGCAGTCGACGAAGCTCACTGTCTCTCCGAATGGGGCCACAATTTCCGTCCCGACTATCTCAAACTGGCCAATTTTGCCCAGCAGCTCAACGCCGAACGCATTTTGGCCCTGACCGCCACCGCTACCCCCCAGGTACTGGAAGATATCTGCCGGCTCTTTGAGATCAGCGAGACGTGCGCAGTTCGCACCAGTTTCTACCGCCCCAACCTGGCGCTGTACTGCACGCCAGTCACGGCAACGGAACAGCAGCGGCAGCTGTTTCAATATTTATCAGAACGCCCCACCGGCCCCACCATCATCTATGTCACCCTGCAAAAAAGCGCCGAGGATCTGGCTCAGCGACTAGCGGATGCTGGCTGGCCGGCGCGTGCTTATCACGCCGGTATGCAGGATATCGAGCGTGCCGAGACTCAGGAGTGGTTCATGGCATCGGAACAGGCACTGGTAGTAGCCACCATCGCTTTTGGCATGGGGGTGGACAAGGCGAATATCCGCTATGTCTACCACTACAACCCACCCAAAAGCCTGGAAAACTATGCCCAAGAGATCGGACGCGCCGGGCGTGACGGAGAAGCTTCGATCTGTCACCTGCTATTCTGCCCTGATGACCTGCGGGTTCTGGAAAATTTCATCTACGGCGACACACCGGATGAAAAAGCCATACACGCGCTGATTGAGGATCTTTTCAATCGTGAAACTGAGTTCGACCTCTCTCTACACGAGACTTCCTCCCGCCATGATATCCGCTTGCTGGTACTTCGCACCCTGCTCACCTACCTGGAATTGGATGGATTTCTGGAGGGCGGTACGCCGTTCTATAATCTTTACAAATTCAAACCACTGCTCAGTTCGCAGCAGATATTGCAGCGGTTTACTGGTGAACGGCGTCAATTCCTTGCCGACCTGTTCCGTCAGACGAAGAAGGGACGCACTTGGTACTCACTGGATGCGGCCACCGCTGCAACGGCACTGGGCAACCCGCGGACACGGATCGTACAGGCTCTCGACTGGCTGAGCGAACAGGGAATGCTCGAACTGCGGGCCAGTGGCGTCCGCCATCGCTATCGCCGCCTCAGCATGCCGCAGAGCCTGGAGCAACTCGCCGAATCGCTCTATCAACGCATGATCAAACGGGAGGCGGGGGAGCTGGCTCGACTGCAGCAAGTTCTTGAGTTGGCCCAATTGAAAAGCTGTCAGCATGAACAGCTGGCGAATCACTTCGGTGAAACACTGCAAACCCCATGCGGTCGCTGCAGTAGCTGCCGTGGTGAGATTGCGCCCATCCCTGGGGCAGCAGATGCGAGTATCCCGCAAGCATTTACCGAAACGCTTATGCCTTTTCTGCATGAGAAACAGGCAGACATCGACTCACCCCGCACACTGAGCCGATTCCTGTGTGGCATCACATCCCCCAAACTGAGTCGGGCGAAACTGACTCGACACCCCCTGTTCGGCACCATGGCTGAGGTCCCATTCGCCCAGGTTATGAGCTGGGCGAAAGAGCGCCTCAAGCCATCCGTGTCTGTTGAAGATCATAGAATACTTGATGATTGATAAACCCCACATTTTTATCCGCTACCCATGGCTTGACTTCAACAGCGGTTCTTTCCAACATGAGCCGGCGGCCGGTGCTCCGAGCAGTTCCACGACTTAGCTATAGCCAGGTCGTCGAACCCTCCGGGGTTACCCCGGGGAAGTTTCATCGCTGACATTTCCATTGCCGGTACGGCGTTGCGCTGCGCGCAAATCTGTACCGGCCATACGAGCCAGGTCGGAGGCCGGTCGCACTTTCTTAGAAGCCACTCGCTGGGGAAGGGATTGTCCGCTTTCAACAACTACGTTCATATACTTGCCCTCTCCATCCTTCGTGACGACTGGAACAAGCAAGCATTAGCCGATCGTATTCAGCGCAGCCTCCAAGGCGCTGTCGACCCTGGACGCCTGGCCGCTCGTTTGATATTCCATTTCGATGCGGGCCAGCCACCCACCAAAAAGCGATTGATCGGCTTCTTGAAAACCGATAACGAACTCCACCAGCTGTTCGATCAGCCAGGAGAGAGACAATCACCCAAGATTTTGTTGGATCCTCAGGTCATGGGCAGACCGGCGGAGAGCATGGTCACCTTCCCCCTGCCCCCTCTGCCAACCGTCAAAGACCTACAACTGTGGCTAGGGCTATTCGATCATGAGCTGGCTTGGTTCGCCGACAGTGAAAGACGCCAATGCAAAGTAAAAAAATCCAAACTGCACCACTACCACTACCAATGGATTGAAAAAGCTTCAGGCCCGCCACGCCTGATCGAGATACCCAAGTCCCGTCTCAAAACGATGCAGCGTCAGATTCTCAGGGAGATCCTCAGTCGTATACCGCCCCATCCCTGCGCAAAGGGTTTCGTGCGTGGTGGTTCCATCAAACAGTTTGTCCAACCCCATACGGGTAAAGCAGCGCTACTGCATATGGATCTGAAGGATTTTTTTCACACTGTGCCCGTACCCCGTATCGGCGCTGCATTTCGTCGCCTCGGATACCCCTGGGCCGTGGCTCAGTTGCTACAGGATCTCTGCACCCATACCAGCGCCCCGACATTCGCCGGTCATACATTTCAAAGCCTACCCTGGTCGATGCGCAAACGCTTGATGGACAAACATCTGCCCCAGGGCGCCCCCACTTCACCCGCCCTGGCCAATCTGGCAGCCTGGCGA
>JARRQD010000284.1:0-5018 GCA_037382205.1 Candidatus Thiodiazotropha sp.
GTGGACGCTTCGTCCCTGGCGGATCGTTATCGTGATCTGCAACGGGTGGTACATCCCGATCGATATGCAAACGGCACAGAGCAAGAGCGGCGACTCTCCGTTCAAGGCGCATCACTGATCAATGAGGCGTTTGAAACCCTTAAGGATCCAGTGGCCAGGGCCGCTTATCTGCTCTCCCTGCATGGCATAGAGATGGATGCCCAAAACGAGTCGACTCAGGATATGGCTTTTTTGATGCAGCAGATGGAGTTGCGGGAGGAACTGGAGGGTCTGCGGGAACAATCCGGACCCTACGAAAATTTGCTCGATCTGAGTAGCCGGATCAACAAGCAGATTACCGATCTGGTGGCCCAGATCGCCATGCAGTTTGAAACCCCAAATGAAGAGCAGTTGGAAGAGGCTCGGGAAATCTTGCGAAAAATGCGCTTTCTGCAGAAGCTCCGTGCGGAAACGGAGCGTGTGGAGGCGGAACTTGAAGACAGTTTGAATTGAGTGGAATGCGATAGATGGCACTTCTTCAGATAGCTGAGCCCGGTCAGGCTCAGGCCCCTCATCAGCACCGGCTCTCTGCGGGCATCGATCTCGGTACCACCAACTCTCTGGTTGCCACCGTACGAAGCGGGCAAGCCGAAACGCTGCCGGATCAGCAGGGGCGTCATCTTTTACCCTCTGTGGTACGTTACCGGCGGTCGGGTATTCAGGTTGGCCATGAAGCCAAACAGTCTGAAGTGGACGATCCACTCAATACCATCTCTTCAGCGAAGCGGCTGATCGGTCGTGGCCTCGACGATATCAAAACCCTCGGCAGTCAGCTGCCCTACCATTTTGTCGATCTGCAGAGCAGCGTTCCCAGGATCAAGACGGAGGCCGGAGATATCTCGCCTGTAGAGGTCTCGGCAGAAGTACTCAGACAACTCACAGAGCGGGCCGAAGGCGCACTTGGGGGCGCGCTGGAGGGGGTGGTGATCACCGTGCCTGCCTATTTCGATGAAGCCCAGCGTCAGGCCACTAAGGACGCGGCCAAACTGGCCGGGTTGCATGTACTGAGACTGCTCAACGAGCCAACCGCAGCGGCTGTCGCCTATGGTCTGGATAAAGGGGCAGAAGGGGTGCATGCGATTTACGATCTGGGTGGAGGCACCTTCGACATCTCCATTCTCAGGCTCAACAAAGGGGTTTTTGAGGTTTTAGCCACGGGTGGCGACTCGGCTCTTGGTGGTGACGATTTTGATCGCTGTGTAGCAGAATGGATCATGCAACAGGCTGGGATGGATGACGATGTCAGCCAGGGAATGATCAAGCGTCTGATGCATGCCGCCTGTGTGGCCAAAGAGGCTTTGACAGAGGCGGAACAGACGGCTCTCGAAGTCAATATCGGGCCAGATCAGCGCTGGCAGGGCAGTTTGAGCCGGGAGCAGTTCAACAGTCTGATCGATCCATTGGTAACAAAGAGCCTGATGGCCTGCCGACGGACCCTGAGGGATGCCGGGGTAGGCGTTGATGAGGTTCAGGAAGTGGTCATGGTGGGTGGATCGACCAGAGTGCCCCGGGTGCGGGAAAAGGTGGGTGAACTGTTCAGCACTGAACCGTTGGTGGATATCGACCCAGATCGGGTGGTAGCCGTTGGTGCAGCGATCCAGGCGGACATCCTGGTAGGTAATAAACCCGGTGATGAGATGCTGCTGCTGGATGTGATTCCACTCTCCCTTGGTATCGAGACCATGGGGGGATTGAGTGAGAAGCTGATCGCTCGAAATACAACAATTCCTGTCGCTCGGGCCCAGGAGTTCACCACCTTTAAGGATGGTCAGTCGGCGATGGCGATCCATGTGGTGCAGGGGGAGCGGGAACTGGTCGTGGACTGTCGCTCCCTGGCCCGATTTGAGCTGCGTGGGATTCCACCGATGGTTGCTGGGGCTGCCCGGATCCGAGTGACCTTTGCCGTCGATGCGGACGGCTTGCTGAGTGTCAGTGCCATAGAGCAGAGTAGTGGTGTGCAGGCCCATATCGAGGTCAAACCCTCCTACGGTCTGACCGATCAGGAGATTGAAACCATGTTGCGAGAATCCATCGCCCACGCGGATAAGGATAAGCAGGCCCGTAGCCTGAGAGAGCAGCAGGTCGAAGCCGAGCGGGTCATCGAGGCGTTGCAAGCTGCGCTGGCCGAGGATGGAGAGAAATTGCTGGATGCAACCGAGCGTCAGCAGGTGGATGCGGCTCTCGAAACCCTGCGCAAGGTGAGCCAAGATGGTGATCAGGCGCAGATCAAGAGTCAGATAGCCAAACTCGAAAAAAGCTGTGGCTTCTACGTGGAGAGACGCATGAATCAGAGTATTCAGCAGGCCATGTCGGGGCACAATGTCGATGAATTCGAACATTAAAGGAACACGTAGTATGCCGCAAGTCATCTTTCTGCCACACGAAGAGATCTGTCCCGAAGGGGCGGCGATTGATGTGGAACCGGGAACGACTCTCTGTGATGCTGCACTGAAAAACGGTATCGAGATCGAGCATGCCTGTGAAAAGTCCTGTGCTTGTACCACCTGCCACGTGATCATTCGTGAAGGCTTCGACTCTTTGCAGGAGGCAGAGGAGGTGGAAGAGGACATGCTCGACAAAGCCTGGGGTCTCGAGCCTGAATCGAGGCTCAGCTGTCAGGCTAGGGTGGGGGATAAAGACCTGGTGGTCGAGATCCCAAAGTACACCATCAACATGGTTTCGGAACACCACTGATTGGGAGATCGTCATGGGCTTGAAATGGGTTGACAGTATCAACATCGCCATTGAACTCGATGAGACTCATCCAGATGTAGATCCGCGCACGATCAACTTTGTCGATCTGCGGGATTGGGTGATTAAACTGGATGATTTCGATGATGATCCACACCACTCCGGGGAAAAGATACTCGAATCGATTCAGGCAGCCTGGATCGAGGAGCGAGAGTAATCTCCTGCCCAAAGCTATTTGATGAAACCGACTATTGCTCGTCGTCTATTCAGCTGGGTGCTGCAGATAGCTGGCCTTTTGCTGGTGCTGTTGCTGATCCATCTCTGGCAAACCCGTGATTTAGTGGCGGGTGTTGCACCCCCCCTATCTGGCCATAGCTTGCAAGGGACTCCTGTAGACCTGGATGCTTTCGGCGATCATCCAATTGTCATCCATTTCTGGGCAACCTGGTGTCCGGTATGCAAGCTGGAGGGGCCGTCGATCGAGCAGTTGGCGGAAGATCTCCAAGTGGTCACCGTGGCTATGCAATCGGGGCAGGCTGAAGAAGTCAGCGACTATCTTCAACACAACGATCTCGAATTTACCACCATCAATGATCCTCAGGGTAAACTCGCTTCCGCTTGGCATGTTCGAGGTTTGCCCACCAGTTATATCATTGATGAAGATCGCCGGGTTAGGTTCGTATCGGTGGGGTACACTCCGGCGCTGACTTTGCGACTGCGTCTTTGGTTGCTGGATACTATTTTATAGGATTGATTGCGATTACCGTTCCCGTTCCTGACATCGCAGCCGGGCAAAGGCAATGTTATGATGCAGCAGATATTGGTCAGTGGGGTGGCGTCTCGTTCTGATTGCCCCTCTGATGCTTGGAATGCCCCGGAGATAAGCTATGACGCTTCTAAAAAGATGTGCTTCTCTCATTGTTTTGGGAGTCGTGTTTGTTGGTTGCACCACCACGCCGACACTCTCCCAGACCGATGTGTTTGAAACTTATGGTGAACTATCGAGTTTCAGAAAGCGTCTGGCTGAGGATGAAGCGACTGGCATGTTCAGTCTCGCCCCGGAAGGGTTCAGCAAAGCAGAGGACAAACTCAATCAGGCAATCTCCCTGGGTCGATCGAAAAAAGATCAAGCCGTAGCCAAGGCAATCAGTGATGGGTATGTGATACTCAAAAAGGCAGAAGCAGATGCCACTACCACTAAGTCTGTGATGCGTGAGGTGCTGGAAGCCCGCCGCTTGGCCATAGCGGCAGGCGCCGACAGTATGATGCCAGAACAATTCGAGGTACTGGAGAACAAGTTTCGTCTGGCCGCTGAGCAGGTGGAGTTGGGTGACCTTGAAGCGGCGAAGAAGTGGCGTCCAGAGATGCTGGAAGGGTATGCCGCCATCGAGCTGGATGCGCTGAAGCAGGATGCCACAGAGAATGCCCGCTACGATATCTCCCAGGCGATCAAGAGTGGGGCAGATGATTATGCGCCGAAAACTTTGAAATTGGCACGAGAGGAGTTGGCATTGGCCGTCGCCGTGCTGGAGACCAACAAAACCCAGCGCGCCAAGGCGAAAAACCATGCCCTGGAAGCCAGCAAGCAGGCCAGAAGAAGCATCGAACTGACTGAATTGATCAAAGAGTTTGAGAACCGGAACTACACCTCGGAAGATATCCTGCTCTGGTATCAGAAACAACTCGTACAGATCAACCAATCCGCAAAGATTCCATTGCCATTAGATCGGCCTAACCATGAAGTGGTAAAAGTACTGCAGGACAAACTGGCCTACTATGCCGATTTGCGTCAGGCTGAACGAGCGACCCGCATCGATCTGCAGACCCGGCTTGAAGCCGTGGAGCGGCAAAACCGGGAAGCCCAGGCCCGCTTCGATAAAATTCAGGATCTGTTCAGCCCTGAAGAGGCCAATGTCTATCGACAGGGCCATAATATACTTTTAGAGATGAGAGCTTTTAATTTTCCAAGCGGTGGTACCGATATCCAGGCCGATAACTTCGAACTGCTGGATAAGATCGTCACTGCTATCCAATCCTTTCCAAATCCCGATGTGGTGGTGTCTGGGCATACCGACTCGGTCGGCGGGGAAGAGACAAACCGCCAACTCTCTCATCAGCGAGCAGAAACGGTAGCGTCGTTTCTTGAGAAGGTCGGTGGGGTGGATCGAACTCGATTGACAGCCATTGGTTATGGCGAGGAGCGCCCGGTTGCCAACAACGAAACTGAGATTGGTCGTAAAAGCAATCGCAGAATCGAGGTGCTCATAATCAATGAATGATCAACAACA
>JARRQD010000285.1:0-5011 GCA_037382205.1 Candidatus Thiodiazotropha sp.
GCTCATTTTTCTTTCCCCTTGGAACCAAAATTACTTTAACGCCCTCCATTTTGATCTGATTATGACCGTGATTCCACCCTATATAAGTAATGTCATATTTTAATTTAAGATATTTGCAGTAGTAGTAAGTATCAATATGGTAACCAAATTGTGCCATTGCTATTATGACTATTCTTTTTCTCGTCTTCACTTTTTTAATATATCCTGATAATGATCCAGCATAAAATTTAGGCCAGTATTATGCCGCATATTGGTTACGCGGATGCTCTATGTACTACGCTACTCGAACCGGTTTCTTCTGCAACATGTACATATACCGAATTACCTTTTTCTCTGACAGCATTTTTAGATCTGGCAGTTGTGCCGCTGTGTACACCCTGCTTCGAATCGCAATTCTAATTTTCATCGGGATTTAGTTTCGGTGAATAGACAGGCAAGTAGAACACTTTAAATCGCACTCTTCCTTGAATCGTGATCACTGAAATCATGTTTATTGATACGCATTTTGCGTTAACTGTACTACCAGGCTCGTTTCTTTCGGCGCGTAGCCTCATTCATGCTGGCTATCATTACACATTCCTGTTTCATCACCCCAGTAGATTTCTGCACTTTCAGTTTTTGCCAGTTGATTGATATCGTATTTCAACCAATGCTCAACCTGCTCGAGGTTATGTTCATAAGCTATTTTCGAGGACTTTTGCGGCGTGAATCCCCACAATACCGAGCAGCCCCCTACGGTGCGTGCTGCTAACTCTATCGAGCAATCTTGCTCGAATAGTTCTTCAACCGCCTCACAAGTCCACAAGATATAAGCCACCTTGTGCTGGTCCGACGTTTTATTCTTATTAAGCTTTTATAAACGCTTTTGCTGATCAACACTGAGGCCTCGGCCAGTCCCCGTGAGTCGACCCACGGCCTTAGCTTTCAATCCCTGCGAACCATTCTTGTCGTAGTTTTGAATCCAGCAAATGACTGTCCGTTCATAAACGCCAACAGACTCCGCAATTTCAGTGTGAGTCTGGCCTCTTCTCTAGTCGCACCGCCTATTCTCACTTCTTAACCCTGGCTTCGCCTAGGGGCATCATGCATCTTCTCTTCTCATCCATGGTGTACATGAAGCTCTAAATACTTGCCGTGTTAATAATAATTTTTTTACTAAGACATTGTATTACAAGACTATAATTATATGAAATTCGTCAGAGTACTGGATTATATTTAATGCATACATAAAAAGCTTTTTCATAATTACATCTGATACACAGCTTTTGAGTCTCTGAGTATTTATTAATGAACCTGAAGTAAAACAAGAAGATACCTATGGCCAGAAATCAGGCTCATTGTCAAAAAGGCTTCAGTTTAACGCCGTTTCTTGATGAGTATGGCACGGTATCACAGTGTCACGAGGCATTATATCAGTGGAAATGACCAGATGTCTTCCAATGTCCGCACTGTGGGCATTCTAAGTTCAGTAAGCTAAATACCTGAAAACACGATCAATGTAGTCGGCCCCACCGACAAACATCTGTAACGTGTGGATCCATATTTTTGGCGAGAAAGCTCCCGTTCCCCACTTGGTTTCGTGGGATCTATCTGGTCTCTCAAAGCAAAAATGGCATTTTTGCATCAGACTTGGATGCGGCAGTTACAGATCATACAATGCTGCTTGGCGGATAAAAAACATAAGTTAATGCAGTTCATGGATGGACGGATGATAGCCTACCATTAGAGGGTACGACTCAAGTTGATGATGCTAGTTAGAGCGGAGAACACAGGAGTGTTAAAAGTGGACGTCGCGCTACAGGAAAAAGCCCCATTGTAGCAGCTAGAGCGAAAAATCAACAAGGTCATCCCATAGCTATGAGTCTGAGAAGGTAAAGGGTTTTCTTACCAATAAGATAGCCCGATAGTCGGTGATTCGTGTGTAGTCTCAGATAGTTTACCCTGTTTTCATGCAACCCAAGACACAGGGTGTCAACATGAGGCTATTGTGACTGACAGTGGTCACAGCTCTGTAGTATTAGACGCATTTACGTGGATTAACACGTTGCTTTGTAATGTAAATAACTGACTTCATAGTTCATGTCACGCCATCAATGAAAAGCACTAACCATAATATTTAACTAAATTTTGCTAACGCTTTAATCGGCGATTCAAACTTAAAGATATAATTCCTCGACTTGGTTATTTCGCTATGAGGACGCTACCTATGCCCCATAGGCTGCTGAAGCTTGCTGAAATTTGTTAATAATAGTATATAGAGGTAATAGAATAGGGTTTCACACTAATAGTGGTGTAGCCTTCACGATTAAAATTAGCCCTATTTTTTATGTTTAATTCTGATGTAGTTTGGCCGTCTTCAAGTAAGTAATCATCAACATTATTCAAAAAAACAGAATTTTTTGAAGAATTTTTTGATTTATTTTTATAGGGTAAATATTGAACTGGAATTTCATATTTATTTTTTGACTTATTAATTATCCATAAACCAAGCTCTGAATTGTCACTTGATTTCATTGCGAGAGCTCTTATATCATAACCAGCGTAATGTTTACTAAAGTTTGGACTGAATGTGTCAGTCTTCATGATTTGGGGAAGCCAAACTGGATATAACACTGACATTAGTACCTCAGTAACTGGCCGCGGTGTAACAGTTAGCTCGTCTGTATTAGAAAACGCGGCCCATGGACCACCGTTCATACTATGCCATGCTGCACCAGTTATTTCTGGCAACATAATCATCTGCATTAGTGCATCAGCAGTTTCTAAACCGCCTTCAATATTGCTTGTCTGCAAAAAATTTCGGCTTCCCTCTTTATCCTTCGTATACCAATCTATTGCATGCTCTGTAATCCAAACATCGATCTTTTGATCAGACTGAGTTTTCATATAATCTATTGCTGTTTTTATTTTATTGGCTCTTACTGTAGAGATGCGAAATTTCTTAGGGGCATTAGTACTACCATAGTAAAAATGTAGTGACATATTATTACTTTCAATAGAATTTACTGTTTGTGAAACAAAATCCCTCCATTTACTCTTACCTCTTTTATGATTTGTATATTTCCAATTAAAATCTCTTAAAAATGGCATAAAGATCGCATCACCATCTACTTCGTTAATGGCATTAATAACGGCCAATGACCTATCAATATATTTCTCCGTACTCCATTCATATTTGGAACGATCTAGTTCATTTCCTAACTGATATATTCTTTTAATACCAAGCGGCTTAAGTCTATCCATAATTTTTTTAGCTAACTTTTTATTACTCTCAACTATTGTAGAAATATCAAGTTCTTGATGCTGTATAGTAGTACTCCACCCACTTAAATTTAAGACATATAATGGTTGCCCCTTGACTTCTAAAATAAAATTTAAGTACTCGTCAAGACCAAATACAACACGTCTAGGCTTAACGTGTTTTAATAATTTTTGATTACCTCTTTTTTCGATATCACCAATAGATTCCTCCCAATTAAATTCATTTGCAATGAGCCCACCTGGATACCGATACAATATTCCTGGATACTGTTTTAAATAGTCTAGTAATGACTGTTTTGGTTTATCTGTTTTACTATCAATTAAATCATTTTCAAAATGGATAAGATTAATATTAAATCCAAGAAGCGTTTTTGGTAAGTGTGCCCTTATAATCTCTTTCTCATCGATATGAACATATGGTGTACTACTCTTTTTTACATCAGCACTTTTATAATTAAAGCCGTATGCGATATGTGTATTAAACAGAAAGATTGTAAAACATAATATAAATAGTAGAAGACTAACTACTGAAAATGACAAATAATGACGTTCCATGATCACTGCTCCATTAAGATGCGAATAAAAAAGCCTGAAAACCTACTTGCTCTATTACAGTGAGTTCACTATAAACCATATACAAAAAAATAATACCAGGCCTTTGATCAGCAGAATATTGTTTTTCTCAACTTCGGATGCTGAGTCCGAGACATAAATTCCAGTCCCATACACATCAGCACCATACAGATAGATCATTCCGAATAGCTACGATTAGGCCACTGCTCGAAATTGCAACAATGACACACAACCGCAGCACAATATGGTTAATAATCTCTCAGCATAAGGCTAATCGGGTTTATCATCTCGGCAGTTAAAACTTTCTCGCTATAATTTACTCTGTCTCAAAAAATGTGAAGGGTAGTTTGCCTCTATATTGACCCTCTCTCTCGCAAACCTATTCTAGCCTCACTTATACCCATAACAATAAATGCAGAAAGAGGCATTAATCCATGCATAAAACCATTGGTAACACTATTCAACAATATAGCCATAAGTGCGACAAGACCAGCAAGTAAAATCGGATCATTATCTTTGTACTTTCTCAAATGTCTATTGACAGTAATCACATGGGATAAAAATAAAACAATATATATAGTGTATCCAATTAGGCCACCGTAAATTAACCATTCGATATGAAAGTTATGCTCGGTTATTGTATGCTCACCCTTAAATAGTCCGATTCCAACCAAAGGATGATCTAAAAAAGATCCAAGAGCTGATAAATATGATTCAGCGCGTCCATATAGAGCAAATTTCCATATTTCAACATCAAACAATCTTCCTATTCCACGGATATTATCAGCTTCAATACTTCTTGGCCTCAGTACATCCATAAATTCGATTAGCACAAAGGTAAAGAGCATTGAAAAAGCAAACATCGCTAAAAATAAACTGGGTGCTTTAAATTTCTTGAACAGCTTTAAAATAAAGGGAGCAAAAGCAAGTATAAGAGTATAGACTCTTGCCATTGTTGCTAAAAATCCTACTATCAATATCAGTGCATATAGCCTATAACTTGTCCTTTTGAGTCTTAGCCCAATGAAATGATAGATAAGTGTAATTGCTAAAATTGTTGCTACGCCTATCGGTGCAGTTGTAAAAACATATGCGCGCTCCCCGGTATATATTGACATTACTACCGCAACAATAGATAAAATTAAACTACCTATTAGCATAATTGATAGAAATAGGC
>JARRQD010000286.1:0-4981 GCA_037382205.1 Candidatus Thiodiazotropha sp.
TGTTGACCGAAGAGATTACCATGACGGTTCAACAGGCTATCGACGATCTGCCTGAAGATCTCAGAACCGCCATTGTACTGAGAGAGCTGGAGGGCATGAGCTATGAGGAGATCGCCAACGCCATGTCATGCCCCGTTGGTACGGTTCGTTCCCGTATATTCAGGGCTCGCGAGGCGATTGATAAAAGACTGAGCCCATTACTGAAACCCTAATATCAGGCATAGCACAAATGACTGAGCAAGAGTACGAAAGATTATCAGCGCTGGTTGATGATGAGATTTCTCAAGAAGAAATCTCTATGGAAATTAATAAGTTGTCAAACAATGCGGTAAATCAGGATACCTGGTCCAGGTTCCACTTGATCGGCGACGCCATGCGAGGCGAAACGGGATCTCTGTACAATCCCGGATTGGCGCAGGCGATCAGCAAACAGCTGGAGGATGAGCCAGTCGTACTGGTTCCGGCAGTAATCAATCGTCGACCAGGATTGAAAAAGCGCTCCTATACCGGATTGGCCGTCGCCGCCTCTTTGGCTGCGGTCGCTGTGGTGATGGCGCCACAACTGATCAATCCGGAAGGATCAGAAGCGCCACCAGCAAATCTTGCTGCTACCAAGGCTCCGGCAACCCAAACCCTCTATGTTGCTGAAGATGGCACTCGCTGGGAGCTGTTGAAAAAGCCCGAGGTGGAATCGCGACTGAATGCCTATCTGGTCAATCATCAAGAGAGGTCGCCCTCCAGCAACATCAAAGGGATCATGCCATTTGCAACTTTCGTCAGCTATGATGAAAACAAACAAAAATGATAAATGAGCTGATCGGATGAATGGTTCGTCTAGCACCCCTGTTATGATGCAAAATTGGATTGGTTTTCTTCTGCTGCTGGTCTGTAGTCAGTCAGTTATGGCGGCTGAACAGCTGAATCCCAGGGACTGGCTGGAACGCATGATGGATGCGGTGCAAAAACTGAACTATCAGGGGACTTTTGTCTATCTTCATGACAATCAATTAGAGATCATGAAGATCGCTCACGAGGTGAACGGAGATAAGGTCAGAGAGAGTCTGATGTCCCTGAATGGCACACCACGAGAGGTCATTCGTGATGAAGAGTCGGTGACCTGTGTGCTGCCGGATAGCAATGAAGTCTCCGTTGACAAACGTTCCCCAAGTAAGAAATTCCTCAATATCCTGCCCCAAGACCTCGCCCAATTGAAGGATCACTACAGCTTCCGCCTGTCAGGTAAGAACCGGATTGCTAATCGTCAGGCTCAAGTCGTGGTGATCATGCCCAATGACCGGCTTCGCTACGGCTATCGGTTCTATTTGGACACAGAGAGTGGGTTACCCCTCAAGTCTGATCTGATCAACGAGCAGGGTGAAGCAGTGGAACAGACCATGTTTACCGATCTACAGATCGGTGTGGCGGAAATCAGTGATCTGTACCAGAGAGAGTCGCTATTCACCTATCATCTGAAAAATAATGAGGCCTCCAGTCTCTCCAATCAGGCGGATAGTCGGTGGGATTTTCTCAAACTTCCAGCAGGCTTCAAATTGAGTATGCAGCATCAACTACACGATCCGATGCTCAGTGATCCGATTGAGCAGTATGTGTTCAGCGATGGATTAGGGTCATTATCTGTTTTCATTGAAGCGGAATCCCGCAATGAAGCCTTTCGTGGCGTATCCCGATTGGGTGCAATCAATGCTTGGGGAGGGCAAGTGGCCGGTTACCAGGTAACGGCAGTTGGTGAGGTGCCTGCTATAACTCTATTGGGCGTGGTGCAAGGCATGAAGCTGAAGGACTCGAATGATTGAAGAGACCGCAACGGTCGTGCGTATCGATGATGGGTACGCCTTTGTTGAGACGCAAAAGCGAGCCGCCTGTGGATCCTGCCAAAGTCAAGGCAGCTGCAGCACCACTGTGTTGTCTGGACTGTTCAAACGTCGCTATAGCCATCTGAAGGTACTTAACACTGTATCCGCTAAGCCCGGTGAACAGGTGGTCATCGGGTTGCATGAACAAGCACTAATCAAACTTTCAATGCTTGCTTATCTGTTGCCACTTTTTAGCATGATTGTTTTGGCCATCGTTGCGCAATACCTAATAGATTCTCTTACTGCTTACAGAGGGGAACTCCCGCAAGTTATCGGTGGTCTATTGGGGCTGATTGGCGGGTTTTTTCTATTGAGACTACTTGCAACTAAAAATCGACACGACCCAGCTTATCAAGCTGTCATGCTGCGTCATGCAGATAGAGTCTCGGTACCCTTTGTCTGAGGCTTTTTAACTTCTGATCTGTTGTCGATCGAACCCTCATCCTCCAGGAGTTGTTTCAATGAGAAACAAGAATTTTCACTATCTAATGCTGGTCGCGACTGTAGTGGCGCTGCTGACATCACATCAGCTGATGGCACGCGATCTACCAAACTTTGCCGATTTGGCAGAGCATAATGCACCTTCAGTGGTCAACATCAGTACCAGATCCTCATCATCCAGAACACAGATTTCACCTTTCAAACTGCCAGAACTGGAGGGCTTGCCTGAAGGGGGCCCTCTTGGTGAACTGATGAAAAAGTTTTTCGGTAATCATGGATATCGTATGCCGGAAAGTGATCTGGAGAAACGCTCTTTAGGATCTGGTTTTATCATCTCGGATGATGGCTATATCCTGACCAATAATCATGTTGTGGATGAGGCTGACGAAATCCTAGTACGGATGAACGACCGTCGAGAGTTTGTCGCTAAAGTTATCGGTAAAGATGAGAGAAGCGATATTGCGTTGATCAAAATCGATGCTGATGACCTACCAGCGGTTGATATTGGTGACTCGGATACATTGAGAGTGGGTGAGTGGGTATTGGCGATTGGTTCACCCTTTGGTTTTGACCATTCAGTAACCGCAGGCATTGTCAGTGCAAAGGGGAGAAATCTACCCAGCGAAAACTATGTTCCATTCATTCAAACCGATGTTGCCATCAATCCGGGTAACTCCGGCGGTCCACTGTTCAATATGAAAGGCGAAGTGATTGGCATCAATTCCCAGATCTACAGTCGTTCTGGCGGATTTATGGGGCTCTCTTTCGCTATTCCGATTGAGATGGCTATGAATGTTGCTGATCAGCTAAAGACCCGTGGGCGAGTGACCCGGGGTTGGTTAGGCGTATTGATTCAGGATGTGACCAAGGACCTGGCAGACAGCTTTGGTATGGATCATCCACGAGGCGCCTTGATAGCCCGCGTGCTTCCACAAAGCCCCTCTGAAAAAGCCGGGCTTCAGGTGGGTGATGTCATTGTATCTTTCAATGGCACACCGATTCACACTTCATCAGAGCTACCTCCCCTGGTTGGACGTAGCAATGTGGATAAACCGGCCACATTGAAGATTCTCAGAAAAGGAAAAACCAGAACTGTCGAAGTCAATATCGGTGAACTGCCATCCGATGATCAATTAGCAATGGCTGGCGATACGCCACCCAAGGTGTCAGAGAATCGACTGGGATTGATGGTCTCAAGTGTCAGTGAACAGACCCAACAACAATTGGGTCTCGCGTCTCGACGTGGCGTTGTGGTGGAGTCTGTGACCGGTCAGGCGGCTCGTGAGGCCGGTATTCAGCAAGGTGATATCATCACAATGATTAACAACATAGAAATCGAAGGTGTGGATCACTTTAATCGCCTGGTCAAAGCGTTGCCTGGCGAGAAGACAGTTGCTCTGCTTGTGCACCGCAACACCGGGCCGATATTTCTTGCTCTGCATGTACCTGAAAATGGTTGAGCTTAAGTTCTACCATCGGCAGGGATGCCACCTCTGTGAAGAGATGTGGGATGAGCTGGTGGTCGTGGATGGGGTGGAGAAAGTAAAACTGATGAAGGTGGATATTGAGAAGAATCCGCAAACCAAACGCTCCTATGGGGTGCGGATTCCCTGTCTGGAAGGTCCGAATGGGCTCTCTTTGAGTGAGCACTATCTCGACCACGCCAGACTTCTGAGCTATTTGCGCGACGTATGATTTGGTATCATCTCCCTTTTTGTGGCAACACAGTTTCGTTGAAACGCCCCGAAATGGGGCGTTTCTCATTATTTGACTGATATATCAAGGCTTTATGGCTGACTTGCAACACATCCGCAACTTTTCGATCATTGCTCATATCGATCATGGTAAATCGACAATAGCCGATCGGTTCATTCAGACTTGTGGTGGCCTAAGTGACCGGGAGATGGCTGACCAAGTTTGTGACTCCATGGATTTAGAGCGGGAGCGAGGCATCACCATCAAAGCTCAAAGTGTCACCCTGGAATACCAATCCAGTGACGGGATTACCTACCAGCTCAACTTTATCGACACGCCTGGGCATGTGGACTTCTCCTATGAAGTTTCACGTTCTCTGGCAGCCTGTGAAGGGGCATTGCTGGTAGTGGATGCCGCGCAGGGTGTTGAGGCGCAGAGTGTAGCGAATTGCTACACCGCCATTGAGCAGGGATTGGAAGTGCTGCCGGTACTCAACAAGATCGATCTACCATCCGCAGAACCGGAGCGGGTCATCAATGAGATTGAAGAGATCATCGGTATCGAGGCCGATCAGGCGGTGCACGTAAGCGCCAAGACGGGGTTGGGTATCGAAGCGCTATTGGAACAGCTCGTCGCCACCATTCCACCACCGGAAGGTGATTACTTGGCGCCACTGCAGGCACTGATCATAGACTCTTGGTTTGACCCCTATGTCGGGGTTATATCACTCATCAGAGTGATGAATGGTGAAATCAAGCCAAAAGATAAGATGCGAATCATGTCGAGCGGACGGGTTTTTCAGGTTGAGCAAGTTGGCGTGTTTACCCCCAAAAAGCTCAGTCAGTCCTCTTTGAAAGCGGGGGAAGTGGGCTATCTGATCGCCGGTATCAAAGAGGTAGATGGTGCGCCAGTGGGTGACACCATCACATTGGAGAATCGCCAAGCGGAACAGCCTCTACCAGGGTTCGAGG
>JARRQD010000287.1:0-4974 GCA_037382205.1 Candidatus Thiodiazotropha sp.
ACTCAGGCTTGCGGCATTGTCAGGTGTCACCCGCCAGACAATCGATTGGTCGGCTACAGGAGCGCCACTTTGATCCACCAACCGAACAGTAAACGGGCCCACAGTCTCCCCGGCCCCACCTGACAGGCGATTGCCGCTGACGATTTGCAATTGAGCTTCAGCGCTGCTCACAGTAATCATCACCTGGTCTTGATTGGTCAGCTGCGTATCATCCGTGACCAACAACGTCAGGGTGTGTGTGCCTGTCGTTAGATCAACTTCAGCTGTGGCGCCGTTGGCGATTTCACGATCGCCTTCGAACCAGGTGTAATGGATGATTGTGCCATCCGAATCTGTCGACGCTGAGCCATCCAGAGTAACCGATTCAATGCCATCACCATCCGAATCCACCACGGATTGATCCAAACCCGCATGGGCAATAGGGGCACTCACATCCAGAACGGCTGCAACTGAGACGGTCAACTGATCCTCAGAGACTAAATCATCACTATCCACCACTCGCAGCGTCAAGCTATGTACGCCCACAGTCAGATTGACTGTCGCCGTAGCTGTATTGGCGATCTCTATCCCATTCTCAAACCATTGGTAACTGACGATAGTGCCATCGCTATCGGATGAGTTACTTGCATCGATTGTGACCTGTTCACTGCCATCGTTATCATGATCTGTCAGGGTGAGGTCTTCACCAGCATCGGCAATCGGCGCATTTGGTGCAGGGTCAATCCGAATCACCACCTGATCTTCAGCAAATAGGTTGTCATTATCAGTTACTCTTAGGGTCAAGGTATGCACTCCTACTGACAACGACACGGTCGGTGTGGCGCCTGTGGCTACTTCCATTCCACTTTCCAGCCACTGATAATTTACGATGCTACCATCCAAATCTTCAGACCCAGAACCATCCAGCGCGACATTCTCACTGTTGTCGTTATCCGCATCGATTAGCTGCTGATCGATCCCTGCACTTGCCCTGGGTGCATTGGAGCCAGGTTGTATTACAATACTCACTTGGTCTTCTCCCACAGCGCCATCATTGTCGGTGACACGCAGTGTGAGATTATGTGAGCCTACCGCCAGTGTGATGCTCGGTGTCGCACCGGATGCAACTTCACTATCGAACTCTAACCATTGATAACTCACAATCGTGCCATCGGTATCTGCCGAGGCCGTGCCATCAAGCTGAACAAGCTCTGTACTGTTATTATCACTATCGATGAGTTGCTGATCGACGCCGGCATTGGCTGTTGGGGCAACAGACCCCGCCAGGATGGTGACGGTAAAAGGATCCTCAGTTACCATGCCGTCATTATCCGTAACCCGGAGCGTAACGTTATGGGTTCCGACTGCCAAAGCAAGGTTAGCCGTTACCCCGCTTGCGAGCGGCGACCCCGAAACATCAAACTCAAACCACTCATAGCTGACGATCGTGCCGCCAACATCACTTGAGGCGGATGCATCAAGGGTCACTGTTTCAGTGCCGTCATTATCTGTATCGGTTAACTGTTGATTGCCACCAGAGTCGGCTTCCGGATAGGAGAGTACGCGCAGGGTGAGACTTGTAATATCAGTCAATCCATTGTTATCAGTAACCTGCAACTCGACTGTGTGATCTCCCGGTGATGGGGTGGGATATTCCACATGACAATCTGCTGTGCCAACAAACTGTCCACCATCCATCCTGAATTCGCAACTGGCAACAGTACCATTCTGAACGGTCGATGACAGCCCATCAAAGTTCACTGATGGGGCAGTATCTTCAATCGTTACAGTGGGTCCAGCTGGATTTAAAACCGCCGTAGGATTAACACCAACCATAGTGGTTGTCGAGAGACTGGCGCCAGACGAAGCACAAGGGACAAGACCGGTCTCTGCCTGCAGTCTTGTCTGGCATGAAGCTCTAAAGGTTACACTGTGATTGCCTGGCGTGGGATTATGCCAAATGAATGTTGGACTTAGCGATCCACCAACACCGAGGGCGTTACAGGTAAAATCAGAGGGATCGCTAATATCGACCGTGCAACCCGACGCCTCAAGCTCGCCTGAGTCAGCCCGGATGGTTACACCATCAACGATCACCCTGATGCCAACTAAGATTATGCTGGGTGGATTGATACCATCATCGACATTGTGCAGGGTAAGGTTATAGTTGGCAGAGGTACCTACTGGCAATGGATTCGTTGGCCTCTGAATGAGTCCTGACAATTCAATATCATTCGCTTGGGCTACCCCACTCAAGCTGCAAAACAGAAAGAGGTAGAACAGCCGTATCACTCTGTCCAATCTAACCTGGGTAGTATGGGCTTGCTTAACCTCAATGCCATGCTCGCCTCTACCGAACCAATTCGGCATAGCAAAACCACATGAGTAAACAAACATTATCTCACCTCCTTGTATCAGGGCATTGATATGCAACTGATCGATTGAACCTTCAGTCCGAGTCAAGTTGATAGATCAGGCCTTATATTAACCATCCGTTGCCTAGTGACTGCTGACAGGTAAACACCCTCACCTATCTCAAGGCGAATCCACAAAGAGAGCCTCTATAGCATGGAAGAATGTTAATTAGACAGGTAATAATAAAGTGATAGCAAGCGAATAAACAACTCAATTTTACTGAGTAAATTTGTGACATATTCACCTTCATTACAATATACCAATCTATCTATTTCATTCTACTCACAGCATTCCCCCTCAAGCCACATCGCCACTCATTCTGAAGTGGTGTTAGTGGCGATCAAACCAAGCGTCGTTGCCGCTTTATCAAATACCAGGTAAGTGATCGAAATTGCCGGCAATAGTGAGATGAATATTACATTTTGAGTATTTTTAACGATTCCACACTTTGCATAGATCGTTAAATCGTTTATACATATCGGTCCACATTATGGAGTGATTATTAAGGAAGATAGTATGAAAAAAGCACTGATTTCTATTGTATTCTCTTATCTAGTGCTACTCAGCCCGTTGCAAGCGAGTGATTTTAAAGTACTGGAACTGCAATACATCATGCCCTATGAATATCCCTGGGTAAGGGTGATTTCCAGCCAAGCGGACTGGGGCAATTTTTACTATAACGAACTCCTACCTTCGAACGGCATCAACTGCACCTTCCCCAGTGATGCGACTTATGAACAGGATGACCCCTGCTTGTCAGGTCCACCTCAGGTTGATTTCAACACCTCTCAAGTTGTTGTGGGCGGACTCGGTCTAAAACCAAGCAGTGGATTTCAGGCCATGGTTTCTGATATAGACATAACATCATCAAGTGACATGATCATCAACATATTTGATGCTAGTCCTTCCAATGAATGCGTATCCCTACCAGTTGTCAGCCTAGAAATGATGACCTTAGTCGTTGAAAAATCTGAAAAACCAGTGAAGATAAATGTACAAACCGCAACACTTCACTGCGACTCAAGTACCGTGGCAACGAATTATTGAGCACCATCTGCAGAATCTTCGACCTCCACGATCACAGTAGAGGATTCGCCCAGGAGATTTTCCCAACATCCCGATGACCACTGAGATTTGACCAAATCAAGCACCTCTCTCCCCAATAACTGGTCAGACCGATATTGGCTGAAGCACTGCCTATTGATCAGAAGAGATGTTAAACTTCAAAATCAACATAACTCTTCAGCAGGCCCCGGCTTTTGCAGGTTCCAAAGGGGAGAAGTCTCACTCTCGCTTTGGTCAGAGCTGAAAATCGCACTTTCCAGGGCTGATCTAAATAGT
This sequence comes from Candidatus Thiodiazotropha sp., assembly GCA_037382205.1. Lineage (GTDB taxonomy): Bacteria > Pseudomonadota > Gammaproteobacteria > Chromatiales > Chromatiaceae > Thiodiazotropha. Next base: position 3,736 of record JARRQD010000287.1, read on the forward strand.
TATAAAACAACAAATTAGCTCACTAGTAACATCCCGATTACTTGTGGATCCCAGCCACCGTAAATGGCCCCATCTGGATTGACCTTATGCCGGCATCTGAATATCACATTGACGTCAATCACCCTCTCCTGACCCCGGTTGAGCTGCTGGCAGAGACCAGCGGTCTCTCCCGGCAAAGTATCAAGCAGATTATGTGGAAAGGTGCCGTTTGGCTGGAACGTGACGGAGGCGTACGACGTATCCGACGCGCCAAGTCTCAATTACGAGACGGCGACCGATTGCATCTTTACCACAACACACAAGTCCTTGCCGCAGAACCAGCTGATGCCGATCTGATTGCGGATGAGGGTGAATTCAGTGTTTGGTTCAAACCCAAAGGCATGCTCTCTCATGGTTCCAAGTGGGGAGATCACTGCGCCATAGATCGCTGGGTAGAGACTCATATTACACCTCAGCGCCCAGTGTTTCTGATCCACCGTCTGGATCGCGCCACAGATGGCCTGATGATTTTGGCACATAAAAAGCGAGTAGCCGCTGAGTTGGCCCGTCTGTTTCGTGAGCGAAAAGTCATCAAGCGCTATCAGGCCCAGGTTGTGGGGCGCTTTGCCACCGATGATTCGATAAAAGTGATAGAGATACCAATCGATGACCGGCCGGCGATAAGCCGGGTTAGCCTGTTAAAGTATGACGAGCAGCTGGATCGGTCGCTCCTCCTGGTTGAGATCGAGACTGGCCGCAAACATCAGATACGTCGACATCTGAGTGATTCCGGATACCCAGTTGTTGGAGACCGTCTCTATGGCGATATGAGCACAGACGAGGATCTACAGCTGAGTTGCATCTATCTTAAGATTCCTGAATTTGCTGATCATGGCCCCGGTGTCTATCAAGTTGAGACAACCAACTGACGGCACCACGCCAAGCGAATTGGCTGCCACCAAGATAATCAGCATCATTCCACTGCAGCGAAAAGTCAAAGGAGACCGGGTGGACCCGCTGGCCTGGATCATCGATGCACTTGATCAACAACAGATTCTGATACTTTTTCCAGAGAGTGGTCGCGGTATGACCAAACTGCAGGGACAATTTAGGAGCATTCCGTTTCTGCCCGCACCATTTCAACAAAGCGGCCTACGGCATTGCGCACCGAATCAAGGCCAATGCTCTGAAGCTCAATATCCGAAATCTTTACCCACCTGGCCTCAGCCACATCATCACCGGCAACAATCACGGGCTTAG
>JARRQD010000288.1:0-9124 GCA_037382205.1 Candidatus Thiodiazotropha sp.
CAAGCGTGCCATTCACGTTGTAGCGTGATTCACCCAGCAGGTGACATAACCATCGAAGCTATTTTCTTTAAAATCAGTAATCTGCTAGTAGAATGGAGCGGTCAACTGATTTTTTTAGGATCATTGTACGATGTAGTGACAGGCGCTTCTCGGATACCCCTGAAATATATTGGCATAACCTCTCCAGTCTCTGCTGCGACACCGACGTGTAGGCGAAAGCCAGATGCTTTCGCCACCGGGGAAAATCGATCATCGTCTTCCCAAGACGGGATCGTCTGCAGCGTGAATACCTTGCGCCCATGCTGTGGCCCGATGGGGCTGGTGGAAACTCGATGACGGACGTTACAGCTTCGCCTGGAGCGTGGACCGGAACAGCTATGTCATGCCCCGAGGCCGACAGATAAAAGGCATCCCCTTAAAAAATATCACAACAACACGATGCAGGCAGGCGGCGAAATACAGACCGGCACGCCCCTGGTCACCGCCTTCAGCAACGACGAAGGCTCGTCCACCGCGGTAATCGGATGCAATATCGATGGCGGAACCCCTAGTCGCAACAAACGCCCCGACAGTGACCGGGTCGGCAACTACCGTTTCGACAGCTACAACCTGACCCTGAAATTCGATAACGGGGAGGAGAAAAATCTACCGGTCTTCGCCACGGATGATGAGAACCACGGCATTTGGTTTGATGGGCAATGCCTGTACCGAGAGAACTAGTGTAGTGTCTCATACTGATACGCGATTATAGCGCATTAGTATGAGATACCACACTAGCGCAATAAGTTACTTTCAGTCGTCTTTGTGCAAGGCCCGCAGGATGGCTGGATAATTGAAATCACCAGCAAGTCGACTCAGTTTTGTAAAGAGCACCTGATCGTATGTCGCAAGCTTGTGGATGGCTAAAAATATCTTTTCACTATCCAACGCTTTCAGCGCACTCTCAAGCTCACCAAGCAACTGCTCGGGCACTCCATTGAACATCTCAAGCGTTACTTCAACATCCGCCTCACCTGGCGTCGTTACATCCTTGTAAAGATATTTCACACCCAGGTTCTTCGCCAAGCAATCGTAGATATCTGCCGGGCGAAAGGGTTTGCGCACATAGTCGTCCATACCGGCAGCAAGCATTTCGTCCCGTTGTTCGGCAAACGCTGAGGCAGTCACCGCAACAATCTTTACCTCCCTGCCTCCGGGTAGTTCCCGGATACGCCGAGTGGCTTCCATGCCATCCATTACCGGCATACGCCGATCCATCCAGATGAAATGCGGATGCCATCGAATGAACCATTCTATTCCCTGCGCCCCATTTCCAGCCACTTCAACCTGAAAGCCGACCGATACAAGCAGATTTTCAAGCAGTAGTTGATTTTCATGCTGATCTTCTACGACCAGAACCCTGTACTCCGGCTGTCCGGGAGCCAGTCCTGTGATCTCTCTATGCTGCGCCTCAACTTGTTTCATTATGTCGCTTTCTTGGGCTTCCCTCAGTGGCAAATCGACAATAAACAACGAACCTTTCCCGAGAGTACTTTCCAAGCGGATGCTTCCACCCATCATCTGTACGAATTGGTGGGTAATCGTCAACCCGAGCCCGGTGCCTGTAGTGGCACCCTGCTCGCTCAGTTGCACAAAAGGTTCAAAGATTCTCCGCCGATCTTCTGCTGCGATCCCGACACCACTGTCTTCAACCTCGATCAGCAGATGGTTGGATCTATTGTGCTTCGTACCCAGGCGCAAGGTTACCTTACCCTGCACGGTGTTTTTGATGGCGTTGCCCATCAAGTTGATGAGTATCTGGCGCAGGCGGGACTCATCGCCTACGATGTAGCGTGGAAAGCTCGATATTTGATCGACCTGCAGTTGTAGCATTTTCTCTTCGGCACGGACACGCATCAACTCTGTAACATTGCGTACCATGGCGCCCAGATCGAACGGACTATTCTCGATTTGTAGACGACCCGACTCGATTCTTGCGATTTCGAGTACGTCGTTGATGAGTGTCAGCAGGTGATCGCCACTGCGATTGATGATATCGAGCTTTTCGCGCTGCCCCTTGGTAAGTTCCTGATCACTTCGCAGCATGGCTGAAAAGCCGAGAATGGCATTGAGCGGGGTACGCAACTCATGACTCATATTGGCCAGAAACATACTCTTCGCCTTATTCGCCGCTTCGGCCGCGTCACGAGCCAAAAGCAACTCCGTGGTGCGTTGTTTGACGGTCTCCTCCAGTTGATCTCTATAGCGCAGCAACTCCTCCTCAGCCTGTTTGCGATCGGTTATATCCATCAGACTCCCGACGACGCGCACCACTTGGCCATCTTCGTAAACGGGTTGTGCGATTGTGCGGATCCACAGATGTCTTCCCTTATAGGTCGTGAATGGAAATTCGAGATCGTATGGCTCTCCGTTCTCGCATGCTCTATGAAACGCCGCAAGAATTATCGGGCGATCCTTGGAACGATAACAGTTGAGACTCTCTTCGATATGATTGATAGCGGGGTCATTGGGTATTTCATGGATGAGGTAGAGCTCCTTGTTCCAGAAGGATTTTCCCAGCTTGACATCGAACTCCCATCCCCCCATTTTGGCAAGATGCTGAGCGGCACTCAGCAGTTCCTCGCTTTTTTGCAATGCCGCTTCCGAAGATTTACGCTCAGTGATATCGGTGAGCATTGTATAGGTGCCTTTAAATCGTTCACTATCGATCACCGGGGTAGCTGAGAGAAGCGTCCAGAGCGTCGTCCCATCCTTTTTGATGAAACGACACTCGTAGAGTTCGGTAAGTCCCTTTTTTCGATTCTCGGTCTTTGATAGAAGATCTGGAATGTCCTCCTCGAACATGAAGTCTGTCACCGGACGTCCCACTATGTCATCCACTGCATAGCCCATCATATCGGCCATACGTTTGTTTATGTACGTGGTCTTAAGATCCTCATCCTGCTCCCAGATGCCTTCGCTGGCGGTCTCGAAAATACGTCGGTATTTCTCTTTGCTGTTACGCAACGCCTCATAGATCCCGGCATTCTCCAACGATATCGCAACCTGCGAGATCAGCATTTCCAGAAGTTGAATCCTATCGGCGGTAAAAGAGTGCGTTGTCAGATTATTTTCCAGATAGAGAACGCCGATCAAACCACCCCGTATCGAGAGTGGAGTGCAGAGTAGTGATTTGGTTTTTTCCCGTTTAATATGTGCATCATTCGTAAACTCGCCCTGATTGGCGGCGTCGTCCAGAACGATTCGCTCTTTCGTTCGTATCACGAAACGGACGATGCCCAGGGAGACGGTATCGCTATCATCAACACCAAGAGATTGTGAAATCTTTACTTCCGTTTTTCCTATCTCACCGGTTGCCGCCACGATCCATCTGCCCTCCACTCGCAAAAGTAAAGTACCGCGCTGGGCTCCGGCATTCTCGATCACAGTTCCCATAACCGTATCGAGCAGCCGCTCCATTTCCATTTCACTTGATATGGAGTGGGTGACCTTCATTATCGTACTCAAGTCCAGTGCATTCGACTCTTGGGCTTGATAAGGTACAGGTTCAGGCTCTGGCCATTGCGGATATTTTTCGCGCAACGCCTTGACTTTATTCCAAGCCTGCCAACGGGTATAGCCCTCAATGGCTTTGCTAAAATGGAATTCAGCTGCGCTTTCCATCTTGCTTTCCAGATAGAATCGAGCTGCCAGTTCGCAGGACAACGCCTCCTCCATGAGAAAGCCACTGTTTCGAGCGCCAACAATCGCTTTATCGTAAAATTCGGCTGCCTGCCACGCCGTTCCTTCGACTCGTGCGATTTCCGCGCTGACCAGATCACACTTATGCTGAAAGTTCATCGGTGCCAGGAGTGCCAGCTGTTGGAGCTTTTTGTGGTTTTCACGAATCTCTTCGGGTAGTGAACTGGATTCTCCTGTGTGGTATTTCAGGCGTACCAATGAGCTGTAAAAATAGTAGACAGGCACCGCAAAGGCGGCCTGAAAACCCGCTTGGTTTGCCTCCACCTCGGCAAGGTGGGAAAACACCTGATCAGGCGCACTTTCATCCAGTAGATAGTCTTCGATCAACCTGTAGAGAAAATAGTAGGCCATTCCACACTGATCGTTCGCCTCCCTCGCCGAGGCAAGCCAGCGCTCACTATTAAATGCACCCAGTGCTCCGGACTGATCCACACTACCCTGCAGACGCTGGACTGTGACAAGCTGAAAGGCGACCCACCTTTCGATGTAGCTCTGCTTCATCGCTGCAATGATCTTCAGATTGGACTGCAGACGACGCGTGAACCGATCGAGGGATTCACCCATAAAAAAAGCCGCGGTACATGTATTAAAGGCCGCATAGCTGCCGGATGTGAAATCTCCCGATTCCATCCCGCTATCTATGGCCTCCTGCAGGGTTGGGAGGGTATCCCGAAGATGCTCCGTCCAGGGTTGGATGGTGCAGCCATAAATATTGAGCAGTCGACAGCGTAGCGGTTGAGCGCCTACCCGATCGAGCATCGCAATGGCCTTCTTGGCCAGTTTCGAGCCTGTTTCGACCTGCTCTCCCGTTGCGCACAAGGCGAGCGCGTAGGCGGCGTATGCGAAGGGGGACAAGGCGCAGTTGCCGAAACGCAGAGAGAGCTCGCTCATCAATGAAGCCCATACCAGGAAGAACTGCGGGGAGGCGGCATAGGCGGGCTCTCCGAGTTCGCTCAGAATTCGGGTACAGGCCAGATGCTCTGGAGAATCCATTGCCGGCAGATCACTCAACCCCTCTATTGTCCGTTCCTGCAGAAGCGCAAGGGTGGCCGCCATATGCTCGGTCAGCTCGCTCTCTGACGGCTCTTCGGGCAGATGCATCCCCAAACGCTCTAAGACGGCTAACCCATGCAGGATCGCAGGACGAAGTTTACCCTGAGCGGTCAACGCCCTGATCTCGGTTTCGTAGGTCCGGACTTCGTCCAGTAGGGATTTTGCCTCCCGATGGGCTCCCGATGGGTGGTTTCTGTCAGTTGCCGCATGCGCTCGTATTGACCGCAGAGGCAAGCAGCTTCGCAAGCCTCCTGGTGGTAGGCAAGCGTCTCCGTGTATCGATCTTCCCAACGTTTTTCCCCGAGCAACTTCAGCCCTGTCTCGAAATACTCCATTGCGGCGGAGAACGCCGCACTTGCCTTCGCCTTGAGTCCTGCCTGATAGGTCATCTCTGCCAGGGCTTGCTTCTCCTGGCTGGTTGCAAAGCTGTACGCACCGATGATCAGATGATTGACGGTATTGAAAAAGTACTCATTGCGTATCCGTTGCGAGGACTCTTGCAGTAATAGCTTGCCAATTCGCCAGTGCGTGGCTTTACGCGCGTCCACGCAAGCCAGGGAATAGGCGGCCTGCTGGATACGATCATGAACGAACTCGATCTCGGATCCGCTGGAGATAACGAGCATTTCCTCAAAAGCCGACCGCAGATCAGCAAGGACAGCATCGGCCGACTTGTCACACACATCACTTAGCATCTCGACGTTGAAACGAGCACCGATACAGGCGGCTCGCTGGAGAATTTGCTGAGCCGATTGGGGGAGCTTACTCAATTTTTGCATCATCAGCTCAACCACATCGTCCGCTATTTCCATCTCCTTGAGTACGGACAACTTCCATTTCCAGCGTCGTTCTTCGATATCAAATACGATCGCCTGGCTCTGGGTCAGAGTCATCAGAGTCTGAAACAGAAAAAATGGATTTCCCCCGATCTTGGAATAGATCAAATGGGTCAGAAGCGGTGTTTCGGATCGCTCATGGTGTAAGGCATCGGCTATCAGCTCGTTGACTGTCTGCTCCGATATCTTCTCGAGCATTAGCTGCTCGATCGTACACCCTTGTTTGCGCAGCGTCTCGATTGTCACGAGAAGCGGGTGAGAATCATCCACTTCACTATCTCTATAGGCTCCGATCACAAGCATATTCGGGACACCGTCTCCGCTCATGATTGTCTGCATCAGATTCAGTGAGGCAGCATCTATCCACTGCAGATCATCCAGAAACACCACCAAGGGATGCTCACCAGTGGCCAGGGCCTTGACAAATGCGGCGAATAGGAAATTAAAGCGGTTCTGGGCCTCCTGAGCCCCAAGTATGGGAACCTCCGGCTGAGCCCCGATAATCAGTTCCAGGTTTGGAATGACATCGGTCAGAACCCGGCCCATCCTGCCAAGGGAGGCATGAATGATCTGTTTCCATTGCTCAAGCCGCGTTTCACTCTCCATGAGGAGATAGTCCAAAAAGCTCTTAAATGCCTGAATCCAGGCGAAGTAAGGCACATTACGCTGCAATTGTTCGAACTTACCTTCAATAAAGTTGCCCTGTTTTTCCACAATGAGTCGGCGACTCTCATGCACCAGGGCCGTCTTTCCAATACCAGGATGACCTGCGATAAGTAACAGCCCCCTTTCACCCGACTTAACCCGGTTGAACCGTTCACTCAGTTGATCGATCTCTTTATCTCTACCATAGAGTCTTTGCGGTAGACGCAGTTGACCACTGAAATCCTCCAAACCAAGTTCAAAACGGCGAATGGTTTCCCCATGCCTCAATGGTATGAGGCATTTCTCTAAATCCGCTTTGAGTCCCCAGGCGTTCTGATAACGATCATCCGCCATCTTTGCCATCAATTTCATCACCATATCGGAGAGCACCTCCGGTATGTCCGGATCGAGTTCATGTGGAGAGGCCGGAACTTTGGCGATATGACAGTGGACCATCCCCAGCGCATCGTCCGCCTTGAAGGGGGAAGCACCGGTGAGCAGCTCGTAGAGGGTGATTCCAAGGGAATAGAAGTCCGTGCGATAGTCAACCCGCCTGTTCATGCGACCGGTCTGCTCAGGGGAGATATAGGTCAGGTCCCCTTCGATAGCCCCGGGAGGTTGCATTGCAACTTCGCTTTGCGGCAGCTCATCCGCGAACCCAAATCCGATCAGGCGGAATTCGCCGCTCGCAACGTTGATGATGATATGATCCGGATTGATGGCCTTGTGTACGATTCGCTGTTGATGCAGCTGAGCAAGCGTCTCCGCCAGACCCATCGCCAAATTCAGGGAGTGCTCCAGAGAGAGTTGTGTGTTTGAAGCAAGCATGTGCCGGAGAGATTTGCCGCCGATATCCTCCAGCAACATTGCCCGGCCGCCGTCTGTCTCCAGCAGATCCAAGGGCTTGACCACCCCCGGCAGATCAATTTTGGACAGCAACGCAAATTCACGCTGCAAGCGGCTGTAGGCCTCAGGCTGAGCATCCATCGCCAACCATTTACGAACGACGGTCTTACCATCCTGATACCAGCCACGACTGACCCGTAATGCACCGCGGACACATATAGCTTCAAACTCTTTGAAGTCAGACATGTTTTTCAACATTTCCACTTAGTGGGTTAGGCAGAAAGTTTCGTTTTAATCGAATCTCAGCTTGGAGCCAGACCTATCAATTCTAGAACCACATTGATTGGCTTTTGGCAAAATCCGTAAATTCAGATTTCACTCTCAAATATAACCCATGCTTCTATGCCAGGCATGACTAAATATGACATAGAGCAATAAAGCCGATGGTTTTGCGTCCTGGGAAAATCGATCATCGTCTTCCCAAGACGGGATCGTCTGCAGCGTGAATACCTTGCACCCCTGCTGTGGCCCGATGGCAATGCGCTAACTCACCGAACAATTCAGCATCCTCATCCCCATCATTCGGATTCAGCTAACTGCTTTCGGCTCTGGCTCCTGCTTCGCCCTACCTCCTGCATCCATGCAGTCGTCGTCATCACGCTCGAGGATGCCCTATGGATAAGAAAGTTGGCGTGACACCCTTGGAAATCGGACAGGAGACGATCTATCCCACCACATACGATCCAGCCAAGCAGAATCAATACGGCACAGTCACCCTCAAGCACGAAGGCTGCGAGGATTACACACAGTACATCGGTTACCGGGAGCTGATGAAAGATATTGATATCAGTTTGGTTTGCGGCGAAGCCAATGAAAAATTGACGGCCGAACCATCAGTCAGCGACTCCGATAGCAGCTCAAATCATCCTGATGCGGAACGACAGCCCATGCAGAAAAAAGCTGTAAAACAACGACTCATTGAACTGGACCAGCTCAAACAAGAGGGACTGATCTCACCTGAAGAGTATCGTACAATCCGCCAAAGAATTTTAAATTCAATATAGGGTCTGAAGGGACTTATCCGACAAGATACGGCGTACACAAAAAACAAAACACCACGACTATTCAGTGGCGTGTATAAAAGAAAATCCTGCTTTGCTATTATTGTCTACACTTTACCACCAATCAGAAAGAAGAGAGCAGACGGACGTAGCTCACGACGCTCTGTATCTCAGCACTCGATAATTTGTCCTTCCATGCGGGCATTAGCGAATCTCCAGGCGAACCATAAGTCACGACTTGAATCAGCTGACTGTTGGGAATCTTGTTCATCTCTTTGCTGTTTGTGTGATCGGCTGCATTCTTCTGCATCTGGCGGTTGTGACGGTTTGTATTCCGACATAACGATTCCTTCTGTTGGGAAGTGAGATGCCTATTGTCACTCATAAACATAACAGAAGAAATCATCCATATGGAGTTCCATCCTTGTGAGAAAAGGCCCACTCCCCATCGACCAGAGATGCCTGGATATCATCGTCAGGGTAAACGACTTCAGCGCCTGAGGTTCGATCCCCGATTTCAAGATAGAGCACATCCTCTTTGCTTTTGAACACAAACATTTTACCATGCGCGAGGCCAGTTTGCTTGGTAATTCAATATATTACACGTTAGGTTTTACTAAGTTTGAACTCCGAAACTTGAGATACTAATCGATCTCCGGCGCCATAGAGTTGATCAGTCGTTTCTTACCCCACGCCGAAACTGCTGACCTATCGATGCAATAATTAAAAAGCCTGGGCTCCCCGTCCCGATACGGCTCAGAACTCCATTCGCACGCCCAGGCTGACGTTGCTACTACTCCAGCGACTGTTGGCCAACAGAGTACCGAAGTCGATGAAGCCCACCAACCCGTTCTGGAACTGAGCCGAGCTGCCCACACGCAACCGCATGTAGTCCCGATCCGGATCCTCACTGCTGATTTCGATCGCCTGGGGGGACGGATC
>JARRQD010000289.1:0-4944 GCA_037382205.1 Candidatus Thiodiazotropha sp.
GGCGGTTGAATCGAGCGAATGGTTACTCAAGTTTCGGACTTCAAAGTTAGTAAAGCCTAACGTTTAACATATTGAATTACCAAGCAAACTGGCCTCGCATGTGGTAAAATGTTTGTGTTCAAAAGCAAACAACAAAACCACTATTTCAAGGTGGCGAAAAGGCATCTTGGTTTCCTTCAAGAGCAAGCAGCCACCTTTGCTTCGCAACGCAACATGGGGCCAAGAACCTATTAGAAGGATGCGGTGAGCTGTGCGAACCACATCATTGATGTTCGTGAGCCACCACACTCGTTATTGATGCGGTTCGCATAGCTCACCGCATCCAATGCAATCTCAACTCTCATGCGTATCGTTATGGCGCGATGGGTTCATCTACCATTAGATGTGGTTGGTTTAATATCGGGTCAACTGGAAGCCAGTGATGTTGACCTGGCAGAAGGTTCCGACCTTGTATTCTCAACTGAAGCAGATGTTGAAGGATTAACTCTGAATGCAGATGGTTCATACAGCTTTGATGCAACCAGCTATGAAGAACTTGGTACCGGTGAAACACAAACTCTCGAAATACCTGTAACCGTTACCGATGAGCAAGGTGCTACAGCTGAAACAACTTTGACTATTAATGTGCAGGGTCTAGCCAATGATACAGGCTCAATAGTTCAAGAGGGAGATAATCGGGAAGGAAACGATCAGGAAAATCAGGAAGAACATCGCGGAAAAAGTGATCAGCATGCCCGTGATGATCGGGAGCATCATGAAGAGCATCGCGGAAAAAGTGATCGGGATGACCGAGGTGAGCGACAGGGCCGTGACGATCGGGAAGATCAGGTAGAGCATCGCAGTCAGAGTGATCGAGAAGGAAGTCATGACCGCAGTAACCATAGCGTAATTGAAGATTCGAATGACTCAAACAGCGCTCCAACCGCTATCAACATTAGGGGAGGAGTCGTAGAAGAGGGGGCATCGAGTGGTACGGTGGTTGCGACACTTTCAACAACGGATGAGGATAGTGGTGAGAGCTTCAGCTATGACCTGATTAGAGATGATTCAGGTAATTTTGAAATTGTTGGAGATCAACTGGTAGTTCGCCATGGAGCCGACATAGATTATGACGAGAATGCTGTCCATCAGATATCGATCAAAGTAACTGATGCGGGAGGCGACTCATATGCGGAGACCATTGCAATCCATGTAGATGATGTCAAGATCACGGGGATTTTGAAGATTCAGATCTACTGAATGATAGCGAATTACAGGAAGATTCGTATGAAGTATCATTTTCAGGTGAAGTGGATGATGACTCAGGATTGGAAGTCGATTCCGGATTTGAAGATACTGAGCCTGTTGAACATGCTGATGCAAGTGGCGATGATGGTGGCCGACAACATCATGTTAGAGAGCAGTCACGAGATGATCACCACTCTGACAGAGGTGAAGATGGAGAAAACAGCTTTGATGGTGCAGACTACTTCGAAGGCGGAAGCAGTAATGGTTGGACGGATGTTGTGCAACTGAACCCCGATGCCGATCCATCGAATCCTTGGGTTATATCTGTTGATGGTGAACAGGTTCAATATGATATTGCAGACCATGCGCTTTCAGTAGACCCAGACGCAAGTAATGCGATAACCTTCTCTGATGGATCTGAATTGACTATTGATGGCATAGATCGAATCGAATGGTAGTCCATTCAAGAGCGGGTGAGGCTCGTCATGGGGACTCGGATAGGTTTGACTGAGGCATTGGACTGAATAACCTTTGAATCTCGATCAGGAAATATGAAGGAATGACTTGTACAAGGCAGTACATAGTTTGACCCACACTCTGTGAGATTGTAAATGCCATGTAGTGTTCATACCCGAAAAGCACTGGAAACTGATATAGGGACAGTTAAGAATGGCGCTGGGTATATTAAATGGACATTCATGTATGACAGATTTTAGCACTATCAGTAAGACTATAATCAAGATCTTATGCGCCAGCGAAATGAACGAGAGAAACTTCAGCGACTAGCTGAGCAGAATGAATATCGATCATGGGCAGATTACGGTACTTGTGCATCATCACATGAGTTGTTAGAACCCTACATTGCCAGCTACACCTACTCGGTAGGCTCCGTCAAAGAGCAGGAAGCCAAATTTATCACTCGTGCCTACCCCACGGTGATGACTCAGCTCTATTTTGAGTTTTGTGGTGATATCAGCGAAGTCAAGGATAGTCGCGGTGAATTCGCCTTTGGCAACTGTGCAAATCATACAAATAACGCCATTGATAAGCGTACCTACATCAAACAGGGCTTAGGTAGTTGGTTTGATATCTATCAACTGCCTAGCCAGCGCAACAGCCGTCCAATAAAGAATCTTAAAGTCGATCTCTACCCTAACACCCTTTATCAGTTGTTTCAGCTTTCACCCCAAGAGCTGGCGGCAGAAGATTTACAGCTCGCTGACCTGATAGGTGCTACAACCAGCAGCTTAATGCTTGAAGAGATGGAGGCGGCCATCACTGGCAAAGAGTTGGTTGAGATTGTTGATCGCTATTTCCTTAACTATTTGCAGCATGTAGACACAAGGCGTATACAGTGCCTGCAAGCGGTACCTCAACTCCCAACAATTGACGAAACACTTAGTAATCAGGCACAGCACTACAACAAAAGCGAGCGCTGGCTGCAAAAATGCTATGCAAAAGTGTACGGCATGTCGTTCAAGCAGATACAAAACAACCTCAAGTTTCATCAAGTCCATCAGGTATTGACGCAAGCACTTGGCAAAAGCCAGCCCATTAACTTGACCGAACTGGCCTATCATTTTGGTTATTTCGATCAAGCTCATTTTATAAAGGACTTTAGGCGCTATGCTGGAATGACTCCGGGGCAGTACCTGCGAACCCATGTTGATGCTGACAGCCAGTACTTGTTCTACTGGTAACACCCTCATTTGTACCAGGTTCGATCCATTTTATGGCTAAACAAAGACCATTGGTTTGAGATAATAATAAGCACACTCAGTGCTAACACCAACGTTTGCAAACACTTGGTTTCTTGGGTCATGCTAAGTGTTTCTTGGGAAAGGTTTATTGCAAAATGGAACAAGATAGTCGCTAGAATACTCCGATTATTCAGCTGGAAAACCCAACTTACTATAATTCCCATCAGCGCAGTGCCAACAAAAAAATTCACAGCAAACCAAGGGTTTTGTGAGTATATTTCATATTGATATGAATCATTTACCCACAGCAAGGGCAGATGCCATAGCGACCACAGTACCCCAAAAATAAGTGATGCACTTAAAAAGCTTCTACCGCGCTCCAGACCTTCAAAGCCGTAGCCGCGCCAACCCAGTTCCTCAAAAACCGCAGCCAAAAACAGTAGTGCCAGCACCGGGACAAAACCGGTATCAAAGGAAAATGCATCCGAAACAATAAACTGCTCACTTGAGCCGCCAAGAAAAAGCGACAAGGTGATCGCGACAAGAACCGACAAAGGCATTAATGCTAACGAGCCAATAAAGACCCAAGGCCTGATCAACTGAAAGCTAAGTGCCCGGCGTATAAAATCCCTTCTCATCCCCGGTTCTGGAAGTCGCCAAATAAACACAACAGCAAAGCAGGAAGGCATCATCAGACCGAGTAACATTGGAAGCATGTAGAAGTCTGCCCAAACAGGGCTAAAACTCATATATCCACCAAGACTCCATAACAGGGTGGTGGATAAAATAACGCTTAAAAAGTAGCCCCTTGGATTGTAGCTGAACCGTTCATGCATGAGGTATTTCTCCACAAAATGAATAACAATGCTGGCAGTACTAAAAATGCCTGTGCTAGAACTCATAAAAAATGCCACCATAGGCCGACCATTGATCATTACGGGAGACCAATGGGCTGTTCTTTACTGCATCACTAGCTATCCGATATTCAGCATTAAGCATCACTGAGAATTTTGGGGTTAGCTGCTTAATGGCATTCCCCCCTACAAACAAGTTATGGCTATCTGATGCCGAATAAGCCACCCGATTCGATCGTGCTTCTGAAGCATCAACGCCAAAGTAGTAATCGGTTTTTTTACTATCCCAATATTCGCCACCGGCAAGCCAAGTCACCAGATGTGTCTCATCATTCCATAGTGGGCGCTCATACTCTAAGTGGGCCGAGAAGCCTTCATGGCTGTGACTGATATCTTGCATCAGCTTGCCTTTAAGTTGGCCACCTCCGACAATAGCCTCGTAGACAAGGCGTGTCTCCCAAGCTGCTTTGCGAGTGGCCATACCTGACAAAAAGCGTGCGTCATTGCTTTCATAGCCATCAAAGGTACGGCCAATCTCTACGGCAAGTTGTTGACCGTCCTCCCTTTGATAAAAGCGATAGCCAGCGTCAATGCCTTGCAGATAAAATCGCTTATATTCTGCGATAACTAATGGAAGTAAGTAGTACTCTTCGCCAACACCTTGATAGAAACTGGTGTTGACCGAAGCTACTGGCCCCACCTGTACCTGCCATGTCGCGTTATCACTATTCTCAGCAAACGAATGGGTGCTGAACCCAAACAGCAGGCAGCTCATAAGAGTCGGGAGTTGGTTTAATCTTGGTCTCATTTGGTTTCACCCTGATAGGTCAGAACAGGTGACCAAGATTACGGCAGTGTACAGCGGTAAAATTGTAAAAAAGCGAACAAAAGTAGCGCTCTAACTTCTTTTAATCCCTAGTCTTGATAGGTTAACTGCAAGAAATATATGAAAATAGTATGAAATAAAAGGTGAGGTGAAGTTCGCTAATGATAAAAATATTTGCGCAATCCATCTGCTCGAAAAGTTAAGGTGCTGCACATTTCTGTTCCCCAGCTAGGATCATTCAGGTCTATGAGATCAGTTGATACATCACTTGACACTTTATCTTCATGCATAAAAAAACCGGCCTGAGGGTAACCCTGAAAGGCCGGTTTTTAAGAGG
>JARRQD010000290.1:0-4910 GCA_037382205.1 Candidatus Thiodiazotropha sp.
CTGGTTTGCATAGTTATGGGTTTAAAGAATTTAGGACACCCCAACTTTACCAACTTTAAACACACTGAAATTATCCATACACAGATATTATGAGAGCATGCCTCCCTACCTAACTCCTATGTGGCGGTAATTACTTTTTGCTGCACTTTGCCCCTGAAAACAACATTTCTTCATATTTTGCGCATAAGACCTTATCCGGCCGATTGCCCCAACAGCTGTAAAATAGTCTCTGTTATAATTTTTTATACTTTTTAACCAGCTTTCAGGGTTCAACTTCAAACGTTACATTATTGTTGCCAAGTTATCTGGTATCGAGCCTTTCTTATCATCACGTATCGCTCTTCCGGTCCAGTCCACCAATCGAAAATAGTCCTCTTCATCGAAATCGATTCCATTCAAAGGATTATTTCCTTTTGATTTTACGAATGGGATTGAGACCCACGTAACTCATGCAGGTTAGAACGGCACCCTCATCTAGCAAGGCCTGACTCTTGAATCGACCCTCGAAAAAACTGCCCTTACACTTAACCTCTTCATTTTCTTTATGAGCCAGATACTCATTCAAGCAGCGCATGAACCAACTGATATCATATAAGCGCAGCCGCCACTCTTCTATCAATTCCGGCTCTTCCCCAATTCAGATGGGTAGGTAAACGAAATGCACCATGAGAGATAAGGACCTATACGCCCAAATACTGGGGATCAAAACCCCTTCACAGGTATCCGATGTTGAGCTCGATGTGTCGTCTGGCGAGGTAACAGTAACCGTTGAGCCTGACTAAGAGACAAAACACTGTTGTCCTATCTGTGGAAAGGTCTCCCACGGCTATGAATCACGAATGCGACGCTGGAGACATTTGGATACCTGCCAGTACAAGACGATCCTGGTAGCCGACGTGCCTAGAGTAAAGTGTGAAGCTCATGGGGTGGTAACCGTGTCTGTGCCTTGGGCAGAGCCTGGATCAGGCCTCACTTCTTTGTTCGAAGCGCTCGTGATCGACTGGCTGAAAGAAGCCTCCATCTCAGCGGTATCACGATTGATGAACCTGAGTTGGAATGCGATAGATGGGATCATGCAGCGTGCCGTAAAGAGAGGACGATCGCGACGCGAGGAGATAGCGGTTAGCCAGATAGGCGTTGACGAAACAGCTTTCAAGAAGCGTCACGACTACGTCATGATCGTCTCGGACCAACAGACCGGCACAGTACTGCATGTCGGTCAGGATCGCAAGAAAGAGACACTCAAGGTTTGGGAGCAATGGTTGTCGTGGGCGGTGCGCAGCCGCTTGGATCCTATCAAAGAAGTTGTGAAAGCGATCAAAGCACATTTATGGGGCATTCTGAATACCGTTGTACTAAAAGTCAGCAATGGTCCCGCAGAAGGGCTTAACAGCCGGATAAAAATGATCAAGGTACGCAGTAGAGTCCTTCGTAATAAGGAACGGTTTGCCTGCGTTATTTATTTCCATCTTGGCGGACTGGATCTTTATCCTGAAAAGGCAGGTAATTGAAAGGAACCCACTCGATTTGGGGAAGAGCTACATTCGAGTAGTCATGGACTTTCTGTTATTCATAAAGGTAATTTTCATAGCTATTTTGACCTTTTGGTATGAGTTCTGGAAGTTGATAGACGTCTGGTTTAATAAAAGCATTTTTCCCGCCGGCTAGGCACCTGATAATCATATGGGCACCTTGCCTAACAGTCATAAATTTTCCACTGTATGGCATTTCAAAAAATTCTTCGCAACGATCACGAGGATAGATTCCACCATATACACCAAAAATATCCTGTACAAATAATGTTTTATTGTCTTCAAATGTTAATCCCCTTGATGTATAGGGCCCATGATCACCAAAAATATAAACTATTGCCTCTGGATTTTCCGTATTAATGAAGTTGATAATTTTAATGAGATGAGAAGCAGTTATTTTGCTATTTTCGAGATATGTTTCTCTAAAGTCTTCAACTGATCCATCATTAATTACGTTATATGAACTAGAAAGTGTGTGTCCCGGAGACCAAATGTATGCTACAAAGATCTGAGGCTTTTCTTTTTTCAAGCCTGCACGCATGTAGTCAATAAGAATATCGACATCAGTATCAATAAATCCCAGGCCATTAAGTAATTTTTGGATCTTTTGGCTCTTTTGGAGACGGCAATACCCCATAAATGTAAGCGCTCTCCAGCTGTGTAAATCTATGAATTCGCATAAAGCACTATGATAGACCTGATGATTTACAAAGTAATTATCAACATATTGACCTTTTTCTGCCCCAAAGTAAAAGCTCTTGTGGTATACCGTTGACTCGTAGCCGTTGTGTTTGAATACTTCGAAAAGAGGGCTTGGGGTTAACCCAGGAAAAAAGTTGTATTCACTTTCATTTGAAGCAGCTTCATTATAGTAGTCAACATCCAGTGCGAGAAGAGAGTTAAGTGAAGGCTTTGTAGTTGGGTAATCAGCAAAGAAATTGTTAAAGCGCTTAAAATTTGCTTCTAAAACTTCATGATAATCTGTTTTTTTCACACCAAGAAACTTTTGTAGTAGCGATTTGGGAATAAGAGAATCAAATGCAATAAAATAAACGTTAGGTTTAGTATTGAAATCTACTAACCTGATATTTTTAGCAGTTGACTTTCTATGTTCGCTTAACTCTTTGGTGACAGAGTTGCCTACGTGAAGAGTTTGTCCAAAAACTACAACTGTCGCCAAAGCAAAACATACTGGTAGCACCTTAGCAATGAGGGGGGAATCATCCTGCATATTAAAGAACGAAAATACGATAAACATTGCCAACAACAAGGCAAGTATCTGACCATAGTTTGGCGTCTTATTGAAGACGCTGTTTAAGACTAAATTCAGATAAAGAATGTTTATTGTTACAAATCCGGACAGTATTATATTTTGTGTAACTTTGTTTTTAGAAAACAGGCTTACAATCAATAATTCAACCAACAACGCACTGCCTATAAAGAAAACGATAACTCTAAGGTCTAACCATGTAAACTCCGTAGGCGCACTTGAGTACGACAGAGAGAAAAAGAAAAACGACATAAGTAGTGCTAATAGATATTTCATAATCGGTAATAGCAAATCCTTACCATCAAGATGTATGCAAAATCAGGTTATCTTGTAATTGTTAAAGGGTAAAACTAATTCAAATCGATGTAAGTAGATTACATATCATAAATATAATAGTTTAGATGGCGCGAATGTAGCTCCACATACATGAGGCGGTTCTTAAAACGTTACCTTAACTGCTAACTCAAACCGCAATACAGATTATTCGACTTATATTATTTTCACATTATGAGTATAAGTGAGATAGGTGTTGCATAATACTCTAAATCTAGCATTATTACTCATATTTCCACGGCCATGATTTTTTGATCAAGTTCCGTTTAAATAATGCAGTTCTATTTAAAAATAAATGTCATATTACATTAGTATGACGACATTCTTCTGATTTAGAAATCGTTTGTCAAACATTTTTGGTAGCTACTCACTCACGTTGTGTAAATTAATCCTAAAATAGCCAACTGAACAGTAAACAAATGTATTGTTTACTGATGAACCACGTTCTTTACGATTACTGGTGAAAGTGAAATATGATTCTCTGGAAAAGAGAAATACCATCCCCTCAAAGTGCTGCATTCGCTCTCCTAGGTTATTGGTATACGACATTGTGATAATGCCTCACATGCCATTCCTACTGGACCGTATTGGCGTGATTTCACTCTCTATACGGCTAAGGGTATTGCGATAGTATTTCTCAAGATTTAATTATGGAAGATATAGGCGTCCCCTCCTAACCAAGGATTACCATCATTCGTGAATACCTCTACAGAGAACATTGAGCTAACCCTATATAAAGGGAGTGTATTCTATCTCGTCCAGTTGGCAAAGGATGAGCGATTATTCCCATGTTGTTTACAGTAATCAGACTTACTCAGGCCGCTAGATTGCCAGGCATGGTAATGCTCAAACCACCACAAACTGGGATGATAGGCGCCACGACGGGCGTTCGCTGATCTTTGGCGAGGCTTTATTACTGAGTTGCCGGACATGATGTTCGCTCCTGTTGAGTAGAGCGGACAGCTTGGTGAGTGAATTTTCTTTTGGAAAGGGGGTCTTTGGCCGGATGTTTAGGCACTTTGCCCCTGAAATCAACATTTCTTCATATTTTGCGCATAAGACCTTATCCGGCCGATTGCCCCAACAGCTGTAAAATAGTCTCTGTTATAATTTTTGATACTTTTTAACCAGCTTTCAGGGTTCAACTTCAAACGTTCCATTATTGTTGCCAAGTCTTCTGGTATCGAGCATTTCTTATCATCACGCATCGCTCTTCCGGTCCAGTCCACCAATCAAAAATAGTCCTCTTCATCGAAATCGATTCCATTCAAAGTTTCATTTCCTTTTGATTTTACAAATGGAAAAAGCTTAATAGACTCTTTTTTGTCCATTTGCTTTGACTTTTCTGATTTCTGTTGTTGGCTATAGGCTTTGATACGTTGCTGAACAAGTACCGGGACAGTCACCGTTTTGGATAGTCTAAAGCCATTCAAAATCAGCTGGTTATTTCAAATGCCACAACATTCATAGCGGCGTTTAAATAGTGAGTGTCCTCGTCTAAATAGCTAAAAGGCATGGAGCGAGTATTTCATCAGCGTGAAGATTGGTTCGAAGTTGGTATCGTTCCACAAATTCGCCGGAGAACGACTATCGGCATTCTACTGATAGCACTATGTATAGCAGCTTGGCTATATTTGAGGTCGTGGGTACTCTTAGCAATAGTCGCTCTCGTGGTTACTGAAAGAATCTTTGAATTTGCGCATATTCCTAAAACGAAACAAATAATAAGTTCAATGAATATTCGAGTGACGGAGAATGGACTTGCTTTTCGCGCC
>JARRQD010000291.1:0-4901 GCA_037382205.1 Candidatus Thiodiazotropha sp.
ATCAAAGAAACTCTGCGAATTGGTAACCTGTGGTAAGCCTATTATGTAGGATGTGGTGAGGTACGAACCGCATCATGATTTTCGATCATGTGCCAATATGTGTGCGTGACCTTCTGCGGTGGTAATGGCGGTATTGTCTTCATATTCAGCTTGGGGTGGCTAGTTGATGGCTGGACATGTTGGGGTTCGCACCGCTCACCCGCAACCTACGGAGGGTATCGCAAAGGTTGGTGTTAATAGGCCTATTATTCTAAGAAGAGAGGTAGAATACTAAAACCACAAACGCAAAACAAACTTATGATGCCGGAGAAAGCTGTGCTTGCCTCTCAGAATTTAACCTTAAAAAGTCTCCTCAAACTCCCCATTTGTCAGTTATTATCCCCATTTTCTCTTAATATCATTGTTTAATTTAATTTGTGGCGCACTTTCCATTTGAGTGCCGACCAAAGTGATTTAATATTTTAAGAATGGATGTCTTGGCTAATGTCCTTGGTTAATGTTTTGGTTAATGCTAAGTACTATTTGAATCAGTACCATGAGCGTAGGAGTGCGCATAAGAACGAGTTCTAAAATGGACTTCCGAGTGAGAATCACCTCACACAACCAATGCGGATACCCACTGCTGACTGGAAATCGTTTGACTTTGAGGTATCTGATATTATGATGTGGTGATGGTGGAGTACTGCGGTACCAACACTGTATTTTTGGCATCGCTCAACTCAGATCCGCCTAGACTTCTGGATATTTTTTGCACTCCATTCTTATTGATATTCACAACGTCTCACGGAGGAAGCATGGATACTATAGCCCCCACCGACCAGAGCGCTCAATATACTAATTATAACCAATACAATAGTGTCCAGAGTGATTCCAGTCACCAATCAGGTGCTGGGCAGAATGGCATCGTCGATTCCTCCACCTCAGCTGAACAGATTCTGAAAACACCCACACCAAACGAACGTCAGCTCTACAAACAGACGCCGCTCGATACCCTGGTCAATGGCAGTGATCAGAGTGCCAATCATGCGCTATACGCTCAAAACCAGGTGCAATCATCTGAAGGCATGGCGGCACAAAAGGTTAACGCCATTGACAGTTCCACCAGATCAAGGGCCAGGGGTCAATACACCCTCAAAGTTGATCCGAATGTGACTGATCCACAGGCGCGTCGTAAACTACAAGCCATTGCCGATCGATTCAATGCATTGCCTGGCGCCAAACGATATTTGAATATCCCGACGAGAAAGGGTGGCGAGCTCATTATCAGTAACCAGCCAGAATCCTTTGCATCGGGAAATAGGAAGCGCATTAATTACAATCTGCGGAAACACGGTAGACGCTTTAATGGATTTTCACAAGGAACGAACAACAATCTGCAGAAGAAGGTCTATCTAAATCTGAATAGTAACAAAGACCCCCTACGTACCTTGATCCACGAAGTGGGTCACCTGAAATGGCCCGGGCTGGCGAAACTGAATCCAAATGGCACGCATTCCCCGGAATTTTACAAAATTCTCACTGACGCCATCTCTGAATTTGGATTGAGACCCAATACCAGTGATCGCAATGGCGTCGATATCTCCAATACGACCTCTCCCGCCGGTGATGTAAATCCACTCGATTTTAATCTCTCCCCGGGTGGAGGTAAGACGCGCCCTGTCATCACCAACTCACCGAGCAGTGGATGGTCGACGACAATCGAGCCGGGGCGAAACCAGTAGTCAGTTTCTTGGAGTGTGTCGCTCTGCTTTAACAGTAGCGTAGAGGCCAAGGCTTTCCTTGCCCCTCTCTCTCGTCTAACAGTGATTAATTTAAACTATGATTCCCTGAACCAGCAGTTATGACTGGAAATGCAACGCTGCCATAATCCTTTTCATTAACTATTTTGATTCTCAATTCACACTCTACCCGATTATTGGTAAAAGAGACCTGCGGACCTTTAGCAAATAGTAGGAGAGAGGATTCGTAAACGCTCAACCGCTTTTCCGGGCTTTTAGAGACGTTGGCGCAGCTCTCTTGCAACAAACGCTTCAGTGCCACATTTTCGATGGAGCAACTTGAGTGTCAAATCAGTAGATGAATAGACGTGTATCCAATGGTTTTTCTTTTCCGCACGAAAGGAGATCTCATCCACGTTGATCGAGTGGGGGCTTTCAGGCGCTGCTCTGTAGCCGGAATCTCGCTGGGCTCTATTGCCTGATAAAGGCGACGCACAAACTTGAGTAGGCTGGCTTCAGAAATAACGATCCCCTCAGATAACGTAACGTTTTGTATGGTTCGGGTGTTACACACAAGGGCGTCGTTTTCATTTTTGCCCTTGCCTTTACTACCCTGTTTGGTATGAGATGATTCATTCTTCTCGGTTTGAGAAGGTGGTTAATGGGCATTTGAGGCGCTTATGGTATCGCTAATCTATGTAAAATATAATACTATTGCACAGTTAGATGGGAGGTAATGTTTTACCTCGGTATAAGTTCTGTCATGTGATTTTTGAGGTGCTTTTTACCGATAGGGGTGAGTCGTTACAATTTAGGTTGAATAGATTGAGGCTGGCTAGACGGATGATTTCAGTGCAACCTGTCCCCCATTTTCTACCTTGATATGTTAGGAGGGTTACGATTATTGTTTCCTATCCTTTATACAATGGAAACTGATAATGAAAAATATGGAGATATCTATGTATTGCAACCAATGTAAAATGAGCTCTCCAGGAGGGTGTGGATCAGAGGGCCAAACCACAGGCACTTGCCTGAAGGATGCAAACCTCTCATGCTTGCAAGATATAATCATCTATGGTGTGAAAGGATTAGCCGCCTATCGTGAACATGCTCGCGAATTGGGGGCGGATACACTAGAGGTAGACGACATTATCAGTGAATCGCTCTATTTCACTCTTACTAATGTCAATTTTGATTTTAACCAACACATTGCTCAACTTATGAAGCTTGGTGACGCGGGCATCAAAGTAATGAATCTTTTGAGTGACGCACATACCAACCGACTGGGGACACCCTCACCTGTCTCAATCAGCCAAAACTATGCTGAAGGCAAGGCCATCCTGGTAAGCGGCCACAACCTGGAGATGTTGCAGAACCTTCTTAAGCAAACCACTAACCGCGGCGTCAACATCTATACCCACTCAGAAATGCTGCCTGCGCACTCCTATCCAGAACTCAATAAATATCCTCATCTAAAAGGTAACATTGGCCGCTCATGGTTTGATCAAAGAGAGCTATTCGAAAAATGGTCTGGAGCGATCGTTGTAAACACCAACTGCATCATGCCAGAAAAAGAAACAACTCAGTATTCTAATCGTTTATTTACATACAAGATAACTGGTGCACCCAATACTCATAAAATTACAAACGACGATTTCGAACCCTTGATTCAAAAAGCCCTTGAATTGCCAGAAATCACCGGTTTCGATAGCAAAGCAACACTGGTTACTGGCCATCACTATAAATCCGTATTGGACTTAGCACCTAACATACTGGAAGCTATAGAGAAGAAACAGATTCGGAAGTTTTTTGTCGTAGCCGGCTGTGATGCACCAGGCAATGCCGGAAACTACTTTCGAGATATCACAAATAACATCCCTAAAGACTGCGTCATTCTTACATCGAGTTGCGGTAAATTTCGCTTTAATGACATCGATTTCGGAAATATTGAAGGCACAGATATACCACGATATTTGGATCTTGGGCAGTGTAATGATTCAATAGGCGCTGTACATATTGCATCGGCTTTGAGCAATGCAACTGGCATCCCGATCAACCACCTTCCTGTGTCTATCATATTAAGCTGGATGGAACAAAAAGCTGTAATTATCTTACTTGCGCTATTAAGCCTAAACATAAAGAATATTTATATCGGACCAACCTCTCCTGAGTTTATCAATACTGAAGTATTTACTTATCTGGAACAAACATTTGGATTAAGTGTGACAAATTCTGCAAACGAAGACCTTGGCAAATTACTCGTTAACTAATACAAGTTTAGGTCCCGGGTTAACAATTCCCAATACTACTAAGATATTCAGTGCGGATGAATTATGGGTATAAAAAGGATCCTTTCAATCCTATTTTCGGGTGGGCGCAGTGAAAAAAGCAATACCTCGCAAAACAATAAACACAAGAGGCTTGCAGCACCAGGTACGAGAGTCTATTTTGATGAGGATCTCATCGATCAACTAAAAGACGAGCATCAAATTTTACTTGGACTCTATTCAAAGATTTCTCAAGCGTATAAAAATAAAAAGTACAAGAGAGTCTCTAAACTTTTGGGGGATTTCAAGCATGAAGTATATAGCCATTTTCTACTGGAGAATATAAAACTATACATCTATCTTCGCAATACACTCCACCATGACCATCACAGTTCGAAGATCATGCGGTTTTTTCAGAAGGAGATTAACCAAATCGGAAAAGTGGTTGATCAATTTATCGACCACTATGCAGATGTCCAGTGGACTAACGATGAAATCGCAAGGTTTGAAGGAGATCTTCGCAACATTGGCAATGCCCTGGTTACACGGATTAACCGGGAAGAAAAATTCTTGTACCCTCTCTATCTTCCACCAGACGATTACGCTCAATAGTTGTGAATTTAAACTAAAATCGAGAGTTCGGATTTGGCTAAGCGTGTTTCGCGAAGCACGCTTTTACTAAAGCAAGCGGATACGCTATCTCGTAGAAGATTTAGCTGAAGAAGAGCAACACCACTTCGACCTGTTCACAGAATTAAAAGCGTGTCCTGATATCGATCAGCAGATTCACTCTATGGTTGAACCTAAAAAGATCAGTTGGACAGCGTGAAGGGTGCGCTTGTGGTGGTGCAGGGCAAGGGTCGCTCCTGCACATCCATGTGCCCGCGACACTTGTGCATCCCTGCACGGCGCGCAA
>JARRQD010000292.1:0-4859 GCA_037382205.1 Candidatus Thiodiazotropha sp.
TTAAGCATGATCGGGTGGGGGGGTGATGCGTATTTCAGCCACCATCTACTTTTCATGTAAAGATCAATGGCTCATTAATTCCGGGATTGGGATTAATCACGAGAGATACCAGGAGAGGGTCTATTTGGGAAACTCTGTATCGCTATACCACGGGTGCTAAAAGGTACGGAGCGTCTGCCACATATTGTAAAAACTCATAAGAGAGATCGAGAGTAAATATGAAAACTACCATCAAAACTGCCGCAATGATTCTCAGTCTTGGTCTGTTTGCAGGTTGTGCTACCAATAGCAGCCTGGAAGCTGATGTCGCAAACGCTCAGGCCGCTGCCGATGCTGCTATGAAAGCTGCGAAAGAGGCTCAACTGGACGCCGCTACCGCTCAGGGTACAGCTGATGCTGCTCTGAAGTCTGCAAATGCAGCTAAGGATACTGCTGAAGCCTGTAACGAGCGCTGTGGACGTATGTCTGAGAAAGCGATGGCTAAATAAGAGCCAAACCTCCATGCTTCGGCAGCAGCCGGAGATAGGAGCGTTGAAGAAGCCCCCTCAGATCCAACTCTGCGGGGGTTTTCTTTTTGCGATGGCTGTTATAGGTCGATGGTAACGATGAAACATTGCGTTGCCAGTTCAGTGGTTATTGTTGGCCACCTCATCGCCCTGCATCAGATAGAGTGGCATCGGCAGGCCAGTCTTCTGCTCAGCATAGTTTTGCAGCTGTTTCCAGTCAGGTCTTCGGTCATCTTTACGCAGTTTACTGATCACAGCGTTGACCAGTTCAGTCTGGTTATGGCCTCGCTCTTCAACATATTCCGCCAATGGTGGATGTACCTGCACATAGAGCTCACCATCGAGCCAGCCGGCTTTATAGGGCTTGTCGATGATGCGTACTGGAATGCCAGTTTCAACTTGCTTGAAAAAGCTTGAGATATTCTCTGGATAGAGCCTGATACAGCCATGACTGACCCGCATGCCAACGCCATAGGGTTTGTTGGTGCCGTGTAGCAGGTAGCCGTTCATCGCCAGGTAGATGGCATGGCTGCCCAATGGATTATCCGGGCCGGGTGGAACCACATCCGGTAGGGGGTCACCCTGTTCCTCATGCTCTTTGAGTATCGATTCCGGTACTCTCCAGCTGGGGCCTTTCTTTTTACCGATCACCTTGGTCTTACCCGTCGGTGTGCTCCAACCCTCGCGTCCGATACCGATCGGATAGGTGATCACGACCGGTTTGTCCTTGGGGTAGTAGTAGAGGCGCAATTCCGCGAGATTGATGACAATACCCTCACGAGGTCCGGGAGGCAGGATATATTGTTGCGGTATGACAATCTCACTGCCGTCACCCGGCAGCCAGGGATCCACTTCCGGGTTGGCCGCGACCATTTGGCGGTAGCCGATGTCATAGATTCGAGCGATGTCGGAAAAAGTCTCCTCATAGTGTGTGGTATAGCGAAAGGATTGGCCGACCAAGTCGTTGCCGGCTTCAGGCAGATCGAAAGTGACCGCCATCAGCGAACAGCTCATCAATGACAACCAGAGTAGTGCGATAATTCGTTTGTGGTGCATGACAGTCAAAATAACAACAGCAAACCTGTATTGTTGAGTTTACCTCAGATTATCAGGGTACGGCTGAGAAATATCAGAGACTTATAAAAGTTTCTGTTTTCAAAGTGTACATCTGAAGCGCCTTAAAGAATCGGATGTGAGGGTCGATAGCCACTGTAGGGTCTTGTGTTGATTGAAATTTTTTACTTACAAATAGCCATTCAATCTAAAATATTGACACTAATTTAGTTTTTTATCAAAAACCAGACCGGGCCGAACGATTGAAGGCGGCCCAAGCAAGGTCCCGAGTTAATATTATGAACAGGATACCGCATGAGGCGAATTGCAGTGATAAACCAGAAAGGTGGTGTGGGTAAAACCACCTTAACCACCAACCTGGGTCATGCCTTGGCGCTGGCCGGGAAAAGGGTGACGGTGATCGACCTGGATCCCCAGGGGCAACTGGCTTCAAGCTACGGTCTGTTTCGTGCGCCAAGCAGAGGGATTGACCAGGTTTTGATGCAGCAGCAGGGGATTGCTGATGTTCGTCAGGGCATCCGCGATCTGCTGACTCTAATACCGGCGGGCGACAGGTTACAGGAGATTGAATATCTACAGGATGGTGGGGCGACCCGAGCCAGATTGCTGCAACAGGGATTGGAGGGTATCTCTCAAGATCAGGATTATGTACTGTTTGATTGTCCGCCCTCTGCCGGGTTGTTGGTGGCCAACGCCATTTTTGCCGCTGATGAGGCCCTGATACCGCTCAGCGCTGACCATATGTCCCTGAATGGGCTTGTCAAGATGTTGAAAACTCTAAAAAAATTTGAGCCCTATCTGTCAAAGCCGCTAACTCAGTGGATCGCTCTAAACCGATTTTTTCCCCGTAGGAAACTCTCCAAAGAGATTGCTGAGAAGCTACAGACCCACTTTCCGGATCAGTTGCTGGATACGCCAATACGTGAAGCCGCGGTGATTGCTGAATGTCCTGGTGTGGGGCGAACCATTTTTGAATACAAACCCAACAGTCAATCGGCTAAAGAGTTTAAAGCGCTGGCGAATCGAATCGCTTCTGCTTAAGCAATCAATGGCTGTGACGATAATTTAGAGTGAAATTAAACCGAAACGAGGCAAGCCATGTCGATACCCTCTGAGCTCTCTGAGGACGAAAAGACCGTAACACTTAAAATTACCGGTCGCTTTGACTTTTCAACCCATCAAGACTTCATGCAGGCCTATAAAGCCTATCCAAAGGGGGAAAAGTGCTTTGTCGTCGACCTGACAGAAACCGATTATCTGGACAGTTCAGCCATGGGTATGTTGCTGCAGCTGCGCGAGCACAGCGCAGTCGTAGAGAATAATGTGGTGTTGAAAAACGGCAATGAGGCGGTGCTGGAAATCCTCCAGATTGCCAACTTTGGTAAACTCTTCACGATTCAGTAGGAGTGCCAATCAGCGCCGCTTTCCGGTATGCTTGCTCCTTTTTTCTCAGGGGCAGCATCCATGGGTTTCAAATGCGGTATCGTCGGTTTGCCAAATGTGGGCAAATCCACACTCTTCAATGCCTTGACCAAGGCAACGATTGCGGCGGAAAACTACCCCTTCTGCACCATTGATCCCAATGTCGGTGTGGTTCCCCTGCCGGATCCACGGCTGGATGTCATCGCATCGATCGTTAATCCACAGGCGGTTCTCCCCACCAGCATGCAGTTTGTCGATATCGCCGGTCTGGTGGCGGGTGCCTCCAAAGGGGAGGGGCTTGGTAATAAGTTTCTCGCCAACATTCGTGAAACCGATGCCATTGCTCAAGTAGTACGCTGCTTTGAAAACGATGATGTCGTCCATGTAGCGGGCCGGGTTGATCCTGCGGGTGATGTTGAGGTGATTAACACGGAATTGGCGCTAGCCGACCTGGAGTCTGTGGAGAAGGGGCTGGATAAAACCGCACGGCAGGCGAAAACCGGTGATAAAAAGGTGCTGGCCCGCAAGGCGTTGCTGGAGTCGGTGCGTGACCATCTGAATAGTGGCAAACCGGTGCGCAGTATGGTGTTGGAGGAAGAGCAGCTGATTGAATTGCGGGATCTGTTTCTACTGACCATCAAACCTGTGCTCTATATCGCCAATGTGGATGAGGAGGGGTTTACAGACAACGCTCATCTGCAGACCCTTCAGTCCCTGGCCGCCGAAGAGGGGGCGGAAGTGGTGCCAGTTTGTGCGGCCATTGAGGCTGAGATCGTTGAGCTGGATGAAGCGGAGCGGGGTGAATTTCTGGCCGATATGGGGCTGGAGGAGCCTGGGTTGAACCGAGTTGTGCGGGCCGGTTATCAACTGTTGGGTCTGGAGACCTATTTCACCGCCGGTGAGAAAGAGGTTCGGGCCTGGACAATCCCGGCGCAAGCCACAGCCCCCCAGGCTGCAGGGGTTATCCACACCGATTTTGAGCGAGGATTTATCCGTGCCGAGGTGATTGGTTATGATGATTTCATCGCCTGTAAAGGCGAGCAGGGCGCCCGGGAGGCAGGAAAATTACGCTCTGAAGGTAAGGAGTATGTGGTTAACGATGGGGATGTGATCCACTTCCGTTTCAATGTCTGATGTTGACAGTTGGCTGTAGCATCAGTATATTTCACGCCCTTCAAGTGAATCTGGCAAGGTAGCTCAGTTGGTTAGAGCACAGCACTCATAATGCTGGGGTCGGCAGTTCGAATCTGCCCCTTGCTACCAAATTTCAGTTGGTTACAACAAACCCGGCATGACCGGGTTTGTTGTCTTCAGGCTCACGAGCTTGTCTTCAACTCCGGTAACATAGGCCGTTCTTCAAGTCTGGTTTGAGATTACATATTGGTTTTTGCCATAGGCTTTACCAAGATAGAGGGCGTGATCCGCCTGTTCAATCAGATCATCCAGTGTAATGGTTACATCAGGATAAGAAGAGTGCCCAATAATTGATCTTGTACAGATGTCCAATATCGGCATCTCCCTGTTCTTCTAAGATTCAGTGCCTGACAACCCGTAGCTTAATAGCTGAACATCAGACCTAATCAGGTAACCTTTTAAAACCGTTTAGATTGGCAAATTTGCAGATTGGTCATCAGCCAATCCAATCGGGTTAAGATAGGGAACCTAAAAAAATCAGTTGACCCGTTCAGTCAGCTTGCTGAGCATGGAATTTGCGGTGCACCATAAACAAATGGCCTGATGTGATCAGGCCATGGTGTCGCTTGTTTGGTTACAGCTTGAGGTTGTCTAGGGCTTATCTGGATTGTCCCAGACGAGATGGATCAGCGCACTGCGTCTTATCTCAATCAGGCGATCGGT
>JARRQD010000293.1:0-9950 GCA_037382205.1 Candidatus Thiodiazotropha sp.
ATGGACTATGCCAATCAGGAATTGGAAATCAGCATTGAACCGTTTTATGATTGAGTTCGAAGATCGCTTGGAGGACTTCGTTTAAGCAAGAGCAGTTACACAAAATTATTTACAGGCTCCTTTAGCTGCTTTATAAACCCTTTTTCTGTGCGCCAAAATTTCTCTATCGCAACCATCATGCCTTTGTGCCGGCGTCACAAATTTCAGACTGCTATGTCGGTGCGAATGGTTATACCATTGCACAAACTGCATGACCCATTGTCTCGATTTCTCTATATTTTCAAAAGGCTTATTCGAATAGCTTGGGACATACTTCAGGGTCTTGAATACTGCTTCTGAATAGGCGTTGTCGTTGCTCACCAATGGTCGACTAAAGGAAGGAACAACTCCCAGTTTTTGCATCGTTGCCAACATCGTAGCGCCTTTCTAAACAAGACATCCATCGTAAAAATCATGTGGTACCCCGTTTATCCGGCAACAAAAATTATCCCGCGACAACAATCAAGCCGTTTTGCCGATTATTTGATTCGATTTTGATTGAAAACACAGAGAAATTGAGATGATTCACGTTAGAGACCGATGCGTTGACACTGCTGACCCTCGGTCAATCCCGATCTATTTGAGAAGAGGAAGAGAAAGCGAATAAAAGTAGCCAGCTACATCAATAACTGCTGGCAAGCCGTCAGATTGGGTGTTCTATGGTATCCTAATTTCTTACAGGCTTTTTTGAGGGAATTGACAGTACCTACTAGCCCCTTAAACTTACTCTCGAAATGTTGTGTCAAATAGAGCCACTGTTTTGCATCGATTTCCAATCGCTGAAGAATGGGCGGGCAGTCACTCGGGATATGGCCTCGCTTGTTCTCCAGGATCGCTCGGCCCGTCCAATCAATCAGTTGCAGATAATCCTTGAAATCAAAGGCTAAGCCTTTAGGCATATCTTCCCTGTGGTTTCCGATAAACGGTGTCAGGTGCGTCGGTTGATCTAATTGCGGGCTCGATGCTTTAGAAGACGTCTTCAGCTGTTGTATGCGATCTTGGATCGATGTGTAGTCAGATTCCTCTGGCGTCTGTGCCATCCATGCTCTGATGGGATTGAGGTCAATATCGGCTAGGCAGGCAATTAGCGCTTCATCGTCCAGTAAGGCATGTGATTTATATCACCCTTCCCAGAAGCGGCCGGTACATTCATACTCTTTGTTGGCTTGCCGTGCAATCGGTTCATTCAGGCAGCGCATGAACCAACTGATTGACATCAAGCGTTCCCGCCAACGCTCTATCTGTTCATCTAGGTCTTGCCGTTCTACGCGAGAGAGTTTTTCACCTGCTGCAAAGCGCTGAGAGAGCAATGAGCCGCTGAACAACCGATGCCAACGATCAACTACCTCATGTGGCTCCCATTGTGTTGCGCGCCTTTGATCAATGTACAATAGGAAATGAAGAAGATTTGACATGATGGCGTAGCCGGTCAAATCTATTAAGAAAATGTCTTCTAATTCGAAAAGTTTGTCGCGTATCCATTCACGGCGATGTTCAAAACTTTTACCCGTAAAAGCATCTTCCCCACAGAGAAAAGCTCGTCTGACACATCGTGAAATACAGTGATAGTAGGGGGTGGCGTCAAGCGTTCCTTGGCTTTGGCATGATATCACTACTTATCTGTGTCATGGAAGACGATCAAAAAATTGCTTTCAACAAGAAAGTATCACGCAAGAAACTGCTACAAACTTTGAGGCAATTTGAACCAACAACCGTCGTTATAGAAGCCTGTTATACATCGCATCCTTGGGGGCGTGCCAATCAAGCACTTGGGCACACGGTCAAACTGATACCGCCTTACCAGGTCAAACCCTTTGTTGTCGGCAACCAGAACGACGACAATGATGCAAGCCATAGCTGAAGCCTCACTCAGACCAAAAGCTAGCTTTGTTCCAGTAAAGTCGCTAGAGCAGCAGGATCTTCAGTCACTGCTACGAATTCGTGAGCGGATGATAAAGCATCGTAGCGCGACCGGAAACCAATTACGGGGACTACTGGCTGAATATGGCATCGTAGTACCCAAAGGCTTACGTTATCTGCGTGCTCAGGTGCCACAGGTTCTCGAAGATGCTGAGAATGGCTTGACCACGGTCTGCAGAGGGTTTATTCATCGCCTCTATCGAGAGCTTATTGGTCACGCAATCAGATCAATGAGATTGAGACAGAAATGTTTACGTTGCTTGAGGGTAATAAAGATTATCATCGATTACAAACCTTCCCTGGAATCGGTCCGGTGATCGCAGCCATATTGCTGGCCTTAGTCGGCGATGCGCTCTATTTCAAGAATAGCCGGCAGATGGCGGCCTGGATAGGGTTAACCCCTCGTCAGCATGGGAGTGGTGAGATGAGTCGCATGCTGGGGATCAGTAAACGAGGTGACCAAACCTTGAGAAAGATGTTGATCCATGGTGCGCGAACGGTCTTGAAATGGTGTGGGTCCAAGACCGACAAGCTTAGTCTGTGGCTCAAGGCATTGAGCAGTCGTGCACATCCCTGCATGGTGATTGTTGCACTGGCCAAAAAGCTGGCAAGGACTGCATGGGCGGTACTGGCAACGGGTAAACCCTATCAGGCGAGCTGAGTAGTGGTAACAGTTTAACAAATTCTGACATTGAAGGTTTAAAAGGAGCTATCCCAAAACGGTAAAACAGCGGTGTATATCCGCTGGGTATGAGGGAATGATTACGTTCAAATAATAGTTGACTTGGGTGGGGTGTCTATATATGTCTTGCTTAGATTTTGCGTTGCTTAGCTCGGCTTGCTTAGCTCGCGGGCGCTGGTGATGGCAATGCGGTGGGTGTTGCATGCCAAGTAGTCGAGGATACGCTTGGTTTAGTTCAAGCAGTGCTTGGTATAGACCTCCCACTCCTGTTTCATGAGTTGGTCGAGTATGCAGTCTATCTCTCCAGGTCGGGTGATTCGAGATAAGGCAGATATCGAGACAGTCATCGTTTAGGATAGTCTAAAGCCATTCAAAATCAGATGGTAATTTCAAATGGTAGTGCTTTCACAACAACAACTAAACGGTGACTGTTTTTCGTACTCTTGTTCACTACGTCTTTCCGGATAAAGGGCTTTCACCTCCAATCTCTTGCCGATTTAGCTCGGTGCACTTGATGTCCTATTAATATCTAGTTGGCCATTATCTCAAATATTTCAGACCAAGTAGACATTACTGTAGTGTCGGCCATACTATCGCCATTTAAGTCGATATCGATTTGCACGTTGACACCATCAGGTTGAGGAATGATGTAGGCTTGAGAGGCATCTCTGAGAGCAGTAATGTGTAGTAAGCCAGCGGTCGGGTTACCGAAAGAGACATTGCTGTTACCAGTAAAAGGAGTATCAGCGCTTGTAAAAGAAAATACATCACTAAACTTTGTGCTCTCTAGATCTCCTGATAACTCATACTCGAAATCGTCATTCGTGTAGAAGCTTAATACGTAAAGATAGTCAGTTAATGAATCTAACTCTGAAGATGAGTCTAGAACAATGTGCTCACCAGACAAGGATGCTACTTGAACTCCGTAGCCAGCATTGGAGAGATGCATATTAATATCACCGTTTCCATAAACAGTATATTCGTTTTCACTTATCGAAAAATCAATAAGATAAAAATCAAAAATTATAAAATAAGGTGGAGTAGCATCGAAGTTATATGACGTATTCAAGAGTGTCATATCTACATAGCCATCAAGCTCTAAACTGCTAATAGATAAATCCTGAAAGTGAAATGTATTGGTATGGCCGATTGGCCATGTATCTATATAGTTTAATGCGACTTGGTATGGTATTGCGGTTGCTATGTTTAAAAATCTCTTTGATTGTAATACTGCCGCAAAAATACTTTCAACGTTTGATGTATTTACGTTGGTTTCAAGGTCCTCAACGACGATCTGTTTAGATGTACTTGCTGTGGTGTTGTCATCGTCGGTCAACGTTAAAGTGATTGTATAAGTACCTGCTATTGGATAGGTTTTGGTGGTATTCTGTCCTGTACCAGTGGTGTTGTCACCAAAGTGCCAATCGTAACTAACTATGTGACCGTCACTATCTGACGAAGCGCTTGCGTCAAAACTAACTGTGAGTGGAGCTATACCATTGGTTGGTGAAGCTGTAAAAGAGGCTGTGGGCGGATTGTTCTTTTCTTCTTCCGTGACGGTAATTAATTGCGTAGTGGAATCCTTAGCACTTCGATCATCCGTCACAGTTAAAGTAACTGAATAGGTACCCGCAGAGTTATAGGTTTTTGAACAAATCATATCTATTTTACTGGTACCGTCACCAAAGTTCCAATGGTAGTTGACAATAGTACCATCAGTATCAGACGACTCACTGGCATCAAAACTAACTTTCAGCGGCGCGTTTCCGCTAGTATGAGATGCTGACAATGATGCCGTTGGCGGAATATTTACAAAACTCTCGTCATTATCATCATTACCACCACCTCCGCCACCACACCCGTAAAATACAGCAAGGATACCGCTGAAGACTACAAGCTGGATACGTTTGAATCTCGGTAAACGTACAACATATTGAAATATAAATATACATAAAGGCGCCTGATCTATACGTACCATATAATAATTCAAGATGCTCTTGATACTATTGGTGAATCTAGAAACAGTATTGAAACAACACGCATATGGATGGTTTGACATATCTACACCTCACTTGATAGCTTGGTAATGTATACTGAAATATATTTTCACTTATTGACACTGCAAGTTTCCAAATTTAAGTCAATCTAAGTAAATTATTGGCTGCATACATGGTGCCAATATCAATTCCTTGATTGATATTAGTTTTCAGTGATAGACAATGGGTTTGTGCCTGAATAGATTCTTTTATTAACCTATTGGTTACGATGCGGCATTTGCTACTTATTCATATAATGGTTATTCAGCTAATGAGATTAGTCGACGAGACCATCAAACCGCTGTATAGGCATTAAGTATTATCAAGCAAGCCGTTCTCTTTATAGAAGTTTTTCGAATTGGAGAGGCGCGAAAAAACTATGAATATTCAGGAACACGATAACTTATACATGATATTTTCAGATATCGTCCCACAATTATTCTGGCAACGGACTAATCAGCAATTATTGCTCCGTGCCAAACCTTTAAAACCGAGAATCAACCCATCATTATTTTTCTAGGATTCTAGTTATTGGGCTGTCAATTTATTCGACAGATAAAGATTTAATCCAACAAGCAACACAATTGTTATATTTATTAACTAAGTTTAGTTAAAACCAGACTCCCAGTTTATGCATTAAAATAGTTATAAGTACTTAATATAGTTTTTCACACTTAAATCATACTCAATATATGTAAAAAATATCGACACTTACCACTCAATAGTCTACAAAAGTGTTGCGTATCAGGCGGTAATCTGATTGCTAGAGGCGATCAAGATGAAGCAGAAATACAAAGATAGTCAGTGCGCCCAGAAAAATCGGCAAGAGAGCTCGTTACCGAGCGGCCGTATATCCTGCCAACCTTCAGTGTGCCTGTATCGATAAGAGAATACATTGTCAGACCTGCCATTTTCCTGATTAAGAGCAATCCAATTATCGCCATTTTCACCAGTAAAACTAATCGGCCTAGCAGGGTGATAAGAGGGATTCACGTAATGATTGTATGCCACATTTGAGATGTAAGCGCTACCACTCAGATTCCAGCTACCGTTCTGAAAAGATTTGGCATAGTAGTAGAGCCTATTGTCCACTGACTCACTTAAATCATAGGCGTTCCGCATAACCTTCACCATCAGAGACCAATGTGTGCTGTTGAATACGTTGGTTATTCATTCCAACATGATGTAACTGCGTCAAATCCCTCAACTCACATCTCCCAAGGGATCAATCGGTGCTGATACCTGATTACTATCAATTTCAATAGTCAGGAATTAACCTCTACCTCGGATGCTTCATTCTCATTGTAAGAAACTAGACTCTAACTATTACTAACCTTACTAACCTTACTAACCGGTACTAACCTGGACACCCACTCTAAGAAACTTATTACTCCGAGTGATACGGTCTGTTAGGATGGGTGTTCGGGTAATCTTGTGAGGGGAGGTTCAAAGGCCGGGCTTTGCTTGATGACGCAGCCATACTGACCTGTATGAGCTACGTCGATCTTAATCCGATTCGGGCAAAACTCGCCGATAGACCAGAGACGTCCGATTTTACCTCCATCCAAGATTGCATTCGGAATTATAAACAAAAGCTTGAGCAAACTGGGGATTGTGAAGAAGTATCAAACACGGGGCCACATCGCTTAATACCGTTTATTGGAGGCGAACATCATGAAAATGCCTCAGGTTTAAACTTCAGCCTGCCAGATTATCTTGAGCTGACTGATAGGGCCGGGCGGGACATCAGCGAAGATAAATCTGGAGCTATCCATTCAAATCTAGCACAAATTGCTTATTCTGGAGAAGCTGAACACCTATTCTGGGTGAATGTGAACACCTAATCTCACAACGCATCACGGAGAAGCGTTTTTAACTTAAGTATTCATCATTGGTCAACTGTGCACCGATTTTGCGCATCGATTCTCCGTTAGGTTGTAGACGATGCGCGTTGTGCATCAAGCGGTCCAAAGTGGTATCAGCCATCTGGTTGCCGGTTTTTTGAAACGCCAGGGTATTCTCGAAAGAGATGAAGAGAACAGTTACCTGAATCTGGAGGAGGCTGACGAAGAGCCGATGCAACAGGTATTGGGGTGTTTGGTCAGCTACCGTATCGCCATGGGTCCTCAGCAAGGGCGCAAGGTATTCACGCTGCAGACAGTCTCAGCCCGGGAAGACGATAACCGCGCTGCCTAGGTGGCGAAAGAATCCGCTTTACTCCGGGCCTCCAGCCCTTCGGGCCAGCTGAAGCTTTTCAAAATCGTTCCTGACGATTTTGTCAGCATACATGCCGGAGTAGCGGCACAAGCCTGGGACCGGCAGAAGCTGGAGCGGCTATGCCGAAATATTTCAAGACCGGCGGTATCAGAGAAGCGCCTGCCAATGATGCCCTCGGGGAATATCCGTTACGACGTGAATGGATTCACGAGTGTCGCGGGCGCATGGGTACGCAGGAGCGATTCAGCTCAAAACACCCTGCAGAGATGGCACCACGCACGGCGTATTCGCGCCAACAGCAAACACCGAGTAGATGTGACGCCGGCCAAACGTGGCAAAGGTTCTAAGCCTCATGAGAGTGATAGTAATACTCCGCAATTGCGCCACCGGGCCATGAGATGGGCGCAACGCTTGAAGCGTGTGTTCAACATTGAGGTATCTACCTGCGAGAAGTGCACATGTGAAGCCAAGCTAATTGCCAGTATCGAGGATCAGGCGGTCATCGAAAAGATCCTTCATCACTTACAGGCCAAAGTGGGATTCCCGCCAACGCCGGAACTGCTACCTGCTGCGCGGGCCTCACCAAATTCAGACAAAGCAAAGTTCAACAAAAGTTCTATTAGTTAAAGGATACCCCAAAAAATCTTACAATTTGAAAAGTATCAGAAGCTATTTGATCAAGGACGATTTTCAACAATTCTGGTACTACGTCTCACCCTATTGGACAGGACATTTTCTGGATAGTAAAAATGTTGGAGTGTCCCATCAATTCCTTGTCGGTATTGGTGGTACTAGCATCGGGTTACTACCCAGCCCGGCGCGCAGCCGCTTTTCTCCCAATTGAGGCAGTAAAAGGCTATGAACCCCTTTATTTATATGACAGGAAATCAGAGGGTTGACTCCAGGGTCGCCCCTAAGTGCCTTCGCATACCCTCGAAGATTCGACGATTTGAACAGTCAGCATCGATACTGTCTGTTAGGAATTAATGGACTTGCCTTGTTTTTTTGTCGCTGGTAATTATGTGATGAATATCAAGTTTTTTTAAAAATAGGACTTAGTAGAGGCACAGTCACGGATGAAGCATCAAAGACAAACCTTCATTCGCCACATTGGCTCCCCTTTGCCTGGCGGCATCCAGAAATCTTTCATTTCCTCTCTGGGTTTCTACTGTGTATTTGTGTGATTGAATCGGAATATTTAGGTCGTGGAAGATTATCATCAAGGAAACATAGAAATGAGTACGCTACAAAGAAATGCCGAAGCTGGCGACACTTTGGCTCAATATGAGCTTGCCTCTGTTCTGTCAACGGGCTTTCTTGGAGAAGACAAGATCGAGGATTCTTTTTACTGGTATATGAAGGCGGCGCTTAGGGGGCACGTTGAATCAATTTGGAATGCCGGCTTGCAGCTTGTTGAAGGAAAGGTGATTGAGAGAGATATTGAGGCCGGATTGCATTTAATCCATATGGCTGCAAAAGAGCGCTGTTATGGTGCCCTCAGATTTTTAGGGCATGCCTACCATTCGGGATTGCATGGCCTGTATATGGATAAGCAGAAGGGCGAGTTTTGGTATCTGTTGGCTGATAAGTATAAAGATATAGATACACCCTCCAGATACTAATCCTAACCCTTGAACCTAGAAAGAGCAGTCAACAGCTTTTTCTAGGTTGAATTGGGGTTATGCGAGAAAGTTCAAGGACACCCCAAAAAATCTTGCTATTTAAAAAGTATCAGAAGCTATTTACTCAAGGTAGATTTCTAACAATTCTGGTACTACGTCTCGCCCTATTGGGCAGGACTTTTCTTGATAGTAAAATTGTTGGGGTGTCCCATACTCGAGGGTATTCTCGATCGCATCAAGTGATGAACTTGTTTAGGATTCGTTAAACATCCCTACTCCATTTTTCTCGAGTAAGTCACAAAACCAGGTGCGTCATTCTGGTGGTTCCCGGAATCTAGAGAAAGGGTCTCGCATAATCAAAATGTGCTGTTTTTAAAGTTTTTAATCTCTAAAGCCCGTTGCCTGAATGGAGCGAAGCGGAATCCGGGAAACACAGTTCGAGTGTAACCACTACAACCCTGTATTGAGTTATTGATTCAAGAAAACTATTCACTCCATCCGCATTAAGAAATCCAACTTTTCCGGATCAAAGTCTACCTCTAGATTGTGCCAAGCACGGAAGAATCGCCAAGTCGGATCTACATAACCTTTGCAGGCGTATGCATGGGTGAGGTGGTACGACTTTGTTTCCTAAAAAACCCTCTATCGGTTGATAGATTTGAAATCTAGTGGCACTATGCATTGCATTGTTACCAATGGAACTGAGGAAGGATTGTGGCAATATCAAGCTTTCAGAAATGGAATGTGGGCATACTTATTTCTGCCCTGCTTCTCATGATCAATCTATTTGGTTGCGCCAGTCAACAACCAAAAACCAGTTATAAAGCTTCCGGTCTGCTAATCGAAAAAAACCCGATAAATAAAATCGCCATCGTCGGAGAGGCGCAAGTAATGCGACCAAGGATGGGGGGTAAAGATCCTATACTCAGTCTCTCTTCCAGCAAACTGCTGCTGGAGGATTCCCTGCCAAGGTTGAAATCAGCATTTAAAAATAAAGGCTACCAGGTTGTCTACGCTGAACCGGCTGGTATCGGGTATTATTGGCGTGGCCCCGATGATTATTGGGTATATGATTATAGCGCCAAAAAGAAAGGGATCGGTTCTGACAAATGGCGCATGGACTCAATGAGACCCGTCTATGAATATCCTAGAATAAAGAAAAGCAAAGCCATCGAAAAGGCTACCAGAAATGAGTTTGAACGCCTAAATGACTATATCAGCATGAATCGTCTGTCAGACTATCTACCTGACTATGAGAATGTCCAGACAATCGCACAGCAGACCCAAGCTGACACAGTCTGTTTTGCCCGACTGTGGGGTGAGCGTTACTCAACAGCCAGGAAGGTTGGAGATGTTGCTCTGAAAGTGGCTGTCGCCTTATTAGGGGGCGGTATGTCTGGTGGAGGATTGAAAGATTTCAAAGAAGTTTGCCTA
>JARRQD010000294.1:0-4844 GCA_037382205.1 Candidatus Thiodiazotropha sp.
AGCGTCAAGAATATCAGTATGTTCGGGCCCCATCCCACCGTCCCGGACGCCTAAACTTACAGTCCCATAGCATGACTCCCCGTTGATCACCTTCGACTGGACATCACTCGTCTTGAGTAATGGATCTTGCTCGTAGTGGGCTGAATCCGTCCTCTCAGCGATACCCCTTAAGGACACCCGATACCAGTGTCCGTTATCCCTTACTGTGATCAATGCGGTTAGCAGCGCAGTCGGCTGACTTAAGCCGATATACGCTGACCTTTACCAACTTTTCTATAGGCTGAGCAATGAACAAGAGAACCATTTCAATATTAACGGTCTTGCTGATGTCGGTACTGATATCCGGCTGTGGAGAGATCGATGCGAATACAGATGACGGAAATGCCTCCGCGTTTCCCAGTGATGATCAGGTCATACGAGATGCTACACCAAAGAACCGCAAAGGTCTGATCGGTGTTGAGGTGGTGGAGGGTAAACATGGCGAGTCCTACCTCCATCCAAGGGATCTGGTCAGGTACTGGGATCGCGGTGTGGTCATCAAACGACAAGCGAAGGTCGACGGGGCGCCTGATGCCATGGTGCTGGTAGGTGGACTGGCGCGTTACCAAAAGGTGAGTGATCAGTATAAATACGTCAGATTTCTGACCACTTACAACAGCTACGAGGGCATTCCACAACCGAACAAAGATGACTTGCAACGATTCGTTGAGGATAACCTGAATGAGGTCTTCGTCAGCCGCGAAGACACGATAACGGAGATCAGTAAGATTGAGCTGGATGATGGGCGTCCTTGGAAGTGGCACACGCCAAACTCGTTCAGCGCTCCTTTTATTATCCAGTATAAAGAGATTGCTTCGAACACCCGGGTGGATGAGCGTCGGGACCAGATGGCGATACGCTTCTACCGTCAAGCTCTGGATAAGCCAATACATGCGTTGATGGCGACGGAAGAGGATCGTGAAATTCTTGCTTCAAAAGAGTTCAGCGCGGAAGAAATAAGCGGCATGAAAACCCTGAGAACCGCATTCAAATAGCCGTTGTTGGCTAGGTAAGACTTTTGTCTCTCAGGTTGGATATTCAACCAGTGCCGCGTGTTTTACTCCTGTCAAACAAGCGGCATCTCGCACCCATGGACAGGAATACTCAAGGAGAGGATCAATGAAACTAAAACACCTTGTGACTAAAAAGCACCATGCCGGACAACTGTTTGCCGCATATGCGCTGGTATTTTGCGGCGCTACTGTGCAGGCGGCAACAGTGTGCTACCCCTTCGATAAAGTCGAAGACAAAACCTTCGCTCCTGGTGATCAAAAACAGTTCGACAAGGCCTTGATCACATTTTACGAATACTACAACGAAGCTGGGGAACAGGTCCCCGGTGGTCAGGCCAGTGTGATAAATAGTGGCATTATCGGTGAGCCACCGGTCCTTTCGTTCAGGCAAATACTGGTTCAGGTGGTACCCGAGCAGCGGATCAAGCGGGTCACACTCGACTATGCCGAAAACAAGGGGACTGATAATAACCGGGTGGTCAATCTTGGCATCAACAACGAGATAAAAGCCTGGCGCGGCACCCTGTATAAGATGAATGGAAAGAAGCTGGGGCAGAAGGTTTATGGCGGCCTGGTCAACATCAGTGTCACCCAGCACCCTCACGCTGGTGGTAGTGATTGGGTGGAAGGTACGCTGACGCTGGAAGCAGATCCGGCCTATCCCAACCTGCCTGATCGCGGTATCTCGCGTTTTGCGGTGGGGAGAAGCAGTCAGCTTCAAATCGACAATGTCTGCCTGGAGACATTCTAGAACCTCTTGGTTGGCGATATTGGCACAGGGAAGTGCCGCACCTATTTCAATGCTCCAGGACAATGTGTGGAGCGAAAATATGTCACCAAAATGGAGCGCGAAAGGCCACAGCCATGGACATGAAATGGATGAAAGATAAAGCCTGAGAGTAGTTGCTTCAGACAACACCAATAGCGGAAAAGATGCATTACCGTGAAAGGAGAACGACCATGAATAGACGATATCACTACCTGTTCGGATGTCTCACCCTGCTGTTGTTCGCCAACCTGGCGCAAAGCGCCCTGGGCGACGGAGCCGGTGAAGACTGGCAGCAACGACGGCTCATGCAGCCAACGCAAGCGGATCTGCGTTGGGAGCGGGCCGGGCACGTCATGATCTACGATGGCCTGACAGATCGTCAGGTCGCAGCCGCCATGGACAGCCATTTCTCGCGTATTCAGTCCATGATGTTCACAGGCATTGTGGTCACCAATGAGGATGGTGCGCCGAAGACCGATCCGGAAACAGGCGATTATGAGACCGAGGACGATGGTTGTGACTGATCGACAAATCGCGTCAGCTACGAGTTGACAAGGCGCGGGAGTCGATGTCACAGATATGCAAACGCGTCGTCGCTCCATTGAAACGAGTATCGATGGGGTTGCGACGGCGCGGTGTTTTCTTGATGATTTACTAACGGGTTGGTGAACAAGCATCGCGAGTATTCAAGGGTGGTTCTCTTGCCCCCACAATTTTGTGATGCTAGTCTTCGAGGTGAGCGTAGTCCCAATCTCTGCCGGCGCCCCTCACCAGAAACCTATCCCAACTCCCGATAATTTCTCTGCGCCTGCGCCCTTTCGGCAGGTGAATATCGGTTGTGGTCTGTTGCTGCTGGCAACAGCATCCGCTGTCCCATCTCCCGACAGTAAACATCAGAAAGCGTTGCTTTGGCTGTGCCTGTAACAGCCCGGCGCTTGTACATGGAATTTGATGACTTTCGGCTTAGCTATTTTTTTGATCGCTAGGCGAGACAAAAGAGAGCCGATGTGCTCGCATTCACTGTCTATGTCGGGCGTCTGGTCGCCCACAGCGAGGGAGAGAACTGTGTCGACATCAAGGACTCCAATCGTGTGGTGGTGAGTGAATCCGACTGCTGGGATCTGCGACGGGTAGCCTACGGAAACAGCGGCGGCAATGCGAAGAACTTCTATGTCAATCACGAAGGCGTGCAGCAAAACATCGTCTACTTTCTCAACAATCGCTCCTGGGATACCGGCGGGGCCAACTTTGCTGCGAGCAAAATCGGCGGCCATGTCCATTTCATCGGTAATCAATACGCTGGATTACAACTTTTACACTGATGCGATGGGGGGCGCCAGTGGCGGCAGTACACCGAAGGTGCATCGCGGACTGACTGCCTTTCAAACCGCGCAGGGTCTGTCGCAAATCAGCGCCGAGGGTATCGATGCCGCGTTCGTTGATGAAACCGTCGGCGACTATCGTTTACGGGCGGGGTCGTCTCTGATA
This sequence comes from Candidatus Thiodiazotropha sp., assembly GCA_037382205.1. GTDB lineage: Bacteria > Pseudomonadota > Gammaproteobacteria > Chromatiales > Chromatiaceae > Thiodiazotropha. Next base: position 3,310 of record JARRQD010000294.1, read on the forward strand.
GACACTGTTCCATCCGGCTTTATGTCAGGGCAACCCCTGGCGACCGACCTGGCCAATGATCTGGGGATTAGCCTGCAGGATCTTGCGGGGACTATACGGCCACAGGGTGTCGACTACGATGCAGGCGCTTACAGTTACTGAGCTGAAAGTCCAATCTGCCGTATTCAGCTGTCCTGCGCTGTGAATGGAAAGAGAGATACGGCGCTGCAGGTATCGGGTGGCTCGGTAAATTACCGGATCGCCATAGCCCCCACCCGGCGGAGATGTACTAACCAAGCCATAGATCACCCGACAATCCCAAGGGGGGTGCTGTTTTCCTCGTATTCCCAGGGGGCTTCTGTCGGTAACCTAAGCTATACGATTGGCGCCACAGCATCATCGGGAAAACATTTGCTGTTAAACTGACGTTTGATATCGACTCGCCGGTGGTTCATTCCATTTCCTGGAGCGGCGAAGGAGTGCTCGGTTCGGGGCGTTGGCGAAAAAAATAACGAAAGGTTTTCAGGCATGTCCGAGTACCCACAGCAAGAAGCCGAGAGGCAATGGCGAGAATGGTGTGAAACCCTGGCCAAGGCCGAACTCACCCCGCCCGCGGAGCCGCGTTTCAACGAAACGCTGTTGAAGGTATGGGAGGCCAGCGACTATGTGGCCCAGTCCGCCCGGCGCCAGATCGATCTGTTGCCCAGCCTTTGGCAATCGGGTGATCTGGAGAGTAGCTACCCGGCGGGGGCCTATGCCGTCAAACTGGACCGCGCCTTGGCCGAGACGAAAGATGAAGCGGGCCTCATGCGGGTTCTGCGGCAATTCCGCCGCCGCGAGATGGTGCGCATCATTTGGCGCGACATCGCGCGCCTGGTCCCTCTCGATGAGACCTTGGAGGATCTCTCTGCGCTGGCTGACGCCTGTATTGGGCAGTCGCTGGAGCGGCTCTATGCCTGGACCGCCGGGGAGATGGGTACGCCACGCAACGCGTCGGGCCAGGCGCAGCCACTGGTGGTGTTGGGCATGGGCAAGCTGGGCGCTCGCGAACTCAACCTCTCCTCTGATATCGATCTGATTTTCGCCTACCCGGAGACTGGTCACACAGACGGTCCCCGCCATCCCACCAATGAGCAGTTCTTCATTCGCCTCTGTCAGCGCCTGGTGCAGGTGTTGGACAACCATACGGCAGAGGGCTTCGTCTTTCGCGTCGATACCCGTCTGCGTCCCTTCGGCAGCGTGGGTCCTCTGGCTATGAACTTCAGTGCCATGGAGAGCTACTATGGCTCCCAGGCCCGGGAGTGGGAGCGCTATGCCATGATCAAGGCGCGGGTGGTGGCTGGCGAGCAGACCGCGGGTGATGAGCTGATGGCCATGCTGCGGCCTTTTGTCTATCGCCGCTATCTCGATTTCGGTGCTATCGAATCGTTGCGTGATATGAAGCAGATGATCAGCAGCGAACTGCACAAGAAGGGCATGGAGGCGAATATCAAGTTGGGCCCAGGTGGTATCCGTGAGATCGAGTTCATCGGCCAGGCCTTTCAGTTGATCCGCGG
>JARRQD010000295.1:0-1947 GCA_037382205.1 Candidatus Thiodiazotropha sp.
TCGAGCCCGTGAGAATAAAATCCCCCCCATCATAAATGCCATCGCAGCGGCTTCTGGGGTGCCGATTCCACCGGCAAGACCCAGGCAGATTGGTTCATCGTAAGCATATTCCCTTTCCTTCCTCTCCTTCAGTCGTAACATGGCTGGTAACAGAACCGTAGGAATTCCTCCGTCAGTACGACCGCCAGAGTCTGCTTCAACACAAATGTCATGGCTCACCGGAACATGTTTGGCGGCATCTGCTTGCTCGGAAGTGATCTTGCCTTCGTCTAATAGCTTCTGCACCACGGAATCAGGCACCGGCTGCATAAAGAGCTCGGCTATCTCAGGCCGTGAAACTTTTGCAATGATTTTGTTCCTGCATATTACTTTATTCTCCGGGCCTCTTTCCAAGCCCGCCAACCGAAACAGTGCTATTGCGGGCGTGATACGCAAAAATGCTGAAGCCTCAATATTTCGTACCTTGTGTTTCAAATAGAGTTTCACTGTATCCATCTCGAGAGGCGAACTAGTAAAACCCGATACCAGACTCATTCCGTAGGCTTCGGCATCATCCAGTCGTTCTTGTATAGACAGAATATTATGCTCGATCTCCGATAACGAAAGCCCCATAGAACCGAATACTCCCATCAGACCAGCCTTTGCCATTCGAATCACGAGTTCCTGAGACGAAATACCCATATACATCGCTCCAGCTAAGTACGCATATTTCACGCCATACCGCCTTCGAAACACATGACTCCCCAGAGTGCCAGCGGATGTAAATGTTCTTGGAATATGGATATCGGCTTCTTTGCTGGCACCACGTGAACTTACACCCACCTTAATCTGTCTGGGTATCACCTGCGCACCGGAATACGGTTCGACACTGCCCACAGCACCATTAGCCTCACTGCTTTTCGTAGCTAAAGTTTGATTTACCGTTTCCACAACAGGCTCTTGTTGCAATTTCAATGGCATTTCCGTTCTTTCTATCTCATCGACCATTTTACTCAAGATGCCACTCCCTATCTCCACATATTCCATTTCGCCTTGTCCCATTAGATATTGAATGGTCTCTGTCCAAAGTACTGAACTCGCTATCTGACGACTTAGAGTTTCGGCCACCCGATCGGTTATGTAGGGCCGGGCAGTTGCATTGGCAATCACAGGAATTGTCTTATCCTTTGACAGGTTGAATTCGAACTCATGCAAAAATGCGGAGAACTCCTGTTGCACTTCGATCATATACCGTGAATGAAACGGTGCACTGACATTTAAAACAACGCATGGAATATCTTTGCTGGAGAAAACGCCTATGGCCTTTTCTATTGACTTTGTCGGACCGGCAATCACCAACTGAGTAGGGGTATTGAAGTTAGCCAGATCGATCGCATCAAATTGATGCTCCTTCAGTATTTTCCTGACCTCATCCGCCTTCACGCCGAGCACCGCTGCCATGCCACCTCCACCAGCAGCCCCCATCAAGGCACCGCGTTTTTGAACCAGCCTGACTCCTGTCTTAAAATCAAAAACACCTGCGGCCAGAAGCGCATTGTACTCACCTAAACTATGGCCCACAAAGAAATCAATATTAGCGTCCAACTCCTTCTCATCCCGCATCCGGTAGTATCCTAAAGCATTTACAACAAATAAGGCCGGTTGTGTGTATTGAGTAAACTGGAGCTGATTATGGGGATCCTCTAAACAGAGCTCTTCAATCGAATAGCCTAGAATATCCGAGGCCAGCTCGGTCAGCTGAGGATATAGGGGGAACAGCTCCTTCCCCATACCTTTGAATTGCGCTCCCTGACCGGGAAATAGTATCGTTTTCATCAAACCTCCCTTTTTTCTTACCGCATTTCTCTTGTGCAGCCAGATACTGCGCTGCTCCTATCCATGGCAATCCATAAATTTCATTCACTGCACTCATAATGTATAAGCACATAACACTCACGGATTATTTGT
>JARRQD010000295.1:1982-4082 GCA_037382205.1 Candidatus Thiodiazotropha sp.
GACGAACAAACAACTAGCCTGCTCTTTCACAATGCCAACTATCTGCTGGAGGTGCAACACTGACTCTGCAATCATGACAACACCCTAGTCGTGTGGAGCACAATTTGGATGTAATAAAGACCACCGACTGGATATCGATCTGTATCCCGAGGGGGAGGGGGAGGCAATCGTGAGGCAAGACCATTGCAGAGGGAACACCGCAATGACTCGCAGAATTCCGCGCCTCTCGCACGAAACCATATCTAGGAGAGTCAAAAAATATCCGTGCGTCCCTGCCAAACTACCTAACGATCAGGTTGCTGGGCTACCGCTAGTGTGGTGCTTCATACAGTAAGACGAGCCCTATCATGAGTTGGCGTTTAACACGCTTACCTCGCCCATGCGGAAGCCACACACGCTATGATTGTTGCGTTGCACCTGAGCCATTTCCCACAGGCTGCGCTTTGTACTCGTGTCTTGAGTGCTTCTCTATTTGCACGCTTTATATTAGACGCTAAACTAGCGAGCGATCGTATCTGTACGCTTAATTTTGTCCGCCAATTGGAGCATTCCGTATATCAGCGCCTCGGCAGTGGGTGGACACCCGGGCACATAAATATCAACTGGCACGATGCGATCGCATCCACGTACAGCGGAGTAAGAATAGTGGTAATAACCCCCTCCATTAGCACAGGAACCCATCGAAATAACCCATTTAGGCTCAGGCATTTGATCGTATACCTTGCGCAATGCAGGCGCCATTTTATTGGTCAGCGTACCCGCCACTATCATCAGATCCGATTGCCTTGGACTCGCTCTGAAGAGCCCCCAGCCAAATCTATCGATGTCATAACGAGAAGCTGCGGCATGCATCATTTCAACCGCGCAACAAGCGAGACCGAATGTCATAGGCCACAATGAGCCAGTCCGAGCCCAATTGATCACCTTATCAGCGCTGGTCGTTACAAAGCCTTTTTCCAGTAATCCGTCAATTCCCATTCCAATTCACCCAAATTATGATTTGAACTGCATACTTTTCGCCATGCTCATCAAATAGGCTACAATTGCTAACTTTGCTTTCTTACCAAGCAATAATGCTATGGATTTCAAAGCATTACCTGCAACCCAGCAACATAGCCGATAGAAAATCGTAGCAGATACGGAAACGAGTAGCAATGGCCCTACTCTCCCTTAAACAAGGGAGTGCTAAAAGTAAACTCCAAGCTCACTTGAGCAGATATCCCATTAGAGACGCACAAAAATGGCGACCCTTACCATATCACTGTCCTTATCATTCGGCTCGTCAGCCGTGAACTTTTCTGCAATCACGGAGAGCGACAACATATTCGTTAGATATAAACGTGAATTGACACTTACCGTTCCTCCGGTTTGAGTCGCATCCAAAAACTCATTGTTTCTCAGGCCAACCCCAAGACTTATCTTATCATTAAAGTAATAATCAGCATTTATTCCAAAAAGGGATCTTGAGAATTCTGTTCCGGCATTATTATCGATATTGCTTCGGGTGACAGACCCCGCCAAGCTGAGAGCGTTGCCGCTAATATCGAAAATCTTCTTAGCATGTAGTGTGTATGCCTTGATATCCGTATCAGGAGCACCGAACGGCGAAGAGGTTGAATCGGATAGATACTCAAACCAGACAGCCGAAGTTGAAGCGTCATCAAGGTAAATGCCGATATAAGGCGTTACTGCATCCTTGGTGGAGTCACTCGGAGCCCCTATAGAACTGAACTCCAGTTCAGTAGTGAAATAATTAGCCCCCAAAAAGAAGTTTGTTTTTGGTATGTGGTATGTTAGCTCAAACAGTTTGAGATCCCCATCCACATCTTTATTTCCAACCTCCTGTGTAACATCAGCATAACCGACCTGCACATAGCTGCCACGCGATAAAAATCCTGCCTCAGCAAGAGGCCCTTTGGATGTTTCGATCGGTGAAAAATATACTTTAGCTTCGGCATCCAAGGCGCTCGTTTCTTCAAGATCCAAATACACAAATTCGAACTCAGTTTGGTAACTCTCTGCCGATACGGACAGAGAACATGCCATAGTACTGGCGCATAGAACTCCGGTAATTGATTTTTTGATTTTACTCATTAATAA
>JARRQD010000295.1:4109-8929 GCA_037382205.1 Candidatus Thiodiazotropha sp.
TTTTAAACATTCTGATAACAAGCAAGTTAATTGACACAAAATAGAAACGCGAACCTATCGACGAAAGGGCTGGATTACCATCACTGCATTCTCATACCGCCGGCACGACGGCGTGGTGTCGATATAAACAGGTCAATTCAAACATCATCCGGGAAAATCTTGGTTTTGAAGCCATGATTGCTTTACCTAGAAAACTGAGACACATAAAAGGGCAAGCTTGGTCAAAACTCAGCAACTGAAAAAGCTACCGAGTTTTATTCAAGCGAGTGATCACTCTAACGTAAATACAAGAAACCAAGCTAGTGGAATTGAAGATACACGAAAATGATGTACTCTAAGGTAGTCCCCAGGAAAAGCGGTCAATCACAGATCAAGATTGCCTGTTACACCTATCTTATCACATCATTAAATTCTCTTGTGGCGCACTACTTGAAAACCAAATTTGTCATCTGGTTTGGGGCCTGGCATTGGATCGATTTTAAGCTTATAGTCCAGCGGATCCATCACTAGTTCTGCCTCATGTAGTATTGTTGCCATGGTCAGTATCATTTGAACCTCCGCGAAACCTGCACCCAAACAGGTATGCGCCCCTAAACCAAACGGAACAAAAGTGCCCGGCTTACTATTTTCCTTACGTTCCGGAGTATAGCGATCAATATCGAATTTCTCTGGCTCAGGATATATATCAGGAAGATAGTGGGGCACTGTAGTTGCAAGAATAATGCTTTCGCCTTCAGGAATTTCACAATTATTAAATACAAACGTCTTCTTTGCTGTACGCTGCAGTGCTGGGGAAATGGGGTACATACGATAGGTTTCAAGTACAACACGACGTATTATGTCAAATTCCTTCAACCGCTCTACGGTAAGCTCTCCCTGGGAAAAAACACGATCAGCTTCTTCGGTAGCAAGAGCCAATAAATCCGGATGCATCAATAACGCATAGAGCATAAAACTCGTTGCGCTTGCCGCTGTATCAAGACCTGCTATAAATGGCCCAAGAACAGAAATAAGCACATCGGACTGTGGTAAAAACTCAGGCTCTTCCCGTGCAAGTTTTAGAATATCGTCAATTAAATCTGTTTTCTCGCCTTCCTGCTTTTCTGTGGCATGCCTATCGATAACCTCTTGACCAAGCTCTAACACACGCTTTCTGGCGCGTTTGAAGCGGGGAGTAAGCTGAAAAATACGTGGACGCTGCTTTGTCAGGGTTGTTAAGAGAACCACACGAAAAAAGTAGACCAAGTCATCCATATATTCACGTGGTAATACACCGGTTGCCGCCATCCCGATCTGGTCCGCAATAATACTTTGCAACGAATAGAGAGCCGGCATGGTTTTATTGACGGGCCACTCTCTGACCTGTTCGCGCACCAACTCTACGGCTCGCGGAATTTCTACCTCTATTGCCCCGCGCGAATAACCCTTCTTTTGTATTTTACGCATCCGAACATGATCGGCTCCATCCATAGTAAGCAGCGAACGCTGCGCACCGAAGCTTTCGGCATGCTCTTGCCAAGTCTCCTTAGCACTAAAGAGCTCTCGACCATCGTGTGCGGCAAACTGATTGGCATCGGGACCGGCCAACACGGTAAAGGAGCGGCGTAATACCTTAACCCGAAATACAGGGCCGTGAGTTAGGTATTGTTTGGTTAAAAAAGCCCGAATATCGCCTGATAACTCTTTGACACTGCCGACAATTGGCATGCCATCGGCTAATGGGATGGATTTATAGGGCCGAACCTTAATTTGTTTTTCATTTCCCTCAAGCAACATGATATCTCCCTATCAGTTTTTAAAAGCAAGTCGACTCCGTTGATACGTTATACCCACACTCAACAAACTTTTGTAATTCTCCTACTACGATTCGCCTACTTATACCGATTGCGCATCTTGAACAACTTCGTTAATTACATTTTCGTTATTTAATATCGCAAGGTCATCAGGAATCGCCTCGTACAAATTCTCACAGAATTGATATACTTTTTCTGCAGCAGACGGCTCAGATAAGATGACCATGTGGTTCGATGCGTCAATATCGATCATCTCGAAATTAGGAAGGTGTTGTTGCCATTCCCACCAATACTCTGAATGATCCATTGGCATCCCATCTCCAGGTAAGGAAAAATATCGCGACAACTGCCCCATAAACAATCCGTTTTTGTTCTTAAAGTAATAACAGGTTACAGACTCGGGTTTACGCAAAGGTAAAACGGAAAATTGGCCAAGCCCATATGCCTGCTGAACCTTCACGTTTTGTAATATCTGTTCTTTAATTTGTTCTAATGGTTTAACTAGGCCGCGTTCTTTTGCGATTGCCAGCAAATGACTTAAAAACAGTTCATCCTCTAGACTGGCATCGACTTCGTCCTGATGAATCAAAACTTCAGGAACATCCTTTGGTGTTTGTATAATAGAAGCGCTCAGTGCAGTATTTACGGCTTGCAGCATATCTGATTTTGTTGAGCTTGTCATCTTCTTCAGAGTCACACTATCGAGCGAATCAAGCATGACAATTGTCTCTACAATTCTACCCGATTCCTGTAATTGTCTGGCTACCTCATAGGCGATATCTCCACCTAAAGAATACCCCCCTATATCATAAGGGCCAGTCGGATCAACAGCGGTAATAATTTCAACATAATACGCAGCCATTGCATTTAATCCCTGCAAGGGTGCTTTTCCGTTCATCCAACCTCTCGCCTGAATGCCATAGAACGGGCGCCTGCTCCTTCGCGCAATTCCCTGATAAGCTTCAACGCCACCGATTGCGGCATGGAACCAAAATACCGGACGACCCTCTGTTATTTGATTCAGCCGAATGAGTTCGGAAAATTGGTAACCGGAGTTGTCAATGAGGGTATTCACAGATGGTTTTAAAGTTCTTACCTCGCCTCTTCTGCGCTCCACGACGTCAATCAACTCCTGTATAGAGCTGCTTTCCTGTAGTTCCGCCAAATTGATGCTGGGATCTACCTGATCCTGTAACTGCGAAAGCAGTTGTACTCGCACGATAGAATCAATACCATAGTCCAAGGGTGCTTTTGTTCCATCTATCTCCTCCGACTCGACTCCAATAAAACGTCCCAGTATATCAAGCACTTTTTGCTTGGTGGTAAGCTCACCGTTTTTCACTGTTGTATCAGCAGTAGACTGTTCCGACACCTCTACGGATCGACCGATTTCACTATCAATGTTGGTGTACCAATACCTTTCCTTACTAAATGGATATGTCGGCAGGCTGATCCGTTGTGGTCTTTTTCCGCTATAAAGCGTTTGCCAATCAAACAATAGGCCCTGTACCCATAGTTGTAAGAATTTCCCATATTTGCCTCGCGACAACCATTTTACAATTGCTTCCTGCAACTCTTCGTCAATCGTAAGCAAACTGAAGGTTTCCCGATTAAGACCTATATTCCCCTGGTACAGGTCAGCGATGCCGTCTTGATCATCAAGGTAAGCCAACAGTTTCTCTTGCAATGCAAAATGGCTACCGACCACCAGCGCAAGCCGCACCTCAAACGCTTCCCTACCCACTTGCAGCGTATAAGCAATATCTGCCAGTGATTCCGTCTTTACGTCATGCTGGCGCAGCGCCCTAAGCAACCGTTCTGCCTGCTGCCTCAGCTGTGTTTCGCTCTTTGCCGATAAGACAATGATGGCAGGGTTGGCATCACTAACCGTTACCTTCGGACTCGACTGTTCGGTCGTTCTGTGTTCTTCAATAATTATATGGGCGTTCGAGCCACCCGCACCAAAAGAGGATACACCGGCTATCCGCGGGTACTCCCGCGGCGCCCCTTCCAGTGATAATACCGGCCTTTTCCATTCAGTCAGCTCTCGTTGGACAACAAACGGCGTAATTTCAAAATCGATATTTGCATTTAACGTCTCTGCGTGTAATGACGGCGCCAACTCTCCATGCTGCATTTGCAACAGTACCTTGGTCACACCAGCAATACCCGCCGCACTTTCACAATGGCCAATATTTGATTTGGCTGAACCGATTGCGCAATACTGCTTATCGTTATTCGTTGCTTGAAAGGCCTTACTGAGCCCCGCAATCTCTATCGGGTCTCCAAGTGATGTTCCGGTGCCATGAGCTTCAATATAACTCACAGTGCGAGGATCGACCCTGGCAGCATCGAATGCTCTTTGAATAACGCGTGCCTGAGCGTGAGGGTTTGGAACTGAGTATCCATTGGTTTTACCTCCGTGATTAATAGCCGTTCCTCTAATCACACCATAGATATGATCCCCGTCTTCCATGGCTTTCCGTTTCGGCTTTAGCAAAACTGCTCCAACGCCTTCTCCGGGCACATAACCGTCCCCACCAGCACCAAAGCTTTCGCAACGCCCCTTGCTTGACAGCATCTGGCTTTGCCCAAGAAGCAAATACTTGTTTGGGTGAATGGATAGATTGACCCCCCCGGCTACCGCCAGATCGCAGCCACCCTGTTGCAGACTCTGGCAGGCCAGGTGAATGGCGGTCAGGGAAGAAGAGCACATGGTATCCACGGCAAGACTAGGGCCGTGAAAATCAAAAAAGTAAGAGACCCGGTTGGCTATGGATGACGGACTGCCGGATAGCGCCACCGGTCGGCCATTTAGCGTCTCTTGCACCCCATAGAGTTGGTACTCTTCGTACATGACACCTACATAAACACCTACGTTTGCGCCAAGACCGAAGCCTTTTTCCTTAGCCAACGATTCACTCGTATAACCGGCATCCTCAATGGTTTCGTACACACATTGCAGAAACAATCGCTCCTGTGGATCTATATAATTTGCCTGAATCGAAGCAATGTTGAAAATCAAAG
>JARRQD010000296.1:0-4789 GCA_037382205.1 Candidatus Thiodiazotropha sp.
AACCATGCTGTTCTCTCTCAATCATAGGGGCAGGCAGTGGTATCTTTAATCTGAATCTGTAGATGCAGGTTAAAGTACAACCTTTTCTACGTAGATACTGACATTGAATCAGAAATGCGAAAATCCCAAATTCATGGGATTACCATCTGAAATGTTATGGAAATTCGCCAAGATGGCGTGTTTTCACAAAAGCGGCTACTGATAGATAGGTACTAAATAGACTTAACCAACTCGTGCTAAAGTTGTTTAAGCAAAATAATCCACCAGATAGCTAGGAAGTTAAAAATGTTAACCTGGAATAAAATTCTAGAGTTCGCTGATCAAGGTAATCCTGCAGCAGAGCGAAAGGTTATAAAAAGCGAAGATGAATGGCGGAAAATACTCTCACCTGAAGCCTTTCATGTCACCCGTCAGAGCGGTACGGAAAGAGCGTTCAGTTCAGAGATGTGCGGCCTGTTTGAACCTGGGCGTTATGCCTGTGCCTGCTGTGGTACGCTGCTGTTTGATGCCAGAGAGAAGTTTGATTCAGGGACAGGTTGGCCCTCCTTTACTCAGCCTACCCAGCAGAATGCCATTGCCTATCACGCAGATAATTCCCATGGTATGCAACGGGTTGAGACGCTTTGTAACACTTGCGATGCCCATCTCGGGCATGTCTTTCCAGATGGGCCACCCCCAACAGGTTTGCGCTACTGTATCAATGCCTTGTCACTGAAAAAGCTGAAGGATGAGTCTTAATTAATCCAGCCTTAGGCACTGCGCCGCACTCTTGCCAGTAAAAACTCAGCCTGATCCACCAAAATATTCTTACCCCTTAACATGAGGTGTTCCGCATAGCAGGGGGTATAGGGTATGGCCAACAGTTCGACACCCCACTCACCGGGTGTTCGGGCTCCTTTGAGATGATTACATCGGTAACAACAGCTAACCACGTTTGACCAGGCGTCAGAGCCTCCCCTGCTCTTTGGTATCACATGGTCTCTAGTCAGTTCACTATTTGGAAACTGTTTGCCACAGTAGAGACAGAGATGGCCATCACGGGCAAACAGGGCTCGGTTGGTTAAAGGTGGCTGGTAGGACTCAGACCAGAGATGGGGCTGAACCTTTGCTCGGGTTAGCAGAATGGATGAGACCTCAATACTGGACTGAAGACCGGTCAGCGCATTGATGCCACCCAGTATGACCCGGGTTTGTTGGCCCAAAGGAGCCAATACCCGATCGGTAGCAATCAGGTGAATTGCCTTTTCCTGGTTCAGCCAGCGACTTGGGTTGCCGGCTTGGTCCAACGCCAGAATGGGCATGACGGTCTGCATAATGAGGGCCCCTCCATTCAACGTCGTGCAGGGATGCACAAGTGTCGCGGGCACATGGATGTGCAGGAGCGCCCCTTGCCCTGCACCCCCACAAACGCACCCTTCACGCTGTCCAACTGATCTTTTTAGGTTCAACTGCCTGCCTAATCTATCACAACACTCGAGCGAGTTTGTATCCAAATGCTTTGTTGGCTGTGATTTAGGCGCCAACCAGCTGTAAAATTGGCCCACTATTTCCTGGGAGTAATCGTGGTTATGCGGTTATTCATGCTGATCAGCCAGCAAAACCAGACTGTTTACAGTTGAATGGAGATACTTAAAGGTGCTTTTTTGCGCTTTTAATGCAGTTTAATTGCAGGATCGATACTTCGTCTCAGCATCCTCGCCAAGGTGGTTAAACCGGTTCGCCACCAACCAAACAGAGTCAACTGGTGCATCTTATACAAGGATAGATAGACCCATCTGGCGATCCAGCCACTGACTCTTACACTACCGGTTATCGCCCCCATCAGACTGCCTACTGTGCTATATCGACCCAGGGTGACCAGTGAGCCGTAATCTTTGTAGACATATTGTTTGTCAAATTGCTGCCCGTTGACCCTTTTAACCAGAGCTTTGGCGACAAATGAGGCCTGCTGGTGCGCCGCCTGAGCCCTGGGAGGGACCAGATCACCCTGATCATTCATCACACAGGCAGCACAGTCCCCGATAGCGTAGATACGATCATCATCCTCAAGAATCAGGTTGCGATGCACCTTGAGTTGATTGATGCGATTGATGGTAAGGTCGAGCCGGCCAAGAAAATCTGGGCCTTTGATGCCAGCCGCCCATACCTTGATCGTTGCAGGAATCACCAAGCCAGACTCGGTATGCACGGCGTCAGCTGTAATTTTGGTGACCTTTTCCGAGACATGTACCTGTATGCCCAGGCTCTCCAACTCCTCTTGCACCTGACTTGAGAGTTTTTCCGGCAGGGCAGGCAGAATTCTTGGGCCTGCATCCAATATGTGCAGATGGATATGGCGGTCTGGTTCTATCGTCTCAAATCCATATTGGGCAATCTGTCGGGTTACCTGATGGAGTTGTGCCGCCAGTTCGACGCCGGTCGCTCCAGCACCGACGATGGCGACATCCAGTTGACCATCCTTCAATGGATCATTTTGGGTATTGGCTTTGATCAGTGCTTCCAGTAACTGTTGCTGGAATTTATGCGCTTGAGATTTGGTATCGAGCATCAAACAGTGCTCTTGAACACCAGGGATACCGAAATCGTTACTTACGCTACCGACAGCGAAGACCAGATAGTCATAGGAGAAAGTGCGGCTCGGTATCAACTCTTCTCCCTGATCATTGAGTAGCGGCGCCAGTACAATCTCCCGCTTGACCCGATCCAGATCCTGCATTACCCCAAGACGGAATCGATAGTGGTTCCACCGTGCATGCGCCAGATAGCCAAGTGCATGTTGAGCTGGATCGAAGGTGCCGGCAGCCACCTGATGCAGCAGCGGCTTCCATACATGGGTGCGGGTGGCGTCAATCAGGGTCACCTGAGCCCTGCCCTGCTTGCCGAGTCGCCGGCCCAGATGGGTTGCAAGCTCAAGACCGGCAGCACCGCCGCCAACAACAACAATTTTCGGTGATTCCGACATCAGTGGCTCCTATAGAATATACAGACTGATTCTGGTAGCAGACTTTGTGACGTTTATCTCTCACTGCTGTTAGGCGGGATAGTCGAGCTTGCTTGAGACTCACACCTATCTGCTGAATCCATCCAGCTCGGCTGCTTCACTTGAGTAGGATAGTGATCCAATTTACTCAAGTCCAGCAGTAACTTAACTGTCACTTAGCAGAACAGGCCGAGGCAATACATGTATCCTATCGGGTTCTCTATTGAACCCGCGCTACCGAGCAGAAGTCTGCTCAGCCATGCACCGCCTTATCGGACAAGTAGGGTTCAGTTTTGCCCTCGGCTGTATGGATGAAAACCCTGTTTCTGCCGGCATCTTTCGCCGCGTAGAGGGCTTTGTCAGCCAATCCGAGTAGATTGTTCAAATCTTTACCAGGATGGTCTTCATTGGATGCCAATCCAATACTTACCGTCACCTTGACCCGACTAGGCACGAGCGCCTCAACCGCTCCTCGCATCGCTTCACAGCGACTGGGCATGGCTTCTCCATGCCCCAGCACGACAAACTCCTCTCCACCAAAGCGTACTGTCATGCCATCCTGAAATTGTTCATTCAAGAGTTTACCTATCGCAATCAATACCTGATCTCCAACCAGGTGACCCTGTGTGTCGTTGATGCGCTTGAAATGGTCAAGATCGATGATAACCACCCAGCCATCCGTCTGGTCGGTGAGGAACTTTTCACCTGTTTCGACCAGATAGAGCCGGTTGCGGGTCATCGTTAATGGGTCTGTAGTAGCCATTTGCTCCAGGTTTGCCGCTTGCCGGCGCAGGGTGTCATATTGAAATTTGACCAACAGCAGCGCACGCACACGCGCCATCACCACCTCTTCGACCAGCGGCTTGTTGACAAAGTCATTGGCACCGGCATGAAATACCTCAACTTGGGTTTTGGTATCCTCGTTACCAGTAGTTACCAGTACTGGCAGCTCCTGTTGTGAGTAGTGTTGTCTTACACGTATTGAGTAGAGGAGATCCCCGCCGGTCATCTGGCCTTGCAGGTGGAAATCGGTAATTACCAGATCAAAGCCCAACGCCTCTTCATTTCTAGCCTTTTCAAGCAGGGTTAGAGCCTCTTCCACAGAACTGACATTGACCACCTCCATGCCATGTTGTTCCAGCATCTGTTTGGTTACGGCAAGCGCCGTTTTGCTGTCTTCCAGATAGAGAATTCGGCCATACAGGTCAGGGTTGCGAGAGAGAAAAGCTTTAATGAACTGGCCAAAGGCCATAAAGCCGCGGGCTTTATCGAAATAGTCGGTAACACCGGCGTTATAGCCCTCATGCAGCAGGCGTTGATCCGCATCGGATGAGACAACAATGACTGGTGTATAGCGATGACGCTTACTGCTGCGAATTTTCCGGCACAAATCGAGACCATCCATATCCGGCAGCAACAGAGCCGTGGTGATCAGGGAATATCGCTCCTCATCCATGTGAGCCAGGGCCTCAGTTGCCGTACCGCAGCTCGAGATATGGATTTCGGGCATCGCGGCCTGCAAACGTCGTATAAGTACCTCCCGCGAAGCGCTGGAACCATCAACCAGCAAGATTCTATTGACCATTCTCTTCCCATCTATCCTTCAGTTTTATTTGTTTGCTGTCCATTCAGGATCTCTTTTCTTCTATTGTATATGATCTCACGCTGAGGCACGAAAACAGTGCTGCTGAGAATCAGAGAAAGTCTAACTCGATTGGTGTTTACTCCCGAAATATTATCGAGTTAGAGCGAATGGCCAATAACAAAGATGGGCAGTCAAGAATGTTCTATAGAAAATTGAAAATCTGA
>JARRQD010000297.1:0-6923 GCA_037382205.1 Candidatus Thiodiazotropha sp.
TGGGCGCATCTCTAGCGGAACAAGCTATTACCCAAGGTATATATATTCTGTACGATACGATTTCGGGTGGATACTATGTAGGTCAATCTGAAAACATAGACAGAAGGTATAAACAACATATTCGTGAGTCCAAAATCAAAGCCAAGTCTGCGTGGAAAGCCAATAGCAAAATCATTGCTCGCTTTTCTGTAGATGGCGGTACTGGTGCTATGGATAAAATGGAGCAATTTGTAATGGATATATTAGAAAATGCAGGCCATGAGCTAAAAAATGGTAGAAGTCAAATTGGAAATAGTCCTGATAGGGCTAAGATTAGCAAAGAGTTAAAGGCTTTGAAAAAAGCTGTGTGTAAGTGATATCGTGGTTTGTAGCAAGAGCGAGGCGCCTCACCCCAGTAAAGTGTGGGCGGGTTTTAAAAAATATATATGAAATTGAAGAATAAGTGAAAGATATTAAGCAAAAACTATTCGATGAGCGGGTAATATCAAAGGGAGATAAATACTCGTGGGGATTTGACTCGAAGTATGATAGCAAAGAATCTTTCGTGAATGAGTTTAAGGACTATAACGAGGATATTGAAGAGATACCCGTTGAAGACTTTTTGGTGTTCAGTGGAAATAAAATCATTATTAAATATAGAGGGGCATTGGAAGGCGAGGAATACCAAAACTTAAAGTGTGAAATTGTATCTGATGGTGAAAAGGGGATTAGTTTCATAGATATTATGTATCAATTCAATAATTGTGCTCATGATTATCTTGTTGATTGTGATCATCATTACTTTGAAGGTTTAAGATACACAGACCTCATAGACGAAACGTTGATTCTATCGATTCGATTAGGTTCGTAAAAATTACTACGAAATCCCGGCAGCACCAGGACAACCGACTACAGCTACGACAGTCTCAACCGGCTGGAAAGCGCCACCGACACAGCAGGCACCACCAGCTATGGCTACAACCCCAATGGTATCCGCAACAGCAAGACCGAAAGCGGAGTCACGACCAACTACGTAGTGGATGAGAACCGCGATTATGCCCAGGCGATAAACCGGGACACGCACCAAATAGCCCTCTAAAAATCAAGCCTCGCTCATTACTGAGCGGGGCTTTTGTTTTTTAAACGCCGTGGTTATGAGTGGGATTGTCTGCTGGCCTTGATCGTATAGCCCGATCCCAGCCAGATGATAGGGGTTGGTGTGTTTATCAGAGGTATGGCGTATGGCCTGGCATAATGCCCCGAGTTCGTTGAAGCCGGTTTGAGCGAGTTCGGTGGTGTCGATGGCCTTGGCGAGCAGGGGGCAGGCTTGGCCATCGGCGAGGGATTGTTGTTTAAGTTTTTTGACTGGGCATGGGTTGCCCGTACAATGGTTTTTAGCCATGGTTCAACTCCGAGTTAGTTGGGTTGTGGTTAGCTGGCCTGGTGTGCAGCAACACGCCAGGTCAGCGCTTCATCATTAGGGGGGTACTGTTAAACGGAGGCAAATCCTTCATCAATAACTTTATCGATGATATCGATGGCTTGATCGATGGTGTGTAGATCAGGGCTGTCGCCACCAGTTTGTTCATCAATAATAGACTTAGCGCTTTTAAGTGCGGTGCCGATGACCAGTAACTCATCAACACCTTCTGGGTTAACGGCTTGAATATTACTCATAAGCTTTACTCTCCTTGTTCGTTATCTGGCGGTATCCCACCGCCGAGCTTGATACTTAATGATCATCCCTTCCAATAGCTCCTTGATGATGGCTTTCTCCTTGGGCGCTAGATGAGAAACGGCCTCGAACTGAAGTCGTAGCTCATCGTCCGGCCCCCGTTCCTGCTGATCGAAGAGCAGCAGATCTGCGCTGACGTTTAGCGCAAGAGCAATCTTGCGCAGCACTTCCAGCGAAGGCTGGGTATCGCTCGACTCATAACGCTTGATCTGCGAGACATGAATACCGATGGCATCAGCCATCTGCTGCTGTGTCATCTTGCGTTTTTTACGAATAGTCGCGAGCCGGTCAGAGAAACTCATCCGAAGAACCCTATGCCATGAAAGGTTCATTGATGGTACTCCTCGAAAATAATAGGACTTGACAAAGGTAGCATAGTAGGAACCATAATAATACCACTATAGCGACTTGACAAGGTTTTTGGAGGAACTTGCCCATGGCCCGCATCCCCGACGAACAGATCGAACGGCTAAAACAGGAAGTCTCCCTGGTCTCTCTGGTGGAACGTCAGGGTATTACCCTGAAGAAACACGGCAAAGACTATCTGGGGTTGTGTCCCTTCCATGACGACAAGGAGGCACTGCCTGGGGGCCTGCCAGACCGGCGGTACGGTGATCGACTGGGTGATGAAGATCGAGGGCGTGAGCTTCCGCCAAGCGGTAGAACAGCTACAGGCTGACTATCTCTCTTTAGTCGCCGATGCCGTACCGGCCAAGCGCCCCCGAACCAAGAAACTACCGACCCCCTTGAGCGCCTCTGCCGAAGACCAAGCCTTGCTGAGGCAGGTCGTGGACCACTACCACGAGACCTTGAAGGGCGATGCCGAGGGTCTGGCCTATCTGGAGAAACGGGGGATCAGTGTTGAAGCCATCAATTACTTCAAGCTTGGCCTGGCCAACCGTACCTTGGGCTACCGACTGCCGGAGAAGACCCGCAAGGCCGGAGCCGAGATCCGGGGCCGGTTACAGAGCGTGGGTATCTTGCGCCAATCGGGTCATGAGCACTTCAATGGCTCGGTGGTAATCCCGGTGGTTAACAATGACCAGGTGTTGGAACTGTATGGGCGCAAGGTTGGCGAACGGCTGCGCAAAGGAACGCCGTTGCATCTCTATCTGCCCGGTCCCCATCAAGGCGTGTTTAATCTCGAAGCCTTGCCAACTTCAAAAGAGATCATCCTGTGTGAAAGTCTGATCGACGCGCTGACCTTCTGGAGCGCCGGTTATCGGAACGTCACCGCCAGCTACGGCATCGAGGGTTTTACCGCCGATCACCTGAAGTCCTTCAAAGCACACAACACCGAGCGGGTACTGATCGCCTATGATCGGGACGCCGCCGGCGAGGCGGCGACCGAGAAGCTGGCCAAGCAACTGATGGCCGAAGGGATCGACTGCTACCGCATCCAGTTCCCGAAAGGGATGGACGCCAATGAATACGCCTGTCAGGTAAAACCAGCAAACAAGAGCCTGGGCGTGGTGATCCGCTCAGCGGTGTGGTTGGGTAAGGGAGAAGCGCCTCAACGAGAAGATGAACCGAAGGCCGAAGTCCGTGAGCCTGTTCCCTCACTGCCTGCCGCCGTGATCCCTGAACCCCCGAAGCCCGATATCCCTGCCGAAGTTAAAGAAGATGAAGTAATCATCGCCTTCGGCGACCGGCGCTACCGTGTCCGTGGGTTGGATAAAAACACAGGCTTGAATCAACTCAAGGTGAATGTGTTGGTATCGAAAGACGAGGCGATCCATGTGGATAGCTTCGATCTTTATGCCGCCAAGGCACGTTATGGGTTCATCCGACAAGCGTCCATCGAGCTGGGCGTGACCGAGGCGGTGATCAAAAAGGACTTGGGCAAGGTGTTGTTGAAATGCGAGTCCCTGCAAGAGCAACAGCTTGAAAAGCGCCAGGAATCCGAGGAGAAAGTCTTGGCTGATCGTGATCGGTCAGCGGGGCTTGATCTGCTCAAAGCTCCTGACCTGATGCAACGCTTGCTCGATGACTTCGAGACCTGCGGCGTGGTGGGCGAAGAGAGCAACAAGCTGGTGGGCTATCTGGCAGCGGTGAGCCGTAAACTGGACAAGCCCCTGGCGGTAATCATCCAGTCGAGCAGCGCGGCCGGTAAGTCGTCGTTGATGGATGCGGTGCTCAACCTGATGCCGGAAGAGGAGCGGGTGCACTACAGCGCCATGACCGGCCAAAGCCTGTTTTACATGGGCGAGACCAACTTAAAACATAAGATCCTGGCCATTGCGGAAGAGGAAGGGGCCGAGCAGGCCAGCTATGCCTTAAAACTGTTGCAGAGTGAAGGCGAGTTGACCATCGCCAGTACCGGCAAGGACGAGACCACCGGCACCTTAGTCACCAAGGAATACCGGGTCGAAGGCCCGGTGATGTTGTTCCTGACTACCACGGCCATCGACATCGATGAAGAGCTGATGAACCGCTGCCTGGTGCTGACGGTGAACGAGAGCCGGGAACAGACCCAGGCGATCCATGTCCTGCAACGTCAGCAGCAAACCTTGGAAGGGTTGTTACGCAATGAGGATAAAAAACAGCTCATCCAGTTGCACCGCAATGCCCAACGGTTGTTACGTCCGCTTTTAGTCGCCAACCCCTTCGCCGAGCAACTGACCTTCATCGACGACAAGACAAGAACCCGCCGGGATCACATGAAGTATCTGACTCTGATCCGTGCCATTGCCTTGCTGCATCAATACCAACGGGAGATCAAAACCGTTGAACACGATGGCCAAGTGCTGGAATACATCGAAGTGGTCCCGCAAGACATCGCGGTGGCGAACAAGCTGGCCCATGATGTGCTGGGCCGGAGCTTGGAAGAGCTGCCACCACAGACGAGCACCTTACTGAAAAAGATCCGGGAAATGGTTGTGGTGCAATGCAAGCAGCAAGGCATGGAGCAAAGTGATTATCGCTTTAGCCGCCGTGACATCCGAACCTATACCGGGTGGAGTGATGGTCAGTTAAAGATCCATTGTGGCCGCTTGAGTGACCTGGAATACCTGTTGATCCATCGAGGACGGCGAGGGCAAAGCCTGGTCTATGAACTGCTCTACGATGGCGGTCTGGTGGATCAAAAACACCTGATGGGCCTGATCGATCCCAAGAAGTTAGGGTATGACGAAAAGAAGTTAGGGCTAAGCCCAAACAAGGCAGCCCCAAGTCAGGGCCAAGTTAGCCCCAAGTCAGGGGGGTGTCAGGGTCTGGAAATCAGTGCTCAGCCCAGTACCGACAAGGGTTGCAGCGAAGCGCAATCACTCAATGGTAAAAACAAGATGGTTAAGCCGGAAACGGCTTCGTCGTACCGTACCCGCATACAGGAAACACCAGCGGTCCCAGGAGTATAAAATGCCCCTGCGCCGGAAAAAGCACAACCACGGCAACCACAAGAAGCAGCCCATCGAACACACCGGGTTCTACCCCTATCTGCAACACTACCTGGAGGGGATCGCGGTGAAGGGGTTCTCCCAGGCCACGCAAGACCGTCATGAAAGCCACATCCGTCGCTTCGCGGTGTGGTGCGAAGAACGGGGCCTGGACAGCCCAGCGGAGATCACCAAGCCGATCCTGGAGCGTTACCAGAAACACCTCTACTACTACCGCAAAACCAACGGGCAACCCCTGTCGTTCACGTCCCAAAAAACCTTGCTTATCTCCTTGCGTAGCTTCTTTAAATGGTTGACGCAAAAGAACCACCTGAGCACCAATCCAGCCTCGGAACTGGAGCTGCCCAAGCCGCCGAAGCAGCTGCCCCGGACCATACTGAGCATGGAGCAGGTCAACGAGTTGCTGGCGCAGCCTGACATCGAGACCCCGGACGGCCTGAGAGACCGCTGTATCATGGAACTGTTCTACGGCACTGGCATAAGACGAACGGAGCTGGCCAACCTCAAGCCCTACGATGTGGATCTGAAACGGAGCATCCTGGCGATCCGGGGCGGCAAGGGGAACAAAGACCGCAACCTACCGATCGGCGAGAGTGCGCAAGCCTGGCTGGAAAACTATCTGGACGAAGCCCGGGACGAACTCATCGGCCCGTTGGATGACGACCGCCTGTTTATCACCGACTACGGCGAGCCGTTCGACGGGGGCCACCTGGGCCGACTGGTTAAGCGCTACCTGAAACAGGCGGGTATCGAGGTGACCGGGAGCTGCCATCTGTTCCGCCATGCGATGGCGACCCACATGTTGGAGAACGGCGCCGATATCCGGTTCATCCAGGCAATGCTGGGCCACGGCGACATCAGCAGTACACAGGTCTACACACAGGTCTCGGTGGAGAAGCTGAGAGCAGTGCATACGGCGACGCACCCGAGAGGGTTGAAACGTGAAAAGGAGGAGAGGTATGAAGAGCGCGAAGATCGAGCAAGACCCTGATATGCTTACAGGCAGGGTAAATGACACCGAGGAGAAGGTCATGCAGACGGCCAAGCAAGAGGTGGAGCAGCTCTTAAAAAACCTGCCCGACGACAGCAGCTATGAGGATATCCAGTACCATCTTTATGTGCTGGAGAAAATCAAGCGTGGTCAGGCGTCTATCGCCCAGGGCCGTGGCGTCAGTCATGAAGAAGCCAGGGAGCGGCTGAGCAAATGGCTGAAACCCTGAGACTGGTCTGGTCTGATGCGGCGCTGGAGGACATCGACGAAATCGCCGAGTACATCCACCGTGACTCGCCTCACTATGCGCAACGGGTGGTTGAGGCGCTGTTCGCGGCGACAGACCCGTTGCCGGAACAACCCCGTATGGGCCGAGTCGTCCCCGAACTGGGTCAGCCGAATATCCGAGAACGCTTCGTTTATAGTTATCGCCTGATCTACGAGATCCAACCTGAAGCGTTGCACATCCTGGCGGTTATCCACGGTAAACGCTTATTGGAATCCGTTGAGGACCGCTTCCCCGACGATACATCTTAATCCCCTTGGAGTGATCGGACATCACGGTGGCAGCCGGACAGTGAACTGCTCGGCACGCCCGTCACGGCGCTTGCATCCCTGAGCAACCCGCGCGCCAGCCATCCATGGCATGAATCACGCGGCTTGCACAGTGGGCAAGCGCCGCGCCGGGCTGGTGCGTTGCCAATCGGCAAGGCTGCTGCTTCCGTTCCTGGCCGGTGGTATGGGTCGGTGCAACACCGGCTACGCCCGTGTTGTGACTGAAGATAAGCCAGGCAACAGAAAGCCCCAGAGAGGTCGAAGCGAA
>JARRQD010000298.1:0-4778 GCA_037382205.1 Candidatus Thiodiazotropha sp.
GTTATCAACGTCTGGGCCATTTCAATCCAGTGCCGCTCCCTGGTGGTGTTCAGGCGATCAAGCAGCCTTGGCGCAATACCTTCAGTCAGCTTAATCACTCTCTGGGCTGGCAGAATGTCGCACAGCAATGGGGGGATCTGGAACCAGTGAAGTGGTTGCAGCAACACAATCTGGAGGTGCTCGCGAAAATGGTCAATGGTGGCATCAACTCCCCCATGAGCAGCTCCTGCGGCCGTCTTTTCGATGGTGTTGCCGGACTGCTGAACATCTGTCGGGATGAGATCAGCTACGAAGGGCAGGCCGCCATTGAGCTGGAGTCAGCAGCGCAGCTTGGCCGCTGTGAGGAGGATGAGGGTTACAGGTTGAATGTTATGGCAGATAATGGGGTAGGGTATTTAGATGCTCAAGCCCTTTGGTTGGGGCTTCTACACGATCTTCGTGAGGGCCTTTCCACCGAGCGGATCGCCTGGCGTTTTCACAACGGATTGGCGATCAGTATCTGTGAAATGGCAACTGGACTGGCAAGGCCGGCACAACTCGATACCATCGCCCTGTCTGGTGGGGTTTTTCAGAACAAAACTCTGTCTGAGTTGGTCTCCAACAACCTGACCGAGCAGGGTTTCAGGGTGTTGAGCCATCGTCAGGTGCCCTCGAATGATGGCGGATTGGCCCTGGGTCAGGCTGCCATCGGTGCGGCTGTCGCTTTGGCCTGAACAGGCTACAGTTATAGGTAGAGGGGGAAGCTGTTGGGCGTCAAATATGAGCGACCATTTTCCTACAAAATATTGGCACAAACTCTCTGAAGACCGGGTTCAGTGCGACCTATGTCCCCGTTATTGCCGGATCAAAGAGGGTAAACAGGGCTTCTGCTATGTGCGGGAGAACCATCAGGGTGCGGTGGTATTGAATACCTATGGCCGCTCCAGCGGGTTCTGCGTCGATCCGATTGAGAAAAAGCCCTTGAACCACTTTCTACCCGGTACACCAATCTTCTCATTTGGTACGGCGGGCTGTAATCTGGCCTGCAAGTTCTGCCAGAACTGGGATATCAGCAAATCGCGTCAGCAGCATACCCTGGCAGACGCCGCTTCACCGCAAGCCATTGCCCAGGCAGCACGCAACACCGGCTGCCGCAGCGTTGCCTATACCTACAACGATCCGGTCATCTTTCATGAGTATGCCATCGATGTAGCCCAGGCCTGCTCCGAGCTGGCGATCAAGTCGGTGGCGGTTACCGCCGGTTATGTCTGTAAGGAGCCCCGAGAAGAGTTTTACCGTTACATGGATGCCGCCAATGTTGACCTTAAATCGTTCGATGAAGCGTTCTACCACAAGTTGACCGGTGCCCATCTACAGCCTGTGCTGGATACCCTGATTTATCTCAAGGCTGAAACCTCAGTCTGGGTTGAGCTCACCACACTACTGATCCCTGGAGAAAATGACTCCGATCAAGAGCTGCATGCCATGACGCAATGGGTGGTGGAGAAGCTTGGGCCGGAGGTGCCGATGCACTTCACCGCCTTCCATCCCGACTGGAAGATGCGCGATCATCCGGCTACCCCACATGCTACGCTGAGTCGGGCGAGAGAGATCGCCATGCAGAACGGGGTAAGATATGCCTATGTAGGCAATGTGCATGACCCTCAGGAGTCGAGTACCTGGTGTCACCAATGCGGTAGTTTATTGATTCAACGGGATTGGTATGAATTGGGCCGCTGGGCGCTCAGCCCGGACGGATGCTGCCAGCAGTGCGGAACCAAACTGCCAGGTCTTTTTGAGGCGAAACCTGGTGTTTGGGGAAGTCGTCGTCAAGTGGTTAATCTACATAGAGGTGTGATATGACAATCAGACTTCCGGCCGTTGCCGATCTTTTCTATCCTGGTGATCCTGTTGATTTGCGTGAAATGGTAAATGGTTACCTGGATGAAGTGGCTCCACAGGGTGAATCGCCCAAAGCGCTGATCGCACCCCATGCTGGGTATATCTATTCCGGCCCGGTGGCCGCGCAGGTCTATGCTCGCTTGAAGCCTATAGCTGACAGAATCGAACGAGTGGTGTTGCTTGGTCCCTCTCACCGAGTCCCATTTCATGGGCTGGCGGTGAGTGGCGCCGACTACTTTCGTACCCCTTTGGGGGATATACCGCTGGATAAGGATCTGATTGCCGAGTTGCTAAAACTGCCTCAGGTGGTACATCTTGATCAAGCCCATGTCAACGAACACTCATTAGAGGTTCAACTGCCGTTTCTGCAACAGATTTTAGCTGACTTTAGCCTGGTGCCGCTCGTGGTTGGGGACGCCATGGATGAGGCGGTTTCAGAGGTGCTGGTAAAATTGTGGGGTGGGCCGGAGACTTTAATTGTGGTCAGTTCTGATCTCAGTCACTATCACGACTATGCGACAGCACAACGACTCGATCAGCAGACCAGTGAATCGATCGTCGCACTCGATCCCGATTCAATCCGTTATGAAGATGCCTGCGGCAGGATTCCTGTGCAGGGTCTGTTATTGGTTGCCAAGAAGCTTGGCTTGCAAGGAGAGATCGTTGATCTGCGCAACTCCGGAGATACGGCAGGGGATAAAAGCCGGGTTGTCGGTTATGGGGCCTATGCGTTTACTGAATCGTGATGCTACAACAGAAAATGGCCCTTGCTGATGAGTGGGCGATATAAAACGGATCCATATGTCGCCCATCTTGTGCCATGGATTCTACAGTCAGGTCGTGAACTCAAAGCAAATCGAAAGCAGGCTGAGACATTTCTTAAGGCGCTCGATGGCGATCATTTGCAGTTCTCCTTTCGGACTTTCTCCGATTCAGCCTATACCCGGAGAGGGGTGCTGGATCCATTGGAAAAAGCACTTCATGGAACGCTTTCAAGTTGTTGGGAGAGGCTTGTTCGGCTCAGTGATGAAGGTGCTGCCATCACTGTAACCATCAATCAGACCAATGGGATTGGTCGTCGTGTCAAAGATATCTGTCGTGTTCGGGCGATTTTCATTGATGATGATCTGGGTGGTGATGAGCAACGGTTTACCGTACAGCCTCACATCCGGGTAGAGACATCCCCGAATCATTTTCACTACTATTGGCGAGTCGAGTCTCTGCCACTGAATGATTTTCAACATTGCCAACAGTCGCTGGCCAAACGCTATCAGGGTGACAGTCGGGTGCAGGCACTCAACCAGGCCATGCAACTGCCCGGGTTTTGGCGTAGAAAGCGTTTGACTTCTCCCAGGTTATCTCGGGTGATGGCAATCTCAAACACGCCTCCACTGGATATCCGCTCAATCGAAAAGCTTGTTGGTGTCTAAACGTTAAACCTAAAAAAATCAGTTGACCGCTCCATTCTAATAGCAGGTTCTTGATTTTGAAGAAAATAGCTTCGATGGTCATGGTCACCTTCTGGGTGAATCACGCTGTCCAACTGATCTTTTTAGGTTAAAGATTATTCGTACTGTGTATTTGAACGGCTCTCAATCCATTCGCGATATGAGTCATGGTTGTGAGCTACATCACCATAAGCTAAAAAATGGTTGTGACTGTTGGGGCAGGCGAGGCTATTCAGTTCTTGACCCGGTTGCCAATTCGCCGGGACTGGCTGGAGTGGCGTCTGACAGACCGGGCAGAGAAAACTCACCCCATGTTGAGCCAGTTTCAAAATCTCAGGTTCCGCCAGCAGCCTTGGATTTAATTGCGTCATAGTTATCTCCCTCCATGGATATACTTTTTGCGGTTTGTGAGAATATCTATCGTAACTCTTTCAGGCGGTTCCACATTTAGGGGGCTATCTGAATGGTTACACCCCAGCTTGAGTGGCTTTCTAAATGCACGCTTTATATAGGACACTACACTAGATAATTAAAATTTATCGCATACTATCTATTTTGTGTAGATAGAGATTACCCTAGCTCGGGAAACCCCGTATATTTTTAGTGCGAATTGGTTTTTGAGTTATTTACTTTGTTCAATTGTATTCTGTAAAAAAGCCAATGTCTTCAGCGCTTGCATAGCAAGCCCTATGCATGATAATTTGCCCCGCACTCGCTGCAAGATCGGAGTATCTGCAGCAAAAAGCTTTAATCCCTATCCGTAGCTTTCAAAGTTCGTACAGTTAAGAAACATGGAACGTTTTATGGAAGAAACCGTCGCAGTTCATGGCGTCCAGCCGCCTACCACTTCACCTATCGTGCAGCCCCGCCTTAGCCAGGTTTGGGTTTTGCGATGAGTATATTTCAATCTGAGCGACAGATCCGCATCCACACCCCGCTGGGGCCGAACAAACTGCTGGTCGACAGGCTCCACCTCGATGAGGCGCTAGGCCGCCTGTTCGAGATTCGGGTTGAACTGCTGAGCGAAGACGATTCGATCCCCCTCGACGACCTGCTCGGCCAGAAGGTCGACATCGAACTCGACACCATCACCGGCGGCGTGCGCATCATCAACGCCTACGTCACCGAGTTTGTTCAGGTCGGCATCATCGGTGATCTGTTCCACTATCGGGCGACCTTGCATCCCTGGGTCTGGTTTCTCACCCGCACGGCGGACTGCCGCATCTACCAGAATCTCGACGCCACCGCGATCATCCAAGAGATCTTCGGTGACAACGGCTTCAGCGACTTCGAGCTGCGCCTGAGCCACAGCTACCGCACCCGGGAGTACTGCGTTCAGTTCCGCGAGACCGACTTCAACTTCATCAGCCGGCTGATGGAAGAGGAGGGCATCTACTACTTCTTCACCCACAAAGCGGGCAAGCACACGATGGTGCTTTGTGACGACTA
>JARRQD010000299.1:0-4774 GCA_037382205.1 Candidatus Thiodiazotropha sp.
AGTGAAGCAAGTGAGCCTCATTGATGCCTGATTTTAAGGCGGTATCATGACGCTTGATCATGATGTCATCGGGCTGTTTTGTTAGCGAGTGCGAGTTGCGTTGTTGCTTGATCAGGCTCTGCATCTTTTCCAGCAGTTCGACCGATACAACCCCTTCATGGTGCATGCCCTTGAGGGTCTTGTTGGCATGCTGCTCCCAGGCCTGTTGTTGTTGCTCGGTCGGGTTGATGAACTCGATGCCCTGTTTTTTCAGTGCGGATAAGGCGGCGATATTGTCTTTGCGATTCTGTTGGTTGAGTTTGACAAAGGTGGACTGCAGCGTCTGTTTGACCAGTTTTTGATCCGCTTTACTGAGTTTGTTAAAAGCCTTTTCTTTGATCACCAGTGTGGCATAGAGATAGGCGAGGGGGACTTCAGTCAGGTAGTTGACCCGGGTATGCCACTGCAGTGCGATGGCGCCAATTGGTGCGCTGGCGATGGTATCGATCAGGCCCGTTTGTAAGCCTGTCAGCACATCGGTCAGTGGCAGGGGGATGGGTGAGATACCCAGCTTGCTGAAAATCTCTGCGTTGACCTTATCGCCTTCGGGTATCCAGATTTTCAGGCCTTTCATGTTGTCAGTGGTCTTTACCGGGGAGTTTGAGAGCAGGTAGGCAAAGCCGCCTTCGCTCAAGCCAAAGCTGATGAAGCCCTTTTTTTGTAATCCATCGATGATCTGTTTATCCATAACCTTCCGTACCGCATCCACCTCTTCGAGGTTACGGAATTGAAATGGCAGGGTGTAGATCTGCGCGTCTGAGTAGATGCTGCTCAAGCCGCCGCCAGTGATGGCGCCGCCCTGCAGCTGTCCAACACGGATTTTTCTCAATACGCTGTTATCGTTACCCATCACGCCCCCAGGATAGAAACGGATTTTGACCCGTCCTTCACTCTGTTCATGAATCTCTTTTGCTGCCGCCCGCATCTGTTTCATCCAGCTGGTGCCATCTGGCGCCAGGGTGGCGATTTTTAGAGTGGTTTTGCCATGACTGGCTGGTACCAGCAGAAAGGTCATGATCAGAATGGCCAGCAGGCGATGCATGTGTGTAATCCTCAAAAGTGGAAGCTTGGTGTTAGTAATTATGAAACTCTGTCGTTTATCCATGAAACGGGTCTATTTTGACCCATGCAGGGCGTATTTTATCGGGGGTTTGGGGGTATTTGCTCTGATACCCAAGGCGATTTCTGCTTCGTGGTGCAGTCTGTTGATTCAGTTACCGTAGTATAGATACGCTCTGTTTACAAGATGATATTCCCTGTGGAGCTTAGAAATAGTCTTCTTTAATCAGTGACTTGGCTTGTTCTTGCGCCATAATGTTACTCAAGGTGAAGCCCGCTTTTACGGGATCAGCCTGCAGTACCTCGTTGAGTAGCCTGTCATGCAGAGTTTTATCAAAAACCAGCCGCGCATAGTGTCGAGCGTATTCCAGTTTTACCATTAAATCTTGACCATCGGAATAGTCAAGGGCCGACTCGAAATGCTGCTTGCCAAGTTCCGGTTTACCACCGAGCGCAGGGGGGATCTGACTGCGAATAACCCCCAGATAGAGTTGAGCGCGACCCTGTTCATAGCCAGGCTGCTGCGCCACGACCTTGAGCAATAGGGACTCGGCTTTGGCCAGATCGGCGACTGCATTCCAGTCATCACTGTGAGCCTGTATCCAGATGGCCCAGGTGGTGCCATAGAGATAGAGATCCTCCAGGTCGGCATCATCTGCCTGGGCCAGGGTGGTGGCGAACTGTTCGAAGGGTTGATCAGAACTCTGGCAGATTGCCGGTTCGGACTGGCAAAAGCCGGTTTTAGCGTAGTCCATCGCTTTCTGGGTGAGGTTTTTTTGTCGCTCAGGATCTTTCACCAGTCCCCCGGCATAGGCGCCATAGAGTTTTGCTCCGGCGTAGAGCAGATCCTGGTCGTTGGGATTC
Organism: Candidatus Thiodiazotropha sp.; assembly: GCA_037382205.1. Lineage (GTDB taxonomy): Bacteria > Pseudomonadota > Gammaproteobacteria > Chromatiales > Chromatiaceae > Thiodiazotropha. The sequence goes on from JARRQD010000299.1 coordinate 1,963, forward strand.
TCAGCGATGAAAGAGTCAATCAGCAGCAGATAGGCAGGCGCGCCATGTCGCACGATTTCAGGATCTGTCTGATTGAGCATGGCATTGGAGAGATTCGCTGCCAGACGGCTGGTCGACAGAGAGCTGCAGCCACTATCTACGAGCAGCGCGGCTGCGCACAGCAGGGAAATAATAATGAGACGATGACGGTTCTTGATCATCTGTCGATTGTGACAGATTTCAGCGGTGTTTTCTGCCGACCTGTTCCATGTGATGCAGCCAGCTCGAAAACAGGCTACCGATCGAGCCGCTCCCGGATCTGCGTCCTTGGAAGGTATGGAAACATCCCACCGCCTCATCTTCAAAGCGGGCGGCGCCGATGTTGAGAAACAGATAGATCAGCAGCAGATCAAGAACCAATACAGCAATAACCACAGGAACATGGATCACAGCATCGGTCTTCATCCAGCTGATGACATCGGAATAGTTGCTGACGACCAGATAGAGGGTGCCGAACAACAGTGCTACTGCCATCAGGGAAAACAGATCAGCAACACGCTCATGTTTTCGGGAGTACCCTTTCAGACTTTTACAGACAGACATGGATCGATTCACCGAAATTACTAGGATATGGTTTGTATGAGGTTAGTCGTCAATGCCTGTAAGCTCAAGGGGAATGGGCTGCCTGGGTTTTTTTACCGGCCAATTCGGAGTGTGTATAGTAGGTGCTTGGAAGTTGCTTCAGAGATCCCACAGGGGCATGGTGATTCTGTCTAGAGTTAGCTAACTCTCTACCATGCAAAAGAAAATATAAAAAAGGGGGGTGTGCAGTGGAACTCATCAAAGAATTGATTGGTGGACTCAACAGCATCGTTTGGGGGCCGCTGATGCTGGTGCTGATTCTCGGAACCGGAATGTTCCTCATGATCGGCTTGAGACTGATGCCTTTGGCTCGACTCAAATATGGCTTCAAGATGCTCTGGGGAGGCCGGAAAGGCCGGGGTGACGGGGAGATTACCCCATTCAATGCCCTGATGACCTCTCTCTCGGCAACCATCGGTACCGGGAATATCGCCGGTGTCGCCACGGCAATCGCCCTGGGTGGGCCAGGCGCTCTGTTCTGGATGTGGTGTACCGCACTGGTTGGTATGGCAACCAAATATGCCGAAGCGGTGTTGGCTGTACGTTACCGGGAAGTGGATGAAAACGGCAACCATGTTGGTGGCCCCATGTACTACATCAAGAATGGTCTGGGCAGCAAATGGGCCTGGTTAGGCACCCTGTTTGCCATTTTCGGTGCATTGGCCGGGTTTGGCATCGGCAATACGGTGCAGGCGAATTCAGTTGCCCAGGCGTTGCTGAAAAACGACAATCTTGGCATCGATCCGGCAATCACTGGTGGGGTTATGGCGGTGCTGGCTGCCCTGGTGTTGATTGGCGGCATCCGGCGGATCGCCGAGGTAGCCGGAAAGCTGGTGCCTCTGATGGCAATCGCCTATCTGATTGGCGGCGGCGGCATCCTGCTCCTCAATATCAATGAGATACCGGCGGCGATTGCTCAGATCCTAGAGTATGCCTTTACCCCGCTTGCCGCCACCGGTGGATTTGCCGGGGCGGCGGTTTGGGCGGCGATACGCTTCGGTGTAGCCAGAGGGGTCTTTTCCAATGAGGCCGGTCTTGGCAGTGCGCCGATTGCTCATGCCTCTGCGGCAACGGACAGTCCGGTGCGTCAGGGCACGGTGGCCATGCTGGGAACCTTCATCGATACTTTGATCGTCTGTTCGGTCACCGGGCTGGTGATCGTAGTAACCGGCGCCTGGACCAGTGGTGAGACTGGGGCGGCACTCTCCTCTGCGGCATTCGAGATGGCATTGCCGGGTATTGGCGGCCTGATCGTGAGTGTGGGGTTGGCGGTGTTTGCTTTCACCACCATTCTGGGTTGGAGTGTCTACAGTGAACGCTGTGTTGAGTACCTGATGGGCATCAAGGCCATTGTTCCGTTTCGCATCGTCTGGATTTTGATGATCCCGGTTGGCGCTTTGGCTCAGGACTACCTGAACTTCGTCTGGCTGGTCGCGGATACGCTGAATGCCCTGATGGCGATTCCGAATCTGGTGGCGCTATTGATGCTCAGTCCGGTGGTATTCAAATTGACTCAGGACTATTTTGCTCAGAATAGTCGATAGCTTGGCTAGCCCTCTATTCTCAGAGGGTTGTAATAGAATGGTCGCTGCTACAGATTTCCCACACTGTTATGGATAAACGATTTGTCGACCCTGTCATGAGTGTTATAAGGAGATATTCATGGGACACACTTGGATTGAAAAACCTAAGATCATAGTGCCAACCTTCGAAAAATATAATATCGTCGGTAATGCGATACAGAGTATGCCCGATAGTATATTTCTATTCATCTGACGCAGCTTTGCTGGCGGCGAAGCTGCGCCTGAGGTAACGGATGATATCCTCCGACTCATAGAGCCACTCGTCGTGGTCCTGATGTTGGATTCGCAGACAGGGAGTTTGTAACTTTCCGCCGTTACGTCGTAGATCATCTCTCCAGGTGGTATCATTGGCGGCATCCCGTCGTTCGATGCTCAGATTCAAATGTCGAACTATCCGATTGACTTTGATGCAGTATGGGCAGAGAGGGAAATAGTAGAGTGCCAGCCGACTGGTCTCATCATCAACCTGACTCTGTTGCATCGGTGTGCGACGCTGTGGTTTAGAGATCCAGTTGATCAGCCAGTTGAGCATCTTCCGTTAGCTCTGTTTTGAACCACCAAGACATTCAGGCGAGTCGGGTGATGTACCGCCACGGTTGAACCAATCC
>JARRQD010000300.1:0-9417 GCA_037382205.1 Candidatus Thiodiazotropha sp.
CTGGCGCTTCTGCCGCGCAATTAAGCAGCAGCAATGCTATCAGTGGGTCATCGTCGAATGACTGTAATGACTGGTTTACCGATGGTGCAGTGACATCTTCCCAACCGATTAGTGCATCCAACCACTTCGATAGTGGCACCACTATCGAGCAAATGAGTCAAAATATCCTCTCTTGTATAGGTGCAAACACCCTGTAACAATCCACGAACCACTCCTCCCCTCCAATGCAAAAGTTTCGTGTCAGTGACAGGCCTGATTGGCAAGGCGCTGCTCAACGATTGGTAAGCGGCTGCAAAATTCTAGAGGATCTGAATCAGCGAATCGCACTGATGGAGAAAGTCTGCGATGGCCTGGGGGATGAATTATATCCTGCTTTTCTAAAAATACTCTGCCTTATTGGTAAGAATGGCGACCAGGATGCGAAGCTCTTGATAACAGAGACCCTTGTCGAAGCACTACTTACTGGGCGGTTACCTTCTGGCAGTATGAGTGCGTGGGGGTCTGAAACTTCCAGTGGAAACAACCTATTTGGTCAAACCAGGAGTCTGGGACCAATTGAGTATGTTTTCACTTGGTATGCACAACCATCAGGTAGAACGCCACTACCTATACAGAGTTTTCACCATGCTGCATCTGATCTTTTGGATTTGATCTCATCGAATTCCGAAGCCAAAAAACTCTACTGCAAGAAACTCTCTGCTGATATTGAAGACCCCCTTGATGGGTCGCTCTCAAGAAAAACGCGGCATGCAATAGGTTGCTTTGTAGAGGCATGGAAATTCGACAAACCTTCTGAAGAGGTTCTTAACTGCTTTATTGACTCGTTGCATGGAGACAGTTTGAGTCGTTTAACCAATTTACAGTCTCAATTTAACTTAAGAAATCTTTGAAATAGTCTATTTTGTACTATCCGCCATACAGATGTTGCAGAATCGATGGTATCTGTTCAGAGTGTTTATGCATTTCTGTTATCAATAGTTGAATCAACGAGATCATTGTTATGAATAACATAACGATAGCAGCAAGCATTTTTAACGACATAGATAGAAAAAATACATTGAACTGCTGCGCGTAGCGATTGACAAGTCCCATCATACTATCGATCATTAAAATTACTACAAGCATTGGTGAGGCAATCAGTAGGGTGAGTTTAAAATAGTAATAGAACTCAGATCCTACTACTGATACCCCTGCTGTTTTTAACTCAGGCAACCGGGTCTCTATTGGCCAAATTAAATAGCTCTCAAAAAGCACACCATTAAGAAGTAGCAAACCTCCTGCTGATACGAAAATATAATTAGCGAGTCTGGCGAGAAAAGAACCAATTAAGGTTGTTTGATTTCCAGTTAGTGGGTCTTGCACTTGCGCATTGGAAGCACCGATTTGATTATCGATAATTTGCCCTGCCGTTTCAAATGCCCAGAGATAGACACCAAATAATATCCCAATAGTCAACCCTACTAGCGCTTCTTTTACAAATAAGATTAGCCAGGCTGCAGTATGTAATGCCTTCAAATCAAGTGTTGGTTGAATAACGACAGTCATTATCGCCATAGATAAAAAGACTGCATTTCTTACTAAAGCAGGTACCAATTCTGAAGTAAAAAGAGGTAGTATTAAGAATATGACAGCAATCCTTGTTGACGCCAAACTAATCGTTAGGGCATTTTCAGAAAGGTACTGTAAAATGTCGAATCCATCCATGGGATCGATTATTTAACCAAAAATGGAAATTCAGAGAAAAAGCGGTCAGTAAAGTGATATAGAGTACTTCCAGCCAAGGAAGCCGTAATAAATATCGTTAAAACAATAGCAAAGAATTTAGCTGCATATTGAAATGTCTGTTCTTGCAGTTGAGTTGCTGCTTGAATAAATGCAATAAAAATACCGACTAAAGCCGCCACTATTACAGGAGGTCCAGCCAGCACAATCACAAACCAAAGTGCTTGCTGCGTTATTTTTATAATTTCTTGATCGTACACAGTATTACAAATATGATAAAACTAATCCATGCGCCAGTTTTGCCCAACCATCTACAAGCACAAAAAGTAGCAATTTGAACGGCAGCGATATTACGGTTGGCGATAGCATCATCATTCCCATTGCCATTAAAACATTTGCAATGACAAGATCAATCACAATAAATGGTAAAAAAATTAAAAAGCCAATTTGAAATGCAGCCGTCAACTCACTAATAGTAAATGCTGGTATCAAAACAATAAAGTCATCTACACGTAACTCTTCTTCACTATTGCCTGAGTTCTCCATCATTCTTTTGATAGATGATAGGAAAAATTCACGCTCCTCTAGATCTGAGTGCTTTGACAAGAAAACCCTCATAGGTTCCTTTGAATTGTTCACTATTTCTAATATTGTTGAAGTATCCTTTAGTGGATTTTCCACCTCAGAGATATCATTATATATTTCTTGACTTACTGGATACATTACATAGATTGAGAGAACAAGCGCTAATCCATTATTGATGAGATTTGGTGGAACTTGCTGTAAACCAAGTGCATTACGTAGCAGACTGAGTACGACCACTATTTTTGTAAAAGAGGTGATCATAACAGCAACAAATGGTGCCAGCGCAATTATGACTACCGTAATAAGAGCTGAAGAAGGAGAAAATTGTGTTAAGTCCATATTTGTTAAAGCACTTCATTAATGTGGATTCCATAACCATTAGATATTGAAACCAGGCGTCCTACTGCAATACATGTGTTTCCTACATTGATCGAAATCGGGTAATAAGTCAGTGGTTTTGAAATGATGCAACTTCCTTTGTTAGTCCAGCCTAAAAGAAAATGAAAGGGTAACTTAATAGCTTTGTTCAAACTGATATTTAGTTGTTCTGTCGACAGAACGTCTGATTGATCGCCTACTGAATCAGGAGGTTGTATTTCATTGTCTATGCCGATTGTTTGAAGATTATTTTCTATATTAATTGGGATAGTACTGGATGATATTTCTGGACTTTTTACATACCCTAACCATGTGTCAGAAAATGACTCCGGTATCATCAGGATGGCGTTCTCTTTGAGCAACTCCTGATAAGCAATATCTATTGTATTACTTGATAATATTAGATTTGTAAGAGCATCGCTTGATGTGAGATAAAGATTCATATCTTTATGCCAATTAGGTATTGGTAATTTGTCTATTGAGTGATGTTCAAACTTAACAACAATCTTGTTAGAAATGTTATTAGCTACTCTATTACAATCTGATAGTTTAAATGTATAGAATTCACCGTTAACATCTGAAGTTGGCCTTAAGTCTAATCCTACTTGTAGCCAGTCTTCTAATAATTGAATCATTCTCTCTTCCCTTGAGAGTGTCTTTATATTTTCAAGTATTCTACTCTTATAGATGATATGGTTAGCTGCCTCAATCTGGCCTTTAAATAGCCCTATGAAGATCTTTCCGTATTTTGTTATGGCTTCATACCATAATAAAGAATCATTTTGTTGTCCTTCTAATCTTTCAGTAGGAGAAACTGCATATTCTCCCTTCATCTCTAGACATAACTGATTTTGTTCTGCTGAATCCATTGATACTATTTCTAATTTTTATCTAACATTTTTCGGTAAGGACCATTTTAACAAGATCTGCTGCTGTTTTTGCCTGCATTTTACTCATTACACGAGACCTATGTAATTCAACAGTCTTAACGCTTATTCCTAAATCCAAAGCGATTACTTTATTCATTTTTCCAGCAACAATTTCTTTCAATATTTGACTTTCGCGACAAGTAAGGGATTTTAATCGATCAGTATACTCTTCATCATTACTACTAGTAGTAAATATTTTTTGATTAATTTTATTATAAGCAGAAAATGCTGTAGCTATAGCTGAATTGAGGAGTGTAAAATCAAGAGGCTTCTCCAAAAATGTTATAGCGCCTTTAGACATTGCCTCAACAGCAAGAGGGATATCACCATGCCCAGTCATATATATAACTGGTATTTTTATTTTCGTTTTGCTCCAGTTGAGATAAGCCTCGATTAGGGTCATCAATCGAAATAACACAATGACCCTCTCCTTCGAGTAACCAGGTTGTAGATTCCCTAAATTCTTTATTATCATCAATTATATAGATTAGTGAGTTGGTCATATTAACTCCCCTAAGACATAAGTGGCAGCATGATATGCGATGTACAGCCAGAATCACTATTTTGAGTTAACCACAACTTGCCTTTATGTAGTTCTATAAATGACCTGCAGATATTAAGGCCAATACCCATTCCTGATGATTTATTTGATGCAAATGGAATAAAAATATTATCTGCTTCTTGTTGCGTCATTCCTTTTCCGTTGTCTTTTATCGATATCTGGATATTGTCATCACTACTTGTTGTCAATATATTAATCTTAGTGCGCCTTGAACTACTGCCGATACTGGCATCAATACCGTTACGTATCAGATTAACTATGACTTGTTGCAACATAACTTCATCACCAAATACAACAATATTTTCTGTATTGTCAAAATAGCTAAATTCTATATCGGCATGTTTTATTTCCCAATCCATAAGTGAAATGCACTTACGTATTAAAGAATTTACTTGAATAGTTGAAAGCTTTGGTTGTCTTGATTGTGTATAATCTCTAATCCTAGTGATAATATCTGATGTATATTTTATCTGTTCTAGCGATTTATCCCACGCCCTATAGACATCTAATTTTTGTTCTTTTAGCTCGTGAGCCAGAGTGGATGCCATTTCACTAACGGTGATACTCCGAGATGTAAAAAGTAATTTCTCCCTATCTTCTAAATATCTCGAGTTTGCAAGCTGTCTTAGCTCAACACATTTAAATCGTAAGGCAACCTTTGATTCTGATATTTTAATAACTTCCACATCATACTGATAATTATTAACTTCTAATATGTGATGCGAGATCTCTTTGTAGCCTAGTATACTATCTATTATTTTTGTATTTACATGACAATTTTGCGTAAGCTTAAATGATTTATTGTCTATTTTTGCACCAATATTGATATTATTGTAAAGAGCTCTGAATTTTTCAGATTTCCATACTACTTGATTGCCTATTGAATCAATAAGAACTATTGGATCTAGTATATTTACTAAATCATAAAGATGTTCTATTTCCTGAGTTTTAGTAACACTCATATTCACATTAACACCATATAGTAGAAAAGTTCGGTATATAAATGGTGCTATTATTCAATGAAAAGCGTGTATTTATAACGTTATTAAAACCAATACCTTTGAGTATTTTATTCCGATACTCAATTTCAAATTTGAAAAATGTACTATCTGTATTTAACTTTTGCGCCTGCTGTATTTTTAACCAATCGTCCGTATAGGTAAGACCACCATTATGAAAGCAAATTGTTTGAGTATATTTCTTTAGCTCACCAGAATCATTTATTATCGCTATTTCACTTATCGATTTTCTTGGTATATCATTTTCTATAGGTATTGCAGTTAGAAGTTGTTTATTGATTAGCTTCGTGTTTTTAATTGTTTCGTAGATTACAATAATCACATAATGCGAGAAACAAGGGTTATTTTTTTCAACATTTAGATAAAGATCTTTTATTAATCCAATATGATAGACATCTAATTCTGAAAGTGCCGGTTCATCAAACTCTTCTATTTCATGATGACTTTGTTCTTGGTATTTACCATTATCTGGATCTATTTTGAATAATGAATGATTTTTGATGACGTTACGATTGTATAACTTATTTAAAATCTCTGAATGCATTTTATCAATATGCATTTTAGTTATATTTAAATTTGTTGCACATTGAGATTTAGAATAATCTATGTTATTTACTTTTATATTTTTATTATGTAATTGTTGAGCGCTATTTTCGCTGCGTTTATTATTTCCAAATATCAGCTGGCTTTTTATAGTATGAATATTTGTAGTTTCACTGTTTTTTTCTACACTATGATTTAATATGTGTGTATTAAGTATTGGCCCTCCTCCTTTAATATGTATTGACATTATATATTACTCGTAAGTTAGTTTTGTGTAACTTTAATTATTTTAAAATCTACATTAGAACTTTCACTTATTAGAGACCATCCCTTTTTATTTAATCTTTCATTAAGGTCATGTAGATGCTTTTTCATGTTAGTGAAATTGACATTACAAGACAGTTGGAATTGCTCAGTTGTAGCTTTTTTTAATCTAAAATCTATATTAATACCTATGTCATCTGTATAACTAAAGTTCCATTCATTTTGAACTGAAGTATTTATTTTGTGTGTTGATAGATAGTGCTTATCAATAAACGTTGATATCTCTTCCAACGATTGGATTGCAGTAGTACTTACTGTATTAGGAATATTTAAATTGTTCTTTGTCGATATAGATAATATTTCTTGAGGAAGATTTAATAGTAAATCAGAGGGCGATTGGTCTTTTTCTTTCTCAGTCAGATCTTGAGAATAAATTATTTCTTTTTCAACCGAGTGGGTATCAGAGATTATTTCTCCATCATTTTCTTTTTGTTCGCTATTTGTTTCTTTTAATTTATTTTTTAACTTATCATTTAGTTTATCTTTCAACTCATTATTTAATTTATCTAATTTTTCACAAAACTCTATTTTATCTGTATCTATTTTCAGACTTGATCTCTGTGTAATATTATTTGTATGTGTAGTTGTAATATTATTCATACTTAGGTTCCTACTTTATACTACTTTCCTGATTTTCTTCATCTTCCATGCTTTCGTGTCGTATATTATCTGCATTAATGAGTGATTTATGTATTTTTGATAACTTTTCCGTTTTTAACTTTTGTTTATTCCACAACTTACTTGTTTTCTTGTGATTTAAATCTGCTTCGTTTTTCTCATCGACTTCTTGATTATAATAGTACTCATGCATTTCAAGATCATAATTGAGCCAAAACCTACGAATGTGAACGTGTTCCCTTTTAGTAGGAGAACTCATTACTTTCTCATGTGTTAAATAACTGATTAACTCTCCAGTCTCACTGTTTATCTTTTTTATTTCACCATCTCGCTTTACGACCTTATCGCATGCTTCAAGTAGTTTCACTTTTGATTCAGCGAGTTCTTTTTCTAATCTTCTCACTCTTAATTCATTGATTTTATTTAGCTTATGTAGTTGTTTAGCGTCCATTGGAATTGATTAACTATTTATTAGAATATTTAATTGTTCTATTGCTTCATCAAGGTGAATGTAATCAGAAACACTCTGTTTAAGAAAACTTTTTATACTATCTATTTTTGATATAGACTCATCAGCAAGCTTATCACTGCCTTCTTCGTATTCTCCCACTTGAACTAAAAATTCTACTTCTAAATATTTGGCTAAAAGAGTTCTTAATTTTGATATATTAGCTCTATGTTGATCAGTAGTGATAAGATTAATTAATCGACTTGTACTGTTTAATATGTCAATTGCTGGATAATGGTTTTCTTGTGCTAATTTTCTTGTAAGTATGATATGTCCATCAAGTAATGACCTAACTTCCTCTGCAATTGGATCATTAGTCTCTTCATCCTCAACTAGAACTGTATAGAAAGCGGTCATAGTTCCACTATTATCATTACCTGATCGTTCAAAGAGTTTTGGTAACTCTGCGAATACAGATGACGGATAACCTCTCCTCACTGGTGGTTCACCAACGGATAATCCTATCTCTCTTAAAGCTCGAGCGAACCTTGTTACTGAGTCCATCAATAACAATACATTTTTACCTTCAGACCTGAATCCTTCTGCGATAGCTGTCGCTGTATACGCAGCACGTAGGCGTTCCATAGCCGGTCGGTCCGATGTTGAAATTACGAGCACGGCCCTCTTTAAACCCTCTTTGGTTAATGTATGCTCTAAAAATTCTCCTACTTCTCTCCCCCTCTCACCGATCAGAGCTATAACGATGATGTCAGTTTCAGCATGTCTTGCTATCATCGATAATAGAGTAGACTTTCCGCCTCCTGCTGGCGCAAAAACACCAGTTCTTTGTCCTACACCAAGCGTTAAACTGGCATCTATCGACCTCACTCCTGTCGAGACTGGGGTATTGATCGGTTTTCTTGTTAGTGGTGATGGTGCATCTCTATATATCGGTATTTCACGACAATTAGTTGGTAAGTCCTTATCATCTAGTGGCCTACCCATACCATCTAATATTCTACCAACTAGTTGATTTGAGTACTTTATTGTTGACCTTTCTTTAATAACAATTACTTCAGAGTCCTGTGCTACACCTTGAATATTACCCAATGGCAATAATATTGCATTCTCACCAGAGATACCGACGACATCTGCATAGATTTTATGTGACTTATTCTTATCAGTAATAACACATTGTTGCCCGATCCTTGCGTTAATACCTGATACTTTGATCGATGTACCATAGGCCTCTACTACACGACCCTTCCTGTGCAAAGTGTCGATATCGTCAAGGACAGTTGCTAATCTCCTATATTTTGATTGGTTTTGTATCATTTTGAATAGTAGTACTGTTCCGGTATTCGTTGTCTCACAAACTTAATTCATCTAACATATTATTTTTTAGCATTTTTAGCTGATCATCAAAACTTGCAATAGTGTCTCCGGTTGGCGATTTTATGATAACGTCAAGGCTTCCTAGCATTTGATCAGCTTTAACCTCCATTGTCGATAATTCACTATTACTATCATGCGCAATTGAATTCAGTTTTTCCTGTAAGGCGGCTACATGATCTGGATTTACTTTAATTTGTAACTCCCTTTTGTTACTTAAATTTTGAATAGCCGTGATAGCAAGTTTTTCAATCATTTCATTCGGTGCAATTCCAGTTGCTATTTTTTTCGTTACATCACAAGCCAACTCTATTATTTCATGATCAGTTTCTATGCGATTTGTATATATATTTTCGGTAAGATCATTCAAATAAGTTTTAAATAATTCATTAATTTTTGTCTCCGCTTTTTCAATCCCTTCCTGATAGCCAACTTCGTAGCCATCTAGCACGGCTGCCTTGATCTTTGACTCTTCTTTCTCTTTTAGTGTGCGAATATAATCAAGAACATTCTCAGCACTTGATAGTTTTAGAACATCGTCTTGAGATATTAATAGATTATCGGTACTACATGTAGCAACGTCATTACTGATCAGAACAAGATAGCTCATTCTTTACCTTCATCAAGTGCTACTCGTATGATGCAATACGAATAGTGTATGTTTCATAATTTCATTTGCTAATACAGGATCTAATTTACCTTTCGATTGTGGTAATACGTTACTTAACCAAGGCCTTACTCTCATACTATTACTCGAGACGATTACAGATGCACCTGAAGACAACAAATGCTCTTTTACATTTGTAATATTTATCGGCTTTATTTGGTTACTATTTACCTTTGTCGTTTCCAGTATAAAATCAAATAATTTTTCGCCTATTAGCTCTCTTACTTCCT
>JARRQD010000301.1:0-5526 GCA_037382205.1 Candidatus Thiodiazotropha sp.
GGTTCGATCGCCAGCGCGGAAACCTGATTGGCGGCAGCGCCTGGATACTGCACAAAGATATCCACCATCGGCACTGAGATCTGGGGATCTTCCTGACGGGGCGTGATGATCAGTCCAAGCAGCCCCATCAACATCATGGCCAGAAAGAACAGTGGCGAGAGCGGGGATTGGATGAAGAACCTTGCAGTCCTACCGGCTATTCCCAGATGAGCCTCATAATTGGGGTCCATTGAGTGGAGCTGATCGAGTTTGTCGTCGTTCTGGCTCATATTTGATCCCGAAACTGTAGTGTCAGACCAAAAGGTCTCACCCTAAAGGTATTAAGATTGATACGGAAGCATCCGGCTCAGCTGACCACTACTGGTCGGCGCTTCCAGAGTTATTCTATTGCTTTGGTGATGACCAGCCTGTGCTGATGCCCACTGGAGGATTACGTAAGATCCTCTCCCCAGCCTGCAATCCAGAGAGCACCGTGGTGAAACCACCACCAGGCAGCTTCTCACCAACACGAATCAAGCGCAGTGTCGGCTTATCATCCTCCCCCTTCACATAGACACCGGGAAGACTGCCGTTATAACGAATTGCGCTGTTAGGAATAATCGGACTGGATCTGGCCGGTGCATTAAAATCGGGCACCAGAACCTTCGCGTACATACCGGGTGCAGAGACGCCTTGAGGCAGATCGAATTTGATCGTCACTGTGTGGCGTTGTGCATCGGCCATCGGAAAGATCTGCGCGACACGTACAGGAACCTCCCGATCGCCCACATCGAGTTCGGCTTGCAGCATCATCCCCTCGTTCAAGCCAGGACGCAGACGACCCGGTACATCAACCACGATCTGCAGATACTCCACATCTGCATATTTCAGCAGGGGCTGACCGGGCTGTACCGTATCCCCCACCTCAACGAACTTCTTCATGATCACCCCTTGGAATGGGGCCAGACTCTTGGCATCTCGCATCTTCGCATCGATCGCACGAATCTCGGCCTGGACTCGATAGATGGTATTTTGCGCCTGCTGGATATTGGTTCGAGAGGAGAAGATATCGGCCGTTCTCTCCGCCCCCTGGTCCCGTTCACCGAAAGCATCTTCCATTGGCCGGGTAAACATCTGATCGAATAGATTGGGCATACCCATGCCTCCCACCGATGACTTCGACTTAGGCGACCAGAGTTCCCGATTGTACTGCACTCCGGCATTTCGCAGTTGCGCATCGGCATTCGCCAGTTGCGCCATTGCGGCCTGCCGCTTGGCCATCAATTCACTATCATCCAGCTCAACAAGGCGATCTCCCTCTTTGAAGGTGTCTCCCTCGATGCCGGCCAGATAGTTGACCCGCCCTGGTAATTGAGCCGACAGGGTAACCTCTTTGTAGGGAACCACCGTTCCCCCCAGTGAGACATGTGGCACCCCTTGCGTCTGCTGAACAACGTAATAAGCATTGTCAGCGAAATTCGGCTGAGCATGAACACCCCCCACAGCCAAGGAAGCAGCCAAACCCGCTGTAATTAAGATTGCTTTAAATTGAGAGCCCATATTTTTGCTACTACCTAGAGTGTTGACACATATAACGAGGGGTGATCATGTATAGGCGGCCTGGATCTAGACTCGCCCCATCACCGAGAAACTCTTGATGAAAGGTCCGGCCATTCTTGGATCTTTAACCATCGAGGAGTAGTCACCGACAACAAATTTCATCTTCCGGGAGGTGAAAGCCATGCCGAGCCCCATCATGCCGGGTGGCTTGGCCATCCATTTACGCCACTGATCCTCTGAGGCGCGAATATCCCAGTTTAAGGTTTGGCCATTAAAGGCCTCCCCAGAGACCGCTTTACCATTCTCTACTGTGAGCACACCTTTCGGCGCATCATCACCATCCAATCCATAACCGATCACACTGTTGAAACCGATCTGGGACAGGGCGTCGGACAACTCCGGCTCTGCATTCCACTGGGTAGCGAACTCATTCATCCAACTCTCTGAAAACAATTCAGCCATTACAACCTCCACAAATTTCTTTGATTTATTTTTTTATATTGGGCGCGAAAGCTAACCCTATTTGAGAACCTCTCAGTATCCCTAAAGGGAAGGGTTATTGCAACCAGCGAATTTGCTAAGAATGCCCTATATATCATTGGATATCATATAGTTAAGTATATTAGAACTTGATTATATTCCATTTTAAATCAACAAGATATACCGTCTCTCAGGGAGTAAAATTTGCTTATAAGATCGTGCTATTTTAATAATATTCTTTTTTACTATTATTCATTACAGTCAGCAGATTGCAGGAATCTTTCGATCCCCTGCAACCCATGAATCGCTTCAGGCTGAACAGTTGCTCGCCCAATCAGTAGCGACGCAAGCACAGATCACCTCTCGAATTAATCAACTAAAACACAGAATCGGTCGGTTTTGTTGCACCAATCGATCAATTCACCTTGGTATTCAGAGTTGAAATAAAAAAAGTCATGCAACGACGGCAGACAGTCATTAATATAGCTCAGAGAAATATGAACTCTTGATGCAGTTCCCATTCTGATAGTATTTAAACAGGCAGCACCGAGGATAGAGGTTGCTCTCCCAGGACAAATCGGGGCCTGATAACACGAACAACAAACTATTCTTCCAAATTATAGAGGAGCAAAATCGATATGCATCCAGCAGGACAGGTCATAGAGGCACGCCTTCAACACCTTGAAACCCACCTGGAACAGGAAAACCCCATACTCCTCAGCACGGTTCAGAGCTTTCGCGTACTCGACTCGGTAGCCTTCCGCATGGGACTGCTGGAGGGTGACAGCTCATACGCCACACAAATCCCCTGGTGGCCGCTGATCTCCATTCTGGGTACTTTCTCGGCGGGTAAATCAACCTTTATCAACCACTACATTGGCGACAAGATCCAACGCTCGGGCAACCAGGCTGTCGACGATAAATTTACCGTCATCTGCTACAGCAAGGAGGCGACAGCCCACGCACTGCCCGGCGTGGCACTCGATTCAGATCCAAGGTTTCCTTTCTACCAGATGTCCGATGAGATCGAGAAGGTGGCCAAAGGGGAAGGCGACAGAATCGATGCCTATCTGCAACTGAAGACCTGTCCCAGCCAGAAACTGCGTGGCAAAATATTGATCGACTCCCCCGGATTTGATGCCGATGCCCAGCGCACCTCGACGCTGCGCATTACCGACCACATTATCGACTTGTCCGATCTGGTACTGGTGTTTTTCGATGCCCGCCACCCGGAACCGGGGGCCATGCAGGATACCCTGGACCATCTGATCGAACGCACCATCCACCGCAACGATACCGGCAAGTTCCTCTATATTCTCAACCAGATCGACACCACGGCCCGGGAAAACAACCCGGAAGATGTGATTGCCGCCTGGCAAAGAGCGTTGGGTGAGAGAGGCCTCACAGCGGGGCGCTTCTATGCCATCTACAACCCGGACGCCGCTGTGCCGATCGAAGACGAAGCACTGCGTCAGCGCTTCGAAACCAAGCGGGACATGGACTTAAGCGAAATCCACAGCCGCATGGAAGAAGTCGAGATCGAACGGGCCTATCGCATCGTAGGCGCACTGGAAAAGACCGCCAGAGACATTGAAGAGCGCTGTGTGCCACTGGTCTCCGAGACACTGGGAAAATGGCGCAAGCGCGTGCTTATTGGAGACAGTGTACTGATGGGTATGACCCTGCTGGCACTGCTGATCTACTCGATCAATGAGAACTACTGGCGGGGATTCAATTTTCAACCACCCTGGCTGGCGCCAGACGCAAACAGGCTGATCCCCTGGGTTGTGCTCGCAACAATTGTTCTCCTGCTGACAGCCATTCACTTCAGCGTAAGAGACGTGGCTGCACGCACACTGGTGAATGGCTTAAGGAAAAAGGCCAAAGCGATGGGACTCAAGAGTAATCCGGTTGGCTCATTCATCCGCAGCACCAAACCCTGGCGCTCCATCTTCAGCAAGAATCCAGCCGGTTGGGGCCGAAGAGCACGCAAGAAGCTGACCGATGTTGTGCAGTCCACCGACACCTACATCCAGACCCTGAACGATCAATTCACCAATCCTTCCGGCAGCGAAAAACTGCTCGCAGCAGAGTCGCCTGAGACGGCTACCTCCGCCCCTGCTGAAACCCCAGAGGAGACTCCTGCAGTCAGCAACTAAACTTTTTAACCTAATAAAGATCAGTTGGACGGTGTGAAGGGTGCGCTTGTGGTGGTGCAGGGCAAGGAGTTGCAACGCCGCCATGTGCCGCCACAAGCGTGCAATTCACGCTGTAGCGTGATTCACCCAACAGCTGACCAAGTAGATCAAGGTTATTACCCTCATAATCAGCAACCTGCTATTAGAATGGAGCGGTCAACTGATTTTTTTAGGTTTAGCAAACCTCACTTGAGGGTGTGATAGACACCCTCAAGAAATGACTGCCGGCAGCAGATACTTATTTCAGCTAAAGGACAGACTAACCGTACAATGCAAAGCCGTTTCTATCCAAGGCAAGATTTCTCTGCTTGATGAGGAAATCATTACTGCGTTTATTTAAATCAATCGTGAACAGAAACACAGATCCACGTTTTGCTTGCGAACCAGTCAGGCCATAATAGAGTCTATCTACCGCATCACAATTAGCCATGGGAAGGTCTTGAACAATCCCCAAAAGATGACGATGAGGGAGAGAATCGTGGTGCGGTCTGGGTACTCTTCATGGATGCAGATGGTCAGGTAGATACCCAACAAAAGATTTCTGACGGCAAAGGATCCTTTGAGGGTGATCTGGATGATGGGGATCTTTTCGGCAGTGCAATCGCCGCGCTGGATGATCTGAATGGAGACGGTTTCAGGGATATCGTTGTCAGTGCGCCGATGGATGATGATGGAGGTACAAATCACGGTGCTCTGTGGATACTGTTCCTCAAGGATGACGGCACGGTGGATTCCTATCAAAAGATCTCTGAAGAGTCCGGCGACCTTGATATCAATCTCGACACAGATGACCAATTCGGTCACGCTGTGGCCAACATCGGCGACCTCAACAACGATGGCATTACCGATCTGGCGGTGGGCATGCCGAATGATGATGATGGCGGCACCGACCGGGGAGCGGTGTGGATCCTCTTCATGAACAGCGATGGCACCGTCAGCGCAAGCCAGAAAATCTCCGCTGAAAAAGGCAACCTGGAGCGTGCCCCCAATGACGGCGACCGGTTTGGCAGTGCTGTAACAGCGCTCGGTGACCTGGATGGTGATGGGGTGACCGATATTGCAGTGGGCACCAGTGGCGATGATGACGGGGGCCCGGATCGAGGCGCGGTATGGGTACTCTTTCTCAACAGTGACGGCACTGTGGATGGCCTGAAAAGGATTTCACATAACCGAGGTGGTTTGGAAGACCAGCTCAGCGATGGCGACCAGTTCGGCACAGCCCTGGTCAGTCTGGGCGACCTCAATGAGGATGGCAATAAAGACCTGATCGTCGGTGCGCCAGGCACTGATGATGGAGGCAGCAACCGGG
>JARRQD010000302.1:0-7867 GCA_037382205.1 Candidatus Thiodiazotropha sp.
GGTAACTGGCGGCAATCTCTGCCGGCTGAAAATCCTCGCGTAACACCCCTTTGCTGGGGGACGCCTTTTTGATCTCCGCAATCACCCCGGCCTCTCCGGCCTGAATCTTTGCGGCAATAGCATTGGCAAAGCCTCGGGGCGCTGAACGCTGGGGCAGCAGCGCCTGCACGGCTTGCAGGCTACGCCTCTTCAGCCGCACGGCAATCTCCTGCTGTTTACGTGCAACAATCTTTTTCAAAATATCTGGGGTATCTTTCATCTCAGTCTACTGCTGTCTCATTCACTTTCGATCTTCTAAGAAGCCGCTCTAAAAGCCCCTCTCCCACGAGGGGAGAGGGGCGTTACCGTTTCTGTCCATTTGACCCAGTGATATCAGTCGAAGCTCTGAGTCAGCACCACCAGCCGGTCGAGCCGGTTGCGCGCCTCACCGCTGGCAATCGCCTCATTCGCCCGTTCGATACCCTCTTGAAGGGTGGCCGCATTGCCTGAGGTATAGATGGCGGCGCCGGCATTGATCATGACAATGTCTCTGGCCGGGCCCGGATTGTCTTCCAGAACACCACGAATGGTGGCCAGACTCTCTGCCGCATCGCTGACCTGAATCGCCTTCAGTGGATTCCGAGCAACCCCGAAATCCTCAGGCTGGATGGAGAAACGCCGAATCTGACCATCTTTGAGTTCAGCCACATCGGTGGCATCGCCAATGCTGATCTCATCCAGTCCGTCACGGGAGTGGACCACCATAACATGACGACTGCCAAGCCGTTGCAGCACCTCGGCCAGGGGCTCCAGCAGTTCACTGCTGAAGACTCCCAACAGCAGATTGGGCACCCTGGCTGGATTGGTCAACGGGCCAAGGACATTGAAGATGGTTCTCACCCCCATCTCCTTACGCGGGCCGATCGCGTGCTTCATGGCGCTGTGATGACCGGGGGCAAACATAAAACCAACCCCCACTTCACGCACACACTGCTCGACCTGTTGAGGGGTGAGATCCAGCCGAACCCCAGCCACCTCCAGAGCATCGGCACTGCCCGATTTTGAAGAGACGGAACGATTACCGTGTTTGGCCACATGACAGCCTGCCGCGGCCGCAACAAACATGCAGGCCGTGGAGACATTAAAAGTGCCGGAGGCGTCACCACCAGTACCGACGATATCCACCGGATGGCTCAAACCACCGATCGACACTCCGGAAGCGAGTTCGCGCATCACCGAGGCCGCTGCAGCGATCTCGGTCACCGTCTCCCCTTTCATCCGCAGACCGATCAGAAAACCGCCGATCTGCGCGGCGGTGGCGCCACCGGTCATGATGCTGCGCATCACATCAGTCATCTCATCACCAGTCAGATCCTGGCGGGCCAGTACTTTGTTGATGGCTTGTTGGATCTCCACCTGCATCCCCCTTTTTGGTGCTGTTCATTCGACCCGAACAGTTTACAACAATTAAATTGCGCTAGCCCTGCCAAGCTTACAATTCTGATATCGACAAACCCGGCGACGGCATACCTGATGGTGATGACGGAAACTTTCGTATAGAACTCAAGGATTTCCAGAGACTATTCCGAAAAATAGGCTATCCCTTTTCGATGAAGTTCTGTAGCAGATCATGCCCATGCCGGGTGAGAATCGACTCCGGATGGAATTGAACCCCCTGTATCGGCAGTGACTTGTGGCGCACGCCCATAATCTCATCCATGGAGCCATCCGCTGTTTCGGTCCAGGCGGTGACTTCCAGCTCATCCGGCAGACTCTCACGCTCAATCACCAGTGAGTGGTAGCGGGTTGCCTGAAAGGGATTTTCCAAGCCGTGAAAGACACCCTGATCCCGATGATGGATCGGAGAGGTCTTGCCATGCATCACTTCCCGGGCATGGATAATCTTGCCGCCAAAGGCCTGACCGATGGATTGATGACCAAGGCATACCCCAAGGATTGGAATCTTCCCGGCGTAGTTCTTGATCACTTCAACCGAAATACCGGCCTCATTCGGCGTACAGGGGCCGGGTGAGATCACAATGTGATCAGGTTTCAGTTGACCAACATCCGCCACACCGATCTCGTCATTGCGTACCACTTTGACCTCGACACCGAGTTCACCAAGGTATTGCACCAGGTTGTAGGTGAAGGAGTCATAGTTGTCTATCATGAGTAACATTTAGGCCTCCTCATCACAGCTATGCAGGTCCAGCCCAGCCTCGGCCATAGCCACGGCGCGAAAAACCGCACGACCTTTGTTCATGGTCTCTTTCCACTCCAGTTCAGGTACGGAGTCGGCGACGACTCCCGCACCGGCCTGGATATGCAGTGTCTTCTCTTTGATCACCGCCGTGCGGATCGCAATTGCAGTATCCATGTTGCCATTCCAGGAGATGTATCCCACAGCACCTGAGTAGACCCCCCGCTTTACCGGCTCCAGTTCATCGATGATCTCCATGGCGCGAATCTTCGGCGCCCCACTCACCGTGCCAGCGGGAAATGTGGCGCGTAACAGATCGATGGCGCTCATACCTTGGCGCAGCTTGCCAGTGACATTGGAGACGATGTGCATCACATGGGAGTAGCGCTCAACAATCATCTTGTCGGTCAGGGTAACACTGCCAATCTCCGCCACCCGACCGGTGTCATTGCGCCCCAGGTCGATCAACATCAGATGCTCCGCCAACTCTTTGGGGTCGGCCAACAGCTCCGCCTCCAGCGCCTTGTCCTCCTCGTCGCTATAGCCCCGCCGGCGGGTACCGGCGATCGGCCGTACGGTGACCTCACCATCTTCGAGGCGGGTGAGGATCTCCGGTGAAGAGCCGACGATGTGGAACTCGCCGAGGTCGAGAAAATACATGTAGGGGGAGGGATTGAGGCCTCTGAGGGCACGATAGAGATCCAACGGTGGCGCCTGAAAGGGGATCGACAGGCGTTGCGACACCACTACCTGCATACAGTCCCCATCGAGGATGTACTGTTTGATCCGCTCAACCGCCTGTTTGTAACCCTGTTCGGTGAAGCCGGAAATGAAATCCGCTTCGTTCACCTGTCGCGGCTCGCCTCCGGTCAGTTTAGGCACCGGTTGGCGCATTGCCCGAATCAGCTCTTGAATGCGCGCCTGAGCACTATCTAACGAACCCCCACAATTCGGGTCGACATGAACAATCACATAGAGGCGCCCAGTCAGGTTATCGAACACCACTACCTCGTCGGAGACCATCAACAGAATATCTGGCGTATTTAACTGATCCGGATTGGCGCCTTCGGCCAGTTTCGGTTCGATATATCGAATGATGTCGTAACCGAAATAGCCGACCAGTCCGCCATTGAATCTGGGCAGACCTTCCAGTTCGGCCGCCCGGTAGCGCCGTTGAAAGGCTTCAACCCAAGCCAGCGGATCCGCAACCTGATGCTGCTCAACCACTTCCCCATCGGTGAGCAGCTCGACCGATTTTCCATAGACCCGGACAAGGGTTCGGCAGGGTAAGCCAATGATCGAATAACGCCCCCACTTCTCGCCACCCTGTACCGATTCGAACAGATAGGAGTAGGGCCCATTGGCCAGCTTCATATAGACGCTAAGGGGGGTATCGAGGTCGGCCAGGACCTCACAGACGACAGGTATACGATTGTAGCCCTGTTCTACCAGAGCATTGAATTCTTGGGGGGTCATTTTCCTCTCCACACAACAGACGACAAAACAGTTACTTCAGAGTTGGCCATCACCAACGCCATCGTGCACCGTTCATCAAAGTCTCATTGCGTGAAAGTAGGATCATCACTGTAAAAACGAGTTAAGCCTTAGTTGGGCCTAACCATACTCAAAACCACACTTCAGCTCAAGCGGCGTTTTCCAGAATCCCCTTGATCTCGATGAGCGAGTCGATCACCGCATCCGGATTGTAGTTGCGAATATCTTCACCATGATTGTAGCCATAGCTCATGCAGACGATTTGAAAACTTGCCGCCCGGGCCGCTTTCACATCACTCTGGGAGTCCCCCACCATCAGTGCCGCCGAGGGATCGATGCCGAGGTTTTCCGCTGCATGCAGCAACGGTAGAGGATCGGGTTTCTTTTTCGGCAGGGTATCGCCGGCAATGATGATCTCAAAGTCATCATGCACCCCCAGATCCTTCAATAGGGGCAGGGTGAACTGGGCCGCTTTATTGGTCACACAACCTAATCGGTAGCCCTCCCCTTTCAGGTAGTCGAGTGCTTCGCGGACGCCCGGATAGAGAACCGAGCGCTGACTGGTGTTTTCAGCATAGAGCTCAAGAAAGATCGGATAGGCCTTGGTGAAATCCGTTTCATCGGGCTCGCCGTTGAGCTGACCGATCAGAGCCCGGCGAACCAACCGCTCCACCCCATTACCAACCCAGTCACGCACCTTCTCCTCACCCTGCACAGGACGACCGAGCTGCTTCATCATTTCATCAACGCAATAGGCCAGATCGGGAACACTGTCCACCAGGGTGCCATCCACATCGATGAGGATCATTTCAGGTTTTTTGATCATGCCAAACTCTCTCATGCCAAAGCCAAACAGGTCGTCTGCGAAGGCATCCCCAGGGGATTCCACTGCAGCAGGGCCGCACCCTACACAATCACCAGGTCAACAATTCAATCGATATCATCAGGGAATCTCTGTGACTGCCGTCATGCCGGCTCCAAACGGATATCCAGACCTGAGTCATCGATCAGTTTGCGGCAGGCGCGCAGTTTGTCCATGGTGGCGGGAATGAAGCTCTGCCCGCCGAATCCCGGATTCACCGACATCAGCAGGATCATGTCTACCTTATCCAGCACATAGTCCAGATGGCTCAGAGGGGTGGCCGGATTGAAGACCAGGCCGGACTTGCAACCTTCGTTACGGATCAATTGCAAGCTGCGGTCGATGTGCTCTGAGGCTTCCGGGTGGAAGGTAATATAAGTCGCGCCCGCTTTGGCGAAATCGGGGATGATCCGATCGACTGGCTTGACCATCATATGGACATCGATATCGGCGGTAACACCATGTTTACGCAGTGCCTCACAGACCAATGGACCGATGGTCAGGTTGGGCACATAGTGGTTGTCCATAACGTCGAAATGTACGATCTCTGCGCCAGAAGCGAGGACGTTATCCACCTCCTCCCCAAGCTTGGCAAAATCCGCAGAGAGGATGGAAGGTGCGATCTTATCGGACTGACGGGCCATATTCTTATCTCCTACTGTTCGATCCCCACGCCGGGCCAGGCTGAGGTCGGCGCAAACCCATTTTTACGCCGAATTTTCAAAAAAGGAGGGCCACTTTACCCCAAAGCGTGGCGCTTTTCAGCTATCCCATCCTGGAGGGGTAGCGATCTGAACAAAATGGAGGAATGACTGGATGGTATGAAGTGGCCAAACC
This sequence comes from Candidatus Thiodiazotropha sp., assembly GCA_037382205.1. Classification (GTDB taxonomy): domain Bacteria; phylum Pseudomonadota; class Gammaproteobacteria; order Chromatiales; family Chromatiaceae; genus Thiodiazotropha. Next base: position 5,373 of record JARRQD010000302.1, read on the forward strand.
ATACAAACTGACTGGCTGCCGGGTTAGAATGGGAAGCTGAGTGTTTCGCAGCCGAAGACCAGGAGATGCGCCATGCCCAGACAGCCTATCCACCAGGGAATTACAGGCCTGCTGTGGCTTCTATTCGGCCTAACACTCCCTATCCAGGCCGCCAATCTCAGCCTGGAACGACGTATTTCAGAAGCGTTGGTCAACCCCAGTCTGGTTGGAAAGGCTGTCTGGCTTGAAGCGGATGAGAGCCGCTTTCTCGCGCTCTACACCCCCAGCGATGCAAAACTGAGCCTGGGCGGTGCGCTGATTCTGCATGACTTGGGAACCCATGCAGACTGGGCTGAGGTCATCCAACCACTCAGAAAACACCTCGCCAAGCAGGGCTGGAACAGTCTGGCTTTGCAACTTCCCACCACCGATACCAGGCCTGATGCGGTCACCCGCTTGGGCTTGATGGCGCTGGCTTCGCCACGGATTCAGAGCGCCATCGACTACTTTGATCCACAGCAGCAAGCCAATCTGGTGGTGGTCGGCCATGGTCTCGGCGCCGCCATGGCCCTGTACCATCTCGCCAAACAGCCCAATCAGCGGGTCAACGCCATTGCAACAATCGGTCTGAGCATCGATCCGGATAACGAATCCGACCCGGTCGCCCAGTCGATCGGACAAATCGAAACACCGATTTTTGATCTCTACGGCAGTCGCGACCTGCCGGCCGTGCTGGCAACAGCGGCCAAACGACGCCAGATCGCCTCTGCAAATGGCCGGGTGAATTATCATCAGGAGCAGATCAACGGGGCCGATCACTTTTTCACCGGCCTGCAGTCCAGCCTGAAACAGCGCATTCATGCCTGGTTGAAGCGCACGAGCGCCGCTGAGGCAAATTGAACCTAAAAAAATCAGTTGGCCGCTCCATTCTACTAGCGGATTACTGATTTTAAAGAAAATAGCTTCGATGGTTATGTCACCTGCTGGGTGAATCACGCTGCCCAACTGATCTTTTTAGGTTGAACGAGGCTACTTGGTCACCATCAAGGCTTTGATCCGGCGCACATAGCGGCGGGTCTCACCGGGTGCGTGGTCTTCCACCTGTAACCAGCTCTTGACCTCGCCACGGCTCTCCTTCGCTTTGCGGTATGCCCGCAGCACATTGCCATATCCCGCATTGTAACTTCCCAAAGCAAAGGCCAGCCGCTCCTCGGTCGGCAATCCTTTTTTCCACTTCCGATAGAGCATACGGTCGTAGTAGATGCCTGCGGCAATATTCCAGCGCGGCTCTTCGATATGGGTGAAATGGGGGTTATCCTGTTTGATCTCCTGATAGGTAGCGGGCAGAATCTGCATGATCCCTTTTGCCCCAGCAGGACTCACAACTTTAGGCCGCAGACCCGATTCGGCAATCCCTTGCGCTTTAAACCAGTGCCAATCGATGTGAGGTCCAAAATAGTGCTTGGTGTATTTGCGGAAATAGTTATCGTAGCGATCGCTCCAATGGGCGTGCTTTACGTGCTTAAAAGGGCCCGCAAACAGCAGCCCAGGAAGGAGCAAGAGCAGAAAGCAACAGCGCAACAACATGGAGCAGACGTCAATGATACCTAATTGAGCCCCAGACCGATCACCAGCCCCAGTGCTGTACCGATGCCAATAAAGATCCCCATGATCATAATGCCCACCGCCATGTTGCCCCGCTTCAACTCATCAGGAATACTGAAATTGACGATATGACTGAACACCTTGCAGCCAAACCACATGAAAAAAATGGTCAGTAATCCGCCGCAAATCACATACAGGAAATTGAGCAGGATGGGGTCTAAGCTCATCGGTCTTCTGCGCCGCCATCTTCATCATCTCCTCCGGCAGTCCCTTCGAGACCAGTTTATCCGGATGATGTTGACTGATCAGGCGACGATAGGCCCGTTTCACCTCCTTATCGGTAGCATCCGCAGAAACATTAAGAATTGCATAGGCGTCATTCAGTGATGGACCCTGACCTCTGGGTGGAGGTTGGCCGCCCTGACCGGCATAATGCGACTGGGCGCGCACCATGCGCTCAAGCTGACGAAAGGTGAATTCTGAAATATTCAGTAATTCACAGATATGCAGTAATACCCGCTCCTCTTGCGGATCCATATCTCCATCGGCGTAAGCCGCCTGGATCTGGATCTCCAGGAACATCTGGATCAGGGTCTGGCGCCGGTGACACTCGCGGCGAAACTGGGTCACCACCTCATCAAGGGGAAACTGTTCGGATTTACCTTCTTGAAACAGACTGATTGCGGTCTTGCGCATCTCGCTGGAGAGGGACATCTGACTCATCAGATTCTCAGCCAGCCGGATCTCATCCTGTGAAACCCGTCCATCCGCCTTGGCCAAGTGACCTAATACCGAAAAGGTCGCGGTAAAGAAGGCGGTCTGTACCCGCTCCTGATCCCCAGCCCCCCAGCTGAGACCGTCATCGGGCAGCCCTTTTAGGCCTTTATCGAATTTGTGGCCTAAAGCGGCGC
>JARRQD010000303.1:0-4633 GCA_037382205.1 Candidatus Thiodiazotropha sp.
CTTTTCCTCTCGCACAGGGTCCTTCGGCGACTGCTTGACTCTGATTGGCAGCAACTTTGCAGTTAAAGCGCTACCAAACCCAACAATTCTGAAACTAATGCGGGATATCGGTTTTGGGTTCGATTGCAGCTCGATCGCAGAACTGGCAATGAGCCGACAGATAGGTGCCCGAGGTGAAGCGCTTATGTTCACCTCCAACAACACCAGTCACACTGAGTTCAATGCAGCGAATGCCGATGGGGGTTGCATTCTTAATCTTGATGACATTTCCCTGCTCGATAAAATGCCCGAGACACCGGAACTGATCTGTTTTCGATACAATCCTGGTGAACGTAGAACCGGTAACAGTATCATTGGCAATCCTTTGGAGGCAAAGTACGGCGTCGCCCATGAACAACTGATTGATGCCTATCGCAAGGCAAAATCACTTGGTGTAAAGCGCTTTGGACTACACACCATGTTGGCTTCCAATGAGCTGAATCACGCCTATATGGTAGAGACAGCCCGAATGCTACTCGACCGGGTTGACTGGATTTCCAATGAACTCGATATCAGGTTCGATTTTATCAATATCGGCGGTGGCCTAGGCATACCCTACCGGCCCGAAGAGAAACCGCTGGACATTATCAGTATGGGTAAGGAGATTTCAGAGCTGTTCAATGTCTTTAAGAACAGCCATGGATACACACCCAGACTCTTTTTAGAGAGCGGTCGATACATCACCGGCCCTCATGGCGTATTGGTAACCAAGGCGATCAATCGCAAGGAGATCTACAGAACCTATGTGGGTGTCGATTCTTGTATGTCCGCCTTGATGCGCCCTGGCATGTATGGTGCATACCATCATGTCTCAGTGCTCAACAAAACCGGAGAGGATGAGATTGTGGATGTAGTTGGTTCTCTTTGTGAAAACAATGACAAATTTGCGATCCAGCGCCCTCTGCCGAAGATAGAAGATGGCGACATCATCTACATTCACGATACCGGCGCACATGGACAAGCCATGGGCTTTAACTATAACGGCAAAGTCAGACCGAAAGAGCTACTATTGCATGAAGATGGCAGTGTGGAACTGATACGCCGTGAAGAGACACTGGATGATCTGTTTGCTACCTTGAATTTCGAAGCAGACAAGCTGACTTTGTAGACTTTCGCAAGCAACCCTTTAGAAACAGTGATCGTTATGCTGGGCGAGTTACTAACTAGGCCTCAAAACCATCACCAGAATCAGCAAGTTGTGGCCGCTGGTAGCTTTCATCACTATAGATCTCTCTGAGTTTTGCAAAATCTTCTATGTTATCCAACAGGAGATCTGTAAGCTCTGGATCAAACTGGCTTCCCCGATGCTGTTTGAAGTAATCGACGATCTGCTCCAACGCCCATGCATCTTTGTAGACTCGCACATTGCCCAAGGCATCAAAGACATCGGCTACCGCAACAATACGGCCATACAGATGTATTTGGTCGCCTTTCAAGCCCTGGGGATAACCTGTGCCATCCCACCATTCATGGTGCTGATGGGCAATAATCGCGGCTATCTTCAGCAGAGGGCGTTTTGCCATGTTGAGCAATGAGTGACCATATCGACAATGATCATGCATGACCCGCCACTCGCTATCCGTTAGCGGGCCAGGTTTTTCAAGCAATTCGGTGGGTATTGCGATTTTACCGATATCATGCATTGCAGCTGCAAGTTGCAGCATTTCGCAATCTTCTTTATCAAAACCCAGCTTCTCACCCATCAAACCTGTCAGCTTACTAACACGCGCCACATGTCGACTGATCTCTCCTGAACGGCATTCGGCAAACTCACCCAATGTATATAAAACCTCTTTTTGAGTAAATTCGATCTCTTGAGTCAAAAACAGATTACCCATAGCGATCGCTGCATGACTGACAAATACTTCGACCAAGTTATGATCCACATCATCGAGCTGTGGTAGCTTTCCCTCAATATAAAGAAGTCCTTCACGCCCTTCAGCGTTACTCAACTCAATAATACAGGCATCAGAGTAAAAATAGCTGCCACTGCTCGTTAAAGCTTTCTTCAGTCGCTCCATGACCTGTTCATCAACCACATCGCTCAAACTTTGATTTACAGATGAAGTATAGTTCCCTGTGCCAGCAATGATGCGCTGCTGTTCAATACTTCTACCACTATCATCTTTCATTACCCCGAAAGCGTGACTGTAAAAAGTATGCCCCCCCAAATTCAACAGTGCTTCTAATTGAGTCAGCACACCACTGAAAAATGTCTCAAGCGAGTTAATATTGTAGAGAGAGCAAGAAGAACGAATTATTTTTTCTAAGCCGATTTTATTCTTCTCGATAACCATCAAGTCACGATAGTTGCGTAATGCAGAAACCACAGATGAGAAGAGCTTAATTGAAGTAAGATCAGTCTTTTCCCGATAGTCGTTGATATCATATCGTAGGATAACTTCTCTTTCTGGTGCCTGCCCCGGTTGCCCAGTGCGCAGAATGATCCTTATCAAGGTGTTTTTATACTCATTACGAATAACATCGACCAGTTCCAGCCCGGCTTGATCACTCTCCATCACCACATCCAGCAAGACCAGCGCAGTATCCGAGTGTTTTTTTAAATAGTTCCTAGCATCCCGCGCGGTATAGGCGTGTCCAAACTCTATACCCAGACCGTCAAATACCAGATCTTCCAAGGCCAATTCAGTTACTGCGTGAACATCTGGCTCATCATCCACAATCAGAAGTCGCCATGCAGATTGAGGCTGTTTTGTTGACTCTTCGCGCTCCTTTGCAAAAAGTATTTGTTGAGACTTACTGTTCATCCTTGTCCTCACGATGACTGAAAACTCTGGGGAACTCGATGGTAAATCGCACCCCCGCTTGAGGCTTGGATTCAACTTGTATGGTGCCACCCAAATGAGTTGTCACCGAATTATACACCAAATGCAAACCTAATCCCGTCCCCCCTTCTTCTCGGTTGGTTGTAAAAAAGGGTTCGAAGATCCTATCCAGATGCTGCTCTGCTATGCCGCTACCATTGTCGGTATAGACCAGCTGTATATTTGAATCATCTACCAATGCAACTTCGATGCGCATTATTCCCTGTTGAGCTTCGTCGTTACCAAACCCATGAATGATAGAATTCATAACCAAATTCGTAATGACTTGGGATAGCACTCCTGGGCAGGTATTAAGCTCTATCTCTGTCTGGCATTCAATCAACAGCTGATGCTGTGATTTCTTTAGCCTAGGCTGCAGACTTTGACTGACCTCATGCAGGTAGTCACAGATATTAAAAACTCGTTGTTTCAAACTGCTTTGATCGACCGCCACTTGCTTAAAGCTCTGAACCAGCTCACTTGATCTTTGTAGATTTGTCAGCAAAATAGAACAAGCCTTTTCCGATCTTCTGAAGAACTTATCTAGATCAGTTCTTGTCATTTCATCCAATTCAAAGCTACGCCGAATTTTGACAACTCGATCAAACAAATGTGAGGCCGCCGTTATGCTGGTACCGACCGGCGTGTTAATTTCATGAGCCACACCGGCAACCAAACCTGCGAGTGAGGCCATCTTTTCCGATTCAATCAACTGCTTTTGAGTCGCCTTCAATTCATGCAGAGAGTGGATTAATGCGGTATTACGATTAGCCAGCTTTGAATTGCTTTCAGATAGCCTCGCAGTCTGAAATTTCACCTCGTTCTCAAGCTGTTGAGTGACTCTCCGCATGCCTACATAGAGTATCAACTCAAGTACTACAAAAACAGCCAAGGCAAATAATATATTATTCTTAACACTATTCTTAAAATTAGCGATAACTGTAGAGGCATCACGCCACATTAGAATATGACCGACCGGTTCTCTGTCGGGATTCTGCCATCCCTGATAATCATGGAATGGCATCGCAATGATCGCCAGAGGTTGAACTTCGTGCTGAACATAGATTGTATTTTCATCAAACAAAGCTCGATGCAACTCAGGATCTTTCAGTAACAGAGCTGTCGTTTGGTCATCACTGCTTGCCTCTATATAGTAACCTGATACGGGTGGGCGTCCCGCATAGAGTTGTTTCAGTGATTCCATCCAGACCCGATCCTTGAACTCCTGCTGCTTGACTAACACGGCATAGTTAACATGGGTGTGACGTTTGAGCAGGCCAAGAATTTGTCTGAATGACATCCCGGCTTCTACCGCACCTATGTGAACCCGCACTCCTTCCTGATCACCAAAAACAGGGCTGACTCCGCGTATACCTGCATAGGGCCTGCCTATCTCAAAGCCCCTCGTAGATCGCTTCAAGCGATTGGCATCCACTACAGTGTGGCGAATTTCATCCAGGCGATCACCATATCTTTCCCGCTGATGCACCCTTAAAAAAGAGAGCGCTCCGGGTGCAAGATGAAAATGCAACTGACGCACATTGAACTGCTTCCTCATCTCACTCCATCCAGGTTCTAGCAATTCATACAGCTGTTGACGGATCTGCTCTGAGGCTATGCCTCCAGCCCCACCACCCTCGGACTCAACAGCCTTTTTACCCAAGAGAAATAACTCCTGCACCCGCCGGTCACTGGCAACAAACAGAGCGGTTTGCTGCAACATATCCATATTGCTGTCCAATGAGATTTTGAATGCACTGCCAGCCTCA
>JARRQD010000304.1:0-5777 GCA_037382205.1 Candidatus Thiodiazotropha sp.
GTGCATCCCTGCACGGCGCGCAACGACGCACAATAGCGCGCTATTCCAAGGCGTTGCAACGCCGCCATGCGCCGCCACAAGCGTGCCATTCACGTTGTAGCGTGATTCATCCAGCAGGTGACATAACCATCGAAGCTATTTTCTTTAAAATCAGTAATCTGCTAGTAGCATGGAGCGGTCAACTGATTTTTTTAGGTTGAACAGTCCCGAATGCTGGCCCACACTGATGTCGGCCTTGATTCTCTGACCCAAGCATTGGCTTCAGGCACAGCAGCTGTATTGAGTTTGACCTTGGGTCATACCAGATTTGAAATAGCAATCAGAATGTTAGGATTGAGAAGCTCGGAAAGTAGACTATCTGACCATCAATCCTTTCATCTCTCGGACCGCCTGATCGAATCCGGTAAACAGCGCTCGACAAACGATAGCGTGTCCAATATTCAACTCCTTTATACCTTCGATACCTACGATTGAAGCGACATTATGGTAATCAAGGCCATGCCCAGCATTGACCTGAAGTTCTAGATCATTCCCGTAGGCTACGGCATCGAGAATTCGTTTCAACTCAGCTTGACCGGTCGATTCATTCGCAGCTTCCGCATAGTGTCCGGTATGAATCTCGACGACTGGCGCACCACAGGCCTTGGCTGCATCCAGTTGTTTCAAATCAGCATCGATGAAAAGCGATACACGAATTCCAGCCTCTTTCAATTCAGCACAATAATCTGTCATGTAGTCGAGCTTGGAAGCCACATCAAGACCACCTTCGGTGGTCAATTCTTCACGCTTTTCTGGCACCAGACAGCAGTCATGGGGTTGAAACCGTGTTGCAATAGCCGCCATTTCTGAAGTTGCCGCCATCTCCAGGTTCATTCGGGTTTGCAAAAGCTCTGATAGGATTTCAACATCCCGGTCTTGAATGTGGCGTCGGTCTTCACGAAGATGCAGAGTGATCGCATCTGCCCCCGCCTGCTCAGCAATCAGCGCAGCCTGAAGCGGTTCCGGATAGCGGGTTCCCCGAGCCTGACGCAGAGTCGCCACATGATCGATGTTAACCCCAAGTAACATTGCATTTTTTGTCATACCCATACCTTCAAATTCATAGGTAATTGAACCCCTAGCTGTTTAATAACCTAACCGATAGATCTTTCAAAATGTAAATATATCTTTTTTAAGAATTGTTTGCCTAACTTGGTGATAAATTCTTTAAGTGTTGGGATCCCTACAATCACACAAATCTAACCGGTTGGACCTGAAAAGAGCTCTCTGCTTTTCAATGGCACGTATTTTAATGCCTCCCCTTCCGGCAGGCGCTAATACCGGCCCCTCTTCAATGAAGTAGTCATAGACCAACTCCTCCTTTACCGGCTCTCCACAATCAGCTGTATGATCCAATAACAAACCATAACCAAGTTCACCGAGTAACTGCAGTTCAAATTGTCTGAGTATCTGATCGATAGAATCCGTTGAGACCAGGCGAGCCATAGAGTGACAATAGTGGTGGTAGAGAGTCGGATAAGGGTCTCCCCTTTCAATGAGCCTGACAATAAGCTCATTCAGGTAAAATCCGCAATAGAGTCGTTCGCCCAACAGTTTGAAAGGCTGGCCATCCTGTTCTACTTCAGTCAGGCTTTTTATCTCACCCCGACCACTTAGCGAGATACGCAGCGGGAGAAAGGGTTGTAACAGGATGGCCCTGCTTGAGCGAGCTGATTTGGCGCCTTTGGCGATGGCCGGGAGACGACCTTCATTGGCGGAGAACAACTCCAACAACAGGCTGGAGTTTTGGTAATCACGCCGATGTAAAACATAGGCCGGTATTAAGTTGATACGAGACATCCTCAATTCACAAGCGATATCCCTAGTGTGGTGTTCTATACTGTTTGACGTTTTCAGAGGCCCGCAAATGACTCAAGACAAGGCGCAGCCCGCCGTCAATGGCGGCTCCCATTCCAAGGGCTGCAACGCCGCAATCGTGGCTTGAGTGGCTTGCCGCAGGGCGAGGCAAGGGATCTAAGCTCAATTCCATGATAGGCCTCGTCTAAATGTATGATTTATATAGGACACTACACTACTGCTCACTATACCCAAGCCTGACCAGAGCGGCCTCGTCACTCGACCAACTCTTCTTTACTTTTACCCAAAGTTCAAGATGGACTTTACAATCAAAAAAACCTTGCATGGCTTTTCTCGCCTGGACGGCGACCTCTTTCAATGCCTGACCATCCTTACCGATGATGATGCCTTTTTGACCGGGCTTTTCAACCCAGATTATACCATTGATCCGGTACAGGCCCTGTTGCTCTTCGAAACGCTCGATTTCAACCGAAACCGCATAGGGTAATTCCTTAGCATAGCGTCTGGTAATCTGCTCTCTGATCATTTCCGCAGCAAAGAACCTCTCTGAACGATCAGTCAATTGATCCTCAGGATAGACATTCTCCCCCTCTGGTAGGGCCTTCAATACCAGATCCTCCAACGCTTTCAGGTTGTCACCTTTTTTTGCAGAGAGCGGAACGATTTCCAGAAACTCATAGCCTTCAGAGAGCTTGGATAGATAGGGCAGCAACGCCTCTTTCTGTTTGACCAGGTCGACTTTGTTAACCACTGCAATGGCTGGAATTTCACTCTCCCTGATCAAACCGAGTACTTTTTCATCTTCTTCCGTCCAGCGTAATGCTTCTACCACAAAGATCAGTAGATCGACGCCACTCAGCACTGATTGGGCTGTTCGGTTAAGGTAGCGATTCATCGCATTATCACTGCGCTGATGAATACCTGGAGTGTCAACATAGATAATCTGGCCACCAGCCAGACTATTGACCCCCAAAACACTATGCCGGGTGGTTTGTGCTTTGTGGGATGTAATGGCCAACCTGACACCGAGAGTCTGGTTCAGCAGGGTCGATTTGCCCACATTCGGCCGACCGACAATGGCGGCATACCCGCAGTGGTTTTTCGCTTTACTCATGATTCAGGTCCGACAACATTTTGCCTGCAGCGTCCTGTTCCGCCTTTCTACGACTGTTACCCTCACCAAGACTTTTTTTCTGAAGATCCAGGACAGCACACTCTACCTTGAAATGCTGCGCATGAGGATCACCACTGACGCCCAATATGGTGTAACTGGGTAGTGAGACCTTTTTTGCCTGCAGAAACTCCTGTAGCTGGGTCTTTGAGTCTTTTTGCTGACTGTCCGGATTTAGCGCTTCCAGTCTTGATGAAAATACTCGTAGAATAACTGAGCGGGTTGCTTGATATCCACCATCAAGGTAGATCGCTGCAAGTATGGCTTCAAAACTATCAGCCAAAATCGAATCCCTGCTCTGACCACCGCTACGTAACTCACCCTGACCCAACATCAAATAATCACCAAGCGCAAACTCTCTTGCTAGCTTGGCGAGGGTCTCTCTTTTTACCAATACAGAGCGAAGCCGACTTAACTGCCCTTCACTGGCTTCGGTAAAATGGTGATATAGAGCATCTGCAATAACAAAACCTAATATGGCATCACCTAAATACTCAAGACGCTCATTGTTTTTCCCACCAGCACTACGGTGAGTCAAAGCCTGCTCAATCAACGCTGGTTGATTGAAGGTATAGCATAAGTCTCGGCAAAGTTTGTTGATATCAGCCTTCAATTCGCTGTTATCTCAATCGTTTCATCGAAGCTCATAACGAGGGCCGCATTGTAAGCAATATGCCGACGAACCTCATATTTGACATTGATAGTCCTGGAGCCTAAAGAGCTTTTTACTTTGATATTATCTTTGGTTACATGACGAACACTGTTGATATCAAGCCGTCTTAGTAGCATGTTACGCAATTCAATCTTCGATTTTCGCTCTGCAAAAGGTTCATTCTTGATGCCTTTAAGCGCAGCTTTTACCGCAAAGTGATCAAGATAGACCGGCATGACCTTGATGCCCACCATCACTAGAAACCCAGCAACAATCAAGATAACCAGCCAACTGATGAATGTAAGACCACGCTGTTTTTTGATGGATCGCATATCTACTTCCTCAAATAAGTCATACTGAAAAGTTCTCTTCTTCAAGCGACTAACCAGATTGCAGACAATTTGTCTTTACCCAGCAACCTAGTCAGTAGCCATTTTGATCACATAGTTGTGGTCTAATCAATGCCCTTGCCAATTCTCTCCCAAGCAATGGGAGGAAACCCACTGATATTTGAATCCCAGTTCATCCAGATACCAAAGGCTTTTCCCACAAGATTCTCATCCGGCACAAACCCCCAACAGCGGCTGTCATTACTATTATCCCGATTATCACCCATGACAAAATAGTGCCCTTCTGGAACAGTTATCGGGCCTTGCCTCAGAACCTGGCAACCCTTTGGCAGATCCGGCGCCAGGGGATTGATCAAAATATTGTGCTCAACGCCACTAAGATTTTCGACTGCCATCACGGCACCAGTCATACGGGAACCGCTACCCACGCCAGTATATTGCCCTAAGAACATCTGCTGCATCGGTTCATCATTAATAAAAAGGGTTTTATTGCGATAGTAGAGTTTGTCACCAGGCAGTGCCACAACCCGCTTGATATAGTCTACCCAGGGTTGTTTTGGATAGCGGAAGACCACTGGGTCACCTCGTTGCGGGTCTCCCAGGTCTATGATTTTTTTATTCAATACTGGCAGGCGAATACCATAACTGAATTTGTTGACCAGAATGAAGTCACCGACCAGTAGTGTCGGCATCATAGAGCCGGAGGGTATTCGAAATGGCTCGACTAAAAAGGATCGCAAAACAAGTACGGCAAAAATCACTGGAAAAAAGGATTTAGAGTACTCGACCAGTAAAGGCTCTTTGCCTGCCAATTGACCGACATCGTCAGCCTCTTCTCCCACCTCCGCTGCTAATGCACTTCGTTTATTGGCAAAGAAGATACTATCCAATAGCCAGATGCCGCCTGTGACTGCGCTGGCAACAACAAGAAAAGTTGGAAAATCGAAATTCATGGTTTATCTGCGTCCTCTCCTATTTAGAGTAGTCTAACTATCCTTTCCGACCTGAAGCACCGCTAGAAAGGCATCCTGGGGTATCTCAACCTTACCTACCTGCTTCATGCGTTTTTTACCCGCTTTCTGCTTCTCCAGCAGTTTGCGCTTACGTGTAATATCACCACCATAGCATTTGGCCGTAACGTTCTTTCTCAGGGCCTTGACCGTGGTGCGAGCGATAATCTTGCTACCAATGGCGGCTTGGATTGCCACCTCAAACATCTGTCTTGGAATAATCTCTTTCATCTTTGCGGTCAGATCCCGCCCTCGGTATTGTGCCTGATCCTTATGTACAATCAGGGACAGGGCATCAACACGGTCACCGTTAATCAAAATATCAAGCTTCACCAAAGGAGCCGCTTGAAAATGGGTAAACTCATACTCAAAAGAGGCGTAGCCCCGGCTTACCGACTTTAACCGGTCAAAGAAGTCGAGCACCACCTCATTCATCGGCAATTCATAACTTAACTGCACCTGCCCAGCCAGATATTGCAGATTTTTCTGCACTCCCCGCTTTTCAACACAGAGGGTGATCACGTTTCCGAGATAGTCCTGCGGTACCAGAATTGTTGCAACAATGATCGGTTCACGAACCTCTTCCAGTTTTCCAGGATCAGGCAGTGCCGCTGGATTTTCAATATGGATCAGTTCACCGTCATTTTTCAGTACCTCATAGACCACTGACGGTGCGGTGGTGATCAGATCCAGGTCATACTCCCGTTCGAGTCGCTCCTGAACGATCTCCATATGGA
>JARRQD010000305.1:0-5107 GCA_037382205.1 Candidatus Thiodiazotropha sp.
TTCCCTCAATTCAAGCAACTCTAGCGAATCAAAACCGAGCTCCATCAGCGGCATGTCTGGTGAATACTTCATCATGCGCCTGCCCCCACCAATGGCGTGCATACAGTATTCTACAATACCCAATACCTTGGTATTATGAGGTGCAGAGCTGATATGACTATTCTCGAGGAATAGATCCGTTCTCTGTCGAGGTAGACGCTCCTGGATATTCGTGGCAATCTTCTCAGCAGTATTATGCTGGAACAGGAAAGCTGCTCCCAACTTCTCACCCAATCGCTTCCCCAGTAATTCTCTCAGCTCAAGCAATTCCAGCGAATCAAAACCGAGCTCCATCAATGGCATGTCAGGCGTAAATCTCCCCATGCGCTTGTTGCCAATAATAGACTCCATGCATTCTTTTAAGATCAGGTGTGCCTCGTGATACGTACCATCAGTTAACTCGACCTCTGCGTGACACTCAGCATGTGGATCCAGTAACTCACAGAAGAGTACACTTTGCCTACATTTATCGAGTGATTTCTGCTGTTTTCGGGATCTTCGAAAAGCCACCAGCCATGCAATAGTCCACCTGTATACAGCAGCAGATCCTTCATTACTGTAAATTCATTCAAAACCAGAAGCCCACGAGACCTAAGCAACTTTTTTACTTGAACCAGAGTATGATACAAGTACTTTGTGTCATGTAGCACGTTCGAGGCATATATAATATCGAAGCTTTTTTCATCAAACCCCTGCGTTACGGGCGCATCCTCAATATTCAGCCGTTCAAACTTTACCCACGGATAGGATTTTTCATACCTGCGCTGGCCATATCGTGTAAACGATGATGATATGTCTGTGTAGAAAAGTGTAACGTTTTCAGAGATGTGTTTTATTCGCTTCAGAACAAAGTCAGTTGTCCCACCGGTACCGGCTCCGATTTCAAGAATTCTTAAATGTCGCCCAGGATTCAACTTCTTCTCTTGCAGTAATCGGTTATATACGACTTCAGCAACCAGATTGTTAAAATAGTCAGCAACACTATTGCCTTTGAAAATTCCAGCAAACAAATCCATTGAGCCGCCGGGAAATACGACATCAATGGCGTCCAAGTGACCAACCAAAACTTCTCGATACCTTTTCAGACAACGAACCATTAACTCCAAAAAGGCTGTGAAAGTTGGATACTGACGTCTATATTCACTCTCGAATGCATGGCATTCCGATTCAATATCCTGCAGTGCGAAACTCTCGATAGCCCCAAGCGTAACGATCTCATTGCTTTAGTAAACTAACATTCCCTGGCGTTCAAGAATGCCAAGCAATGATTCAAAGAGGCGGTGATACTTTGGTTGTATTTCTAGTCTCTCTATCAATGCATTCACTGATGAGTATCTTTCCCCACCAAAGATGAATACACCCATCTGTTGAAATATGTACAGCAACCACTTTGCGCCAAACGCCTCCAGTTCGTACTCAGCATAAACTGTGTCTTCTTCTTGTTTGATCGGATAGTTATTGACATATTTATGGATATTAAACTAAAAATCACTGGCACTAGATTCGCTATCCACACAATAATCAAGATACCTAACGCAGCGTGTTACGCCGGCAACACTTTCGACACCGCTTTCCAAGAAGGCATACCCCCTCATAAATGATATCAGCTCTTCTCCGCTACGTTTGTATTCTTTATTAGGAACCACTGTATAGAGCAACTCGAAACAAAGAGCACTCGATTGATGCGACCACACATAATCATCACTTACTTCTTTACCTACTTGATTGCTTTCAGATCTCTGCGAATAAATTGCACCAATAATATCATCGCCAACCATCAGTACAGCCTGCCCTTCAGGAAAGACACGTATTCGCTCTTGTATTTCGGTCTCGGTTGACCTTTGATCTGAAGGCAGGACTCTCGACTCCAGCTTAGCCAACACATCAACATCCCGGTAAGTCGCGTTGCGTATGCTGTATGCTCTTTTTCTGAAATAGTTAATAGTGATACGGGCGAACGGTAAGGTCTTAGGGTATTTTTTTGAAAAATCAAACTCTGGAATGAGTCCCGCTTCAGCCGCTGACATTACAAATACACTTGCCTCATTCAAGCACTGTTGCGAAAATGCATGATAGGCATCAAAATGCAGATTTTCGCTCTCATCCATATACTGCCTTACGACTGGCGCACCCAGGCAATGCACTTCTAGTATGATAATCCCGAATCTGCTGTGGATAGATGCCCAGCGCTGAAGATGCTCAACCAAGCTTTGTACAGTAACTGCCGGCTCTATCAACTCACCCTGCCTGTCAACACAAACAGCTTCATAATTGAGAAACTCGCGCTGTTTGATCCGTGCTTGGTTGTCAGGATATCTAAATGGCCTGTCATGATCCAAGAACGAGCGGATGTAGAGAATATCCTCTATATTTCCGCACTGCGCTTGCAAATCACGCTCCATTTGCTCTGGATCACCAATATCACCTTTAACAACGAAATGATCTATAGCATGCAGGTTTTTAGCTGTCGCGGCCAGCGCCTTCTCATTGAAATCTACTCCGATCATCGTCAGGGGGTATTCAACGAGCACCTTACCTCTTTCCGTATGTTCAACTACCGTTTTATAGATACGCCTTAGAAATGTCCCATCGCCGCAACCGATATCGGCCACATATCTGGGTTGATCCTTAAAGGGCATTTGACTGAAAATTGATACGATGAGCTCTTCAACTTCCTTGAAGTATCTATCGTGCTGGAATCCGCTGGAGACGACATTTAGGGTTCTCTCCACATGTTCTTCATGCCCGTCTTCATCGATTGAAAATACCCCAGCAGCGTCACCAAAAATCAACTCGTCGATGTTACGCAGCATCTGTGTATATGATGCTACAGTCCCTGTATTCAGCGACCGTTTCAATACAAAGTTACCGATTTCCGTCAGGTGTATTTCATTATTTTCTTTTTCGCACCACTCTTTATGCAAAAACAGATCAATGATTTCGCCACGTGCTGTCGGACTTATACTTTCAAGCAACAACTCTCCACTTTCACTAACATATAACCCGCAGCGATGGAGACCGAGTAATAATGGAATCAACAGTACACCATCGAGAAAACCAGCAAGCATCTCATCATCCACATCCCAGCCATGGATAGATAAATCAATCCAATGACGGAGTGAAGACACCTCTTTTGCACCACTGAGATAATCATCTATGTCAAAGTCATAGAGCTCTGTAACATTATCAGAAATTTTTGAGTAATGCTGCGCCGCTTCCTCTAGTTGGTAGTCACCGTTACCGCTCTTGGACAACCAGCCAATAGACTCCAGTAATTTTAGCCCAACTTGGAGATGCCCACTATTGGCACTTAACGAAGTCCTCAGTGTCTCTGCCGAGGCTGGCAAGTTCTTGAGTCGTTCGAACAGCCCGTGTTGTTTGCATGAAATGATGACAGGGATAGCGACATATCCATGACTAAAGCGATTTATTACGGTCAACATCCTGGTTTTCTTTCCGTTTCGTACTATGCATTGGCCAACCTTCTAAAGATCTGCGCTCTTAGAGTGCGGAATCGCATCCCCTCAGGTATGGGAATTCAGCGCTTGTCTTGATAAGGCTTTATCTGCATCAAACTACAATGTTATTTGCAATATCACACACTCTCTAATGAGACATCCTATGCAGCATTATTGTGAACCTCACTACGACGTGGACAATTATGATAATGATGACTAAATCTCGGCATTGAATTTCTCTGTGGCCCATGATTTCACTTTTCCTGCCAGCAGTACCTTTCTAATACTAAACAGAAATTACTGCTACCCTTTTAGCAAAAAGCAGCAATATTCAGCTATACATCTGTGCCGTGAAATTAAAATGAGATCTTGGCTCATCAGCCTCATCAAACATAAACTTTTCATGCAACGTCCCAGGTGAAATCAAACCAAGACTTTCAAGACGGCATAACCTGTCAGAACGTCACAATTCAACCACTGGTTTACCTACACATTCTTTCTGATTTTTTGTAACTAACCGGTGAGTGATATTCAAAGTACTATCTCATCTTTTTGTCGAGTACAACATCACCGACCTTAAACGCTAGACAACAGAACTCGTGCCTATTGAAGTCAAAATTAATTGGTATTGTTAAGACCCTGTTTTGACAAGCAAGAGACAACAATCACTGTATAGGTTTTCTGCAAAAACAAAGTTGTAAATTCATTGTTACGAAGCAAATATAACTAGATATTGGTATTAATAATTGAGCAAATTGTCTTGTCAATCTACATTCTCCATAGCACATACGCACCATAAATATAGTGTTATTAAAATTATAATACTGCAAGCGTAAGAATTTTGATTCTTCATTTAGTCATTATTTTTATGAGTGAGCTATAAAGTTATCTACATTAACGTTTCACTCTGAAGATACTGTTATAAGGTCGAAAACTACACGTGAGATAAAACCTTGTCAAAAAATAAAATTGTCAATGTTCACTTAATACGATGAAGTCTTCTAGCAGCCATTAACTGACCATACGTAATAGCATGTCTACACTGGAACTGATAAACCATTTCTTCAGCCACCATAGTAATGAATGCTAATATTTAAGGTCTATCCGGATTTCGCAAAGGATTTAAGGTATTGATTAGTCATAGCCCCCCTCTAAATTTGATGTTGTAAAAGCGTCAAATAAAAGAGATTACGGAATCTATGACTACAAACAAGCTTATAGGAAAATCACTTCGGATCAAGGGGCTGAAGGTAACCGATTTAACGTTCCGAAAAGGCAATCAGCTGGAGATTGGGGTAAAACGCTATAAAAACGGTTGTACTTGTCAAAAGTGTGGGCGTAGAGAAAAGATCGTTCGGACACGTCCAGAGCTACGTCGCTGAAGGGATATTCCAGTGTGCGGTTGGACGGTATGGTTATTATACTACCCGCAATAGATTTTCTGCCCAACCCATGGACGTTGCCTGGAAGATATCGCTTGGGCAGATGAGTATGCGCGGGTCAGCTATCGATATGAGTACATGATACTGCGGTACTGCCAACTTATGACATAGAAGGCAGCAGCTCAACTGCTAAGAGTATCTCAGTCAACGCTCTCAGAGCAGTTGCAT
>JARRQD010000306.1:0-8484 GCA_037382205.1 Candidatus Thiodiazotropha sp.
GTCTGCCAGCCTTTCCAGAACCACTTCGAGATGACCGGATTCCTCGCCAGAGGAGACGGTCTGGATATAGACTTCCGGAAAGGTTTTCGGGAACTCCTGAAGGCCATCTGCGAGGGTTCGGCCCTCAAGAACTTTGGCCCGAACAGCCAGCAGGGTACGCTCTACATGCGTCTTATCCGATTGCTGGGCGGTGGTTTTCAATACATGCTCAAGGGGGAGTCCTGAGCGTAACAAGGTTGCCATTTGACGGGTGATCAAGGCCAGCTCCATGGCGTTGATCTGTCGTTGAAAGAGTTTGCCTTTACGCCGCGTTGCCGAGCCACTTGCAGAATCGATTGTGAGGGGGGTCAGCCCCGATTCACGCAGTTGCTGACGTACCTGCCTTGGACTGTCACCCTCAAGTACGCCACGTCGCTCCTTTCCGCTCGGATCGAGTGCTACATATTCAAAGGCGTCCAAGGTAGGTTATCCTTCCTGGGTCACGCGGATGATTTCGTCGATGGTGGTATCGCCATCGAGCACCCGTTTCATGCCATCCTGGCGAATACTGTCAGTGTACTTTCTCGCGTGTTCCAGCATCTCTATTTCACCGCTACCCTTGTGAATCATGTTGCGCAGGCTCTCATCGATTGTGATCAGTTCATAGATGCCTGTTCTGCCGACATAGCCATGGTTATGGCACTTCTCACACCCCTTGGCAGCGTAGATTGTAACCGATTCACTACTGGGTTGAGCCAGCAGTTCCAGCTCCTGTGGGCTGGCTGTGTAGGCCTCTTTGCAGTGCGGACATAGGGTGCGCACCAAACGTTGGGCCAGTACACCGATCAGACTCGATGAGAGCAGGAAAGGCTCAACACCCATATCTCTGAGTCGGGAAATACTGCCGATCGCTGTGTTGGTATGCAGACTCGACATCACCATATGGCCGGTTAAACTGGCCTGTACGGCAATTTGAGCGGTTTCCAGATCACGAATCTCACCGACCATCACCACATCTGGATCTTGCCGAAGGATCGCCCTCAAGCCACGAGCAAAGGTGAGATCCACCTTATTGTTTACTTGGGTCTGTCCGATTCCATCGAGGTAGTACTCGATCGGATCTTCTACCGTGACGATGTTACGGCTCTGGGTGTTGAGGCGACTCAATGCAGCATACAGGGTGGTGGTCTTACCTGAGCCGGTTGGGCCAGTCACGAGAAAAATGCCGTGGGGGCGCCGAATCACCCCTGGATCAATCTGCTTCAGCAACGATTTATACATACCCAGGTGTTCCAGATCCAGCCGTCCCGCCTGCTTATCGAGTAGGCGCAGTACCACCCGCTCACCATAGCTTGAGGGGAGGGTGGAGACACGCACGTCCACCGGTCGATTACCCACTTTCAATGAGATTCGGCCATCCTGTGGTATGCGCTTTTCAGCAATATCCAGTTGCGCCATAACCTTGATTCTGGAGACCAGGAAAGAGGCGACATTGCGAGGTGGCGTGAGCACTTCACGTAACACACCATCAACCCGAAAGCGTACCACCAGTCGGTTTTCGTAGGGTTCGATATGGATATCGGATGCTTGCTCTTTGATGGCTTCGGTGAACAACGCGTTGATCAGCCGGATAATCGGAGCGTCATCGTCGCTGCCCAGCAGGTCTTCAGGCTGGTTGAGGGCCTGAGCGGCGTGATCCAGATCCATGTCGTCGCCCATGGTCTCCATGATCTGGCTCGATTGTTTGGAGCCTGACTCATAGATACGGGAGAGTTGTTTCTCCAGGCTCTCTTCATCGATCTGCTGGAAGATCAGAGGCTGGCCATAGAGTCGACGGATTTCATTCAATACCAAGATTGAAACCCCAGGTTTGTAGAGCAGCTCGTAATCACCTGTTTGGTCGTTACGCACCACCACGGCCCCATGTCGTCGTGCATAGGAGTAGGGTAGCTGACTCGGTTCCTGAGGTGGTAGGAGCTCAGACTCATCAGAAAGCAGTTCTGATACCGGATCCAATGCTTCCTGGAGTGGATTTAAGGTTGTCGTGTCTGACATGATATGCGTTACCGGTCAGAGTTCCTGTTCCTTTGGCTCACCCTCAAATGGCGGGGCGAATGTACCAAACCGCGGTGGCATGACCGGAGTCTCTTCATCGTCCATCAGACTGACGCCTTGCTGCTTCAATTCTAACTGCTGGGCGCGGAAGTAGTTGTACTTGTCACTGGCTATCTGGGAACTGACTGCAGAATCCCGCAACACAACCGGTCTGAGAAAAACCATCAGATTTTGTTTCACTTTGACGGTTTTATTGGCGCGGAAAAGGGCGCCCAATAGGGGGATGTCACCCAGTATAGGAACCTTCTCTTCGGTCTGCTGCAGATCCTCCGAGATCAGTCCACCAAGCACGATTGTGGCGCCATCCTCCACCATTACTACGGTCTTGATGGTGCGTTTTTTGGTGACGATATCGCTGGTGCCGGTGCTGGCCGAGGTATCGATGCTGGAGATCTCCTGTTCAATCTCCAATTTAATGGAGTTGCCTTCATTGATCTGTGGTTTGACCTTGAGGGTCAGGCCTACATCCTCACGTTGTACGGTCTGGAAAGGGTTTACTGAGTTGCTGGTGCCACCCGTGGAGCTGTAAGAGCCTGTAATGAAGGGCACATTCTGACCGATCACAATCTCAGCTTCCTGGTTGTCCAGAGTGGTTAGGCTGGGTGTGGAGAGGATATTGCTGGTGTTATCACTCTCCAGCGCTTGAATCAGTGCGGCAAAATTGACCCGGTCACTGTCGAATCGGCCAAGACCGATTGAGGTGCCGGCACCCAACGGGACACCGGAACCGGCTGACACAGCGTTATAGACATCGGTGATGCTCGGTGAGCCTAGATTGATGACACCCACTGGCCCCTGGCCGTCTGGTGTGGCGTCAACCACCCACTGAACGCCCAGGCTTTTGGCCTTGCCATAGGAGACGTCAGCAACAATCGCCTCGACCAGTACCTGGGCGCGACGGATATCCAGTTTACGAATGATCGCCAGCAGGGAGTGGAAAACATCCGGTGGGGCGGTAATGATCAGAGCATTTGAGGCTTCGTCGGCCTGAATGTTGATTGGCATCTTGGGCTTACTCATTGCTTTTGAATTTTTCCCATTGCCACTCTCTTCGATGTTCTCGCCTACTCCGGTGAGTACGGTCACCAGATCCGCAGCGTTGGCATATTTGAGATAGACGACCTGGGCATTACCCTCGTTGTCAAAGGGGGTATCCAAGTGTTTGATCACCACCCGAGCCCTTAGGCGTTCCGTCGGGTCGCCACTGATTAGAATGCTATTGGTGCGCTCATCGGCGACCATTTTTGAAGCCGATCCGGCAAGCCCCTTTTTAGCAGAAGCCGGTCTTAGGCCTTCCAAAATGCGCACGACCTCGGCAGCCGAGGCATGCTGCAGTGTGATGACCTCGATGGAGCTGTCACTGACCTGATCGATCTGTTCGATAATACTCATCAGTCGATCCACATTTCGGCGCCGGTCAGAGATGATCAAGACGTTTGTATCCGGATAGGCCGCAAGATGCCCTTCCTGGGGTATCAGGGGGCGAAGGATTGGTACCAGCTGAGCAGAGGTGACGTTCTTTACCTGAATGATCCGGGTGACGATCTGATCGCCGGGCAGGGATCCGGCTTGGCTCAAGGTCGGAATGCCTCCCTGCTTGGCCTTAACATCCGGAACGATCTTGATCACATCGCCACTAGGAATGGTTGAAAAGCCATGTACCTCAAGAATTGAAAGAAACACTTCATAAAACTCATTCTGATCCATCGGGTGGGCTGAGATCACAGTGACCTTACCCTTGACTCGCGGATCGATGACGAAGTTTTTACCGGTATGTTCCGATACCGTCTTGATCAGGGCTTCAATGTCCGCATTGTTCAGATTCAGGGTGATCTGCTCTGCGTGACTGGGTAGAACAATCGTGAAGTTCAGCAGAACGAGCGTGCAGAAAAGGAGTATTGCACGGCTGATTCTGTGCTGGTGTGGAGCTGATCTGTCCATGATTTTTTTGGCCGAATTGGTCATCATTGAAGCTGTCCCCTAGCAGTCGCTGTAACAAACCTGATCCAATCCAGGTCACAGGTTTGTGACAGGTCAGGGAAATAGTTGTGAAATTCTTTATCCATCATGGGTTTATGTTGAATATGTGATCCATTCCATAATAGCAGAAGTTAACCTGTTGGCCTACCTGTTCAAAACAGATGTATGAAACAGTGCACATGGTTCAAAACCGGCCACTGTAGGTTATCTGATAGCTGCCATCAGGGCTACGTTTACTGATTGCACTCAGGGCGCCATCCAGCTTGGGGTCAGAGTCTGCGCTCGGTTTGATCTGGCCGTTGACCTGGAAGTCGCCTTCCGGGTTCAGGCTGAGCTCCCCATTCACTGCGGTAGCACCGCCCAAATCTTTGATTTTTCCCTGCACGACTCCCGCATCATCCGTCTCCACGTCGGCCTGAAGATCTCCAACCTTGAGTGCAAATGGGCTTTTCAAGGCCGAACCGAGCCACTGAACCTCTCCTTCGGCATAGATGACCTGATTGTCAGACAGGGTGAGCTGATCGAGGTTCAGGTTAACACGTCAAAACCGAGTCGACCGAACAGCAGTTCACTTAGGGAAAAGCGCCATTTGAGCTTATCCAGCGAAACCCCATTGATTGTGACCGCTTCCATCTTGCCGCGCCACAGACTGCCTTTGATGGCCCCATAAGTAAAGGGGGGCTTTTGGCTATTGGCCGTCCAGCCCAAGACGTGCTCGGCCGGCAGGCTGATCAGCATAATCAGCAGGTAGCCTCCTAAGCCGATCAGCAGGTAACTCCACCACTTCATTACCCTCTATCCTCCACGCTGAAGGACCACTCGGGCATTGACCAGCCCTGGTGCATCCTGTCGATCGATGTTAAGTGATTCGATATTCAGTGAATAATCCTGGCTCATCTGATCCAACCATCGAATCAGCGTATCGAAAGGGGCCTGCTCAACCCACAGCTGAACCCCATCATCTCCCTGGGGTTTGATCCGTTTGATCTGTTGCCTCAGCTGAATGCGTTTGGCAGTTCGATCGACCAGTGTAAGCAGCGCCTCATTGCTGGCCTTACCTTTACTGTTCTGCGTGCCACGCAAGCTCTTTACCAGGTCGGCATTCTCCTTCATCCACTGTAGAGTCGACTCCTGGCTCTTCACCTGCAGTGCTTTTTGCTCGATGCTTTGCTGAAAGGGGCGCCATAGGATCAGGTAGAGCAATAGCAGCAACACGGCTGCACCGCCAACGATCATGGCCATATGCTCTTGCGGGGTTTTACTCAGCCACCACTGTTTCATCAGGATCCTCCAGTGATTCTCAGATGGGAGGTGACCTGATTATCCGCCGCATTGGCTGAGCGGATCTCGACAGTCAACCGTTTACTTTCGATTGTTTTTTTCAAGTTTTCCAGGGCTTGCAGTTCTTTGATCGTTAACTGTAGGTTGAGTTGGCCATCGCGGAAGCTGATGTTTTGCACTGTTGTGTTCGGACTGTTCTTGATGATGCTTGCTGAGGGCACAAAGAGGCTGGCAAACTGGGCAAATCCACCGGACTGGCCTCCCTGCAGGGACTTCAGACGCTGCTCCATCTGTGCCCGGGGATCGACAATCCGTTTCACATCAGGGAAGGCCTGCTGGAATGTCTCCCTGATCTGGGTATGCAACTGCTTGATTTGCCGATCGTAATGGTTGTACTCCTGAATCGATGTAACGATCGAAAGGACGAACAATATCAGCGCCATTACAGCTGCGGGTAGCCAGCGTTTCCATTGCAGGGTTGTCTTATCAACCCTGAGATATTCTCCCTGTAAAAGGTTTAGTGACTGCTTTTCATGCAGGTTCTCAGCCAGTAGTTGGGTCAAATCATCTGGCTTTGCGATTTCCCGGTTGATGATCTCGCACTCAGGTGCAATTGCTTGCAGATCCAACTCTGAATCGACCCCATCAAGTCGGTAGAATATAAGTTTCTGTGGCGCAGATTCAGCCGCCTGTTGTAGCGCCAGATTTAAAAACTCACCCCCATTCACGCCATCGACACAATATCCCATATTGTTCTGGGTACGGATCTGCAAATGATGCTGATTCTGATAGAGGCTCCAGGCATTACTCTCAATAGGTAGACTGAGGATGTCTGGAAACATGCCGAGTGGCTCGATACCAGCGGACTCCAATATTTCCAACCAAGCTTCCAGTCGGCTTCGGGCGACCACCGCGACTGGGGTGATGTTGTTACTGTCCATATTGCCTGCGGCAAAATGGAGTTCGTCGATATCCTCGGTGAGTTCGTTCTCCAAGGAGAAGGGGATCGCCTGTAACAGACGCTGACGGTTACGGGTCGGTATGTTGACCGAGGTGATCAATAGCTCGGAGGCCGGAACCATAATCAGAGTGCGCCTGCCTTTGGCCTGTTGAGCCGCCTGCTCCAGACTGCCAGTTGCGGATTCACTGCCCACAGTACTGCGGATCGTCCAGGTGAGCTGGTCGCAGGATAGATCTTGGCAGTGGAGAATAAGATAATCTGCCATCAAAGAACCCCAGTGGTTCGGGATA
This sequence comes from Candidatus Thiodiazotropha sp., assembly GCA_037382205.1. GTDB lineage: Bacteria > Pseudomonadota > Gammaproteobacteria > Chromatiales > Chromatiaceae > Thiodiazotropha. The sequence goes on from JARRQD010000306.1 coordinate 6,607, forward strand.
TGACAACCACATCCTCACTGCCTTGGTAAAGGCGGCTGACCAATTTTTGGCTAATATTTTCCATGCGCACAACCGTCTCCAGCTGAAAAAAGTGACTGTCTACAGAGATCAATGGCTCTATCTCTTCAGATTTTACTTTATTTTTATCCAAAAGTTCTCTAAGTCTATCAATAAAGGATTCCGTCTTTTTGAACGGGTTCTCTTCTCGCTCACTGATCAGCTGCTCTGCAAGCCCTTCGGAGAGTCCATCGAGCAGGCTTTGTAACACAATCTGCTCAGCTGTGTTGACATTAATTGGGGTTTTTACTGGTAGAGCAACTACATAGGGGGCCAGCTTCTCATAACTCTCCTGATCCATATCCTTGATCAGTCGTAGTTCGGTCCGGCTGGCCATGTAGCGATTGGCTGTTCGATAGGCTGGTTCCCGTCCCAGATATTCCATATCCTCTGCACCATCGGAGTAAGAGTTGATGTCGCCATCAAGCCAGTCCTGTGTCGCTCGTGCAATCGATTCCGGTAGTTCCAGGGCGCTCAGCATTCGTTGAAAGATCGCCAGTTGAACCGCCACCTGGTCTTTCTCTTCTTGCTCCGCTTCAGCTTCCAGGTAGAGATTGTTTAGATTGAATCGACCTTGCAGATCGGTTGTGATGGCCTGCACTTCACCCCCTTCGAACGGCTTGGGAGCGAGTTCCAGTGCCCAATTCTCATCGAGGGAGTCGTGCTTTTTTGTCTCGTCATCCAGCAGATCCCTGATCAGCGTGCCTCTCGACCAGGCTTCACTGCCCAGGGCATAAAAAAAGGTTTGGTCCGCCACCTGAATATTGCTCGTCCGACGGATATTCAATTGCAGATTGTGGGTCATTGCCACGGCGGCAATCGATGCCATGGCAACAATCGCAATGGCTGTGATCAGCGCAATACCTTGCTGTTGTGGTAGACGCTTACTGAGTGTTGCCATTACTATTTTGTCCCTGCTGCTGTTTCTCATCCGGGATGGGCCTTGCCAGGGCAAACATCCGCCTGATATTACCCCAATCCTTGAGTTCCATCTTCACTTCAACCGCAACGGGAAGTCCGGGTTTCTTACCTGAATCGAAGTCGAATTTCTCTGGCGGCCATTGACTCTGTTTCTCCAACTCGTTGTCATAATAGACCAGCTCAAGTGACTCAATATTCTCGATCAGTTTGTAGCGGTGAGGCTCGCTATCCTGTGCCCTGTCCAGAATTTGCCAGGTCAGCCGATAGAGGGTCTCCTCTTCCAGTTGATATCCGACCCTTTGCAGATTACTGCGCGGCAACTTCATTGGATTGAGATAGCCGGCACGAGTCAGTTCAAGTAGTGTACCGGCAAAACCACCGCTTATGAAGGCCGCTACTTCGTCACCCTGCTGATCACGGATCGGGCGATCTATGGCTTGCTGTAGGTCCCGTTGCATCAGATTCATCGCCAATTGTAACTGAGACATGCGCTCACTGTATTGACTGGTTTGGTGCTCTGAATCCAAGACGATCTTCAGCCCGGAATAGGCGAAACTGGCCATAATGGCGAACACACTGATGGCGATCAGCAGCTCTAGCAGAGTGAAACCAGCGCTGCTGTGGTGGCAGCGTTGCAGATATTCCTGTCTTGAAGGTGTTGAGGAGATCATTTGATTGGTTGTGAAAGAAAGCTCACCAGGCGGGTTACACTACTCTCATCGTCCTTATGGCGAAACACCCGGATCTCCACCTCTCTGACCCGGTCATCCGGTGTCTTAGAGATCTCCCTCTGCCAGTGCCACTCATGAAGTCCAAGCTACTCTTTACCCTTTTTATTACCCGTGGCAGGCCATTGATTGGCGATTTGCAGTTCAGTCATTTGATTCATGGCCACCCAAT